>DATKZB010000093.1:0-10996 GCA_035528235.1 Phycisphaerae bacterium
CGTTGGCGGGGCGTCGGCCGCGGCGCCGCCGAAACCGGCGCCGGACCTCCTGGCCGAGGCCCTGGCGGGCCCCATGGCGGGTGTCGAGGACGTCATCTTTGCCGCGCGGCCGCTCGGGCAAGACGGCCACTGGTACGCCAATTTCAGCTACTACGGCCCCGACGCCAACCGCAAAGCCTACCGCGAAGGCGGACGCCTCTGCCGCCTGAACCTGAAGACCGGACAGGTGACCGTCCTCTTCGAGGACCCCAAGGGCGGCGTCCGCGACCCGCAGGTCCACTACGACGGCAAGAAGATCCTCTTCGCCTACCGCAAAGCGGGCACCGATCCGTATCATCTTTACGAAATCAATGCCGACGGCACGGATCTGAAGGCGCTGACCGACGGCGAGTACGACGACTTCGAGCCCGCCTACCTGCCCGACGGCGACATCGTTTTCGTGTCGTCTCGGTGCAAGCGATGGGTCAACTGCTGGCTGACGCAGGTGGGCATCCTCTATCGGTGCGGGCCCGATGGCAGGAACATCCGCCCCATCTCCAGCAACAACGACCACGACAACACGCCCTGGGTGCTGCCGGACGGCCGACTGCTGTACATGCGATGGGAATACGTCGACCGCAGCCAGGTCCACTTCCATCACCTGTGGGTCTCCAGCCCCGACGGCACCGGCCAGATGGTTTACTTCGGCAACATGCACCCCGGCACCGTCATGCTCGATGCCAAGCCCATCCCGGCCACCGACCGGACGGTCGCCATCTTCTCTCCCGGCCACGGCATCCGTGAGCACAACGGCGTCGTGACGATCGTCGACCCGAACGCCGGTCCCGACGACCAGCCTTCTGCGCGGGCGGTGAACCCGCGCGCCGAGTTCCGCGACCCCTATGCATTCTCCGAGGACTGTATCCTGGTGGCGTCGAAGGACGGGATTCTCCTGATGAACGGCCGGGGCGCCACCCAGGTCCTGTGCCGCTCGACCGGCGAGTACCAGTTTCACGAGCCGCGCCCACTGATGCCGCGGCCTCGCGAGCGCATCATCCCGCCCCGCGTCGATTTGGCGCAGGCCACCGGCCGGCTCCTCCTGGCCGACGTCACCTACGGCCGCAACATGGCCGGCGTGAAGCCGGGCGAGATCAAGAAACTCCTCATCCTCGAAACGCTGCCACAGCCGGTGCACTTCTCGGGCGGCATGGAACCGATCAGCCTGGGCGGCACGTTCATCCTCGAGCGAATCCTGGGCACCGTGCCCGTCGAAGCAGACGGGTCGGCGTACTTCGAGGTGCCCGCCATGCGGAGCGTGTTCTTCGTCGCCATGGACGACAGCGACAACGCCATCAAACGCATGCAGAGTTTCGTGACCGTCCAGCCGGGCGAGACGACCGGCTGCACCGGCTGCCACGAACAGCGGTCCCGCACGCTGCCGCCCCGGGGCGCGAACCTTCTGGCTTTCGGCCGCGCGCCCAGCCGCATCCGGCCGGTCGCCGACGCGCCCGACGTGTTCGACTTTCCGCGCGACATCCAGCCCATCGTGGATAAGCACTGCGTCAAGTGCCACAACCCCGACAAACGTAGCGGCGGCGTGACGCTGGCGGGCGACCGGGGCCCGATGTACTCGCACGGGTACTTCAACCTGATGGCGCGCGGCCTGGTGGCCGATGGCCGCAACCAGTTCAGCAACCGGCCGCCACGCGTTATCGGCGCCTCGGCCAGCCGGCTCTTGAAGAAGATCGACGGCAGCCATAACGACGTCAAGGTCACCGACCACGAGCTCAAGATGATCCGGTATTGGATCGAATCCGGTGCCGTGTATCCCGGGACCTACGCGGCGCCGGGCAGCGGCATGGTCGGCGAGTACGTGGAGAACCAGATCAAGCGGATCGACGTCGAGTGGCCGGCCGCTAAGGCGGCCATGGAGGTCATCGGCCGCCGCTGTGGCGCGTGTCACGCCAAGCGCATGCCGTTACCGCTGTCGGCCACCCATGACGTGCGGGGCGGCCTGTCGCGCCACATGGCCTACAACCTGACCCGGCCGGAGAAGTCGCAGATCCTGCTCGGTCCCCTGGCGGCCGGCGCCGGCGGGTACGGCACCTGCCAGGCCAAGTCTCCACCGCCCAAGCCGGGCGAGAAGGCCCCCGACGTGTTCGCCAACACGGCCGACCCCGATTACCAGAAGATCCTGGCCGCCGTCCAGGAGGCCAAGAAGTGGCTCGACGAGCATAAGCGGTTCGACATGCCCGGCTACCGCCCGTATGCCCCCTACGTCCGCGAGATGAAACGCTACGGCATCCTGGCCGACACGATCGGACCGGGCGACCCCATCGACCCCTATGCTACGGACCGGGTGTACTGGAAATCGCTGTGGTACCAGCCCGTCGTGCAATGAGCAAGGAGACCGCGGATGAACCGTGCGACGTGGCGTCTTGCCTTTCTGGCCGGCGCGTTGGCCGCGGCCGCGGGTTGCGGCGGGCCGAACCTCCAGGGGGTCCAGCCGGTGTGGACGGCACAGGAGGTGGCCCTGATCGCGCGGCTCCAGGCGCCGGAGTGCGCCCTCGTGGACCGCACCAGCGGCGCCGTCTTCGTGTCCAACATGGACACCGCCACGCGCGGGTACTGGGCCGATGACGGGACGGGCTTCATCTCGGTCCTCAGGCCGGGCGGAACGCCCGTCTGGATGCGCTGGCAGGAATCGAAGGCCGAGGCGCCCCTGAACAGCCCCAAGGGCATGTGCATCCTGGAAGGCGTCCTTTACGTCGCCGACAACACGCGCGTGGTGGGGTATCCCGTGACCGACGAGGCCGTGGCCAGGCCCCTCATGGGCCCCGCCGGACGCCGCCTCAACGACATGGCCTCGGACGGCGTGGCGGTCTACGTCTCCGACACCGAGGCCGGCGCCGTCTACCGCCTCGACCGCGAGGGCGTCACGCGGATTAAGGCCCCCGCCGGCGTCAACGGCATCACGTTCTTCAAGGGCAAGATGTTCGCCGTCAGTTGGGACCTGCACGAGGTCTACGAACTCGACCCGACCGGCAAGGGCGACCCGGTGCCCTTCGGTCTGGCGGTTCATTTCACCACGCCCGACGGCATCGAGGTGCTCGACGACGGCACGTTCCTGGTGTCCGACATGCAGGGCAACCGCGTGGTGACCATCTCGGCCGATCGCAAGACCGTGCAGCCGCTCATCGCGGTCAGGATGCCGGCCGACATCGGCCTGGACATCGCGCGGCGGCTCCTTTACGTGCCGCAACTTGAAGACAACTGCGTTTCCGTCTACAAACTCGAACAGAAGAAACCGTAGACCGGGCGTCAGGGAGGGGTGGTGGGATGGCTGGACTTTGGCGACACGCCCTCGTGCGCCTCCTTGCGGTCTGCGTGGTGGCGCTTCTGGCCGGTCGGGCGCCTGCGGCCGCGACTGAGGAGCCGCGCGAGCAGGCTCGCCGCCAGGTCACAGGGGCGGCGCGGTCGCTTCGGCGGGCGATAGAGGACCTGGCCGAGACGTTCCCCGGGCGTTACGCCGGCAAGGAGTTCCTCGACCGCTTGGCCGAACTCACCGCCCGGATCGAGAAGGCGCCGGTCGACTCGCTCGAACCCCTTCGGGTCGAACTCGAGCGGCTGCGGCGCGAGGCCCTCCTGGCCAACCCGCTCGTCAGCGGCCGGCCCATCGTGTTCGTCGTGCGGCAGCAGTACCGGCCCGACCACCATAACACCGCCACGATGTTCCAGACGGGCGAGATCAACACCGGTTCGTTCCGGGGCGGGGGAGCGGTCAAGACCATCGACCTGGCGCGCGGCGGCCAGGTCCGGACGCTGCTGGAAGTGTCCAAGGGCGTGGCGCGCGACCCCGACGTCCGTTTCGACGGCCGCCGCATCCTCTTCTCGATGCGCCGCGACCCGGCCGACGACTACCATCTCTACGAGATGAACGCCGACGGGACGGGCCTGAAGCAACTGACCTTTCTGCCCGGCATCTGCGACATCGACCCGTGCTGGCTGCCCGACGGGCGAATCGCCTTCACCTCCACCCGCGAGCCCAAGTACTGCATGTGCAACCGCCACATCATGGGCAACCTCTTTCGGATGGACGCCGACGGGGCCAACATCCATCAGATCGGTCGCAGCACCTTGCACGAAGGCCATGCCACGCTCACGCCCGAGGGCACCCTCCTGTATGACCGGTGGGAGTACGTCGACCGCAACTTCGGCGACGCCCAAGGCGTCTGGACGTGTAACCCCGACGGCACGAACCACGCCGTTTACTTCGGCAACAACACGAGTTCGCCGGGCGCCATCCTCGATGCCCGTGCCATCGCGGGTGCCGACCGGTTCGTCGCCACGTTCTCCTCGTGTCACGATCGCCCGTGGGGCGCCCTGGCCATCGTCGACCGGTCGCGCGGCATCGACGGCAAGGCCCCCGTGGTGCAGACGTGGCCGCCCGAGGCGATCGACCTCGTCATGGTCGGCGGCTACGATGCGTTCACCCGCATACCGGCCAAGTACGAGGACCCATACCCGCTCGACGACCCGGCGGCGCCGGCGTCGGCGGGCAAGTATTTTCTGTGCTCGCGTCAGGTCGAGGGCGAGCAGATGGGCATCTTCCTGGTCGACGTCTTCGGCAACGAGTTGCTCGTGCACACCGAGGCGCCCGGGTGCTTTGACCCGATGCCGCTCGGCCCGCGCCCCCGGCCGCCGGCTGCTCCCGACCGCATCGACCTGACCCAGGCCAACGGTTACTTCTACGTGCACGACGTCTACGTGGGCACGGGCATGGACCGCGTCAAGCCCGGCACCGTCAAGTACCTGCGCGTGGTCGAGTCGCCCGAGAAGCGGTTCTGGACGCACCCCGACTGGCAAGGCAGCGGCACCCAGGCGCCGGGCATGGCCTGGGACGATTTCAACAACAAGCGCATCCTCGGCACCGTGCCGGTGGCCGACGACGGGTCGGCCTACTTCGCCGTGCCGGCCGACCGGTTCGTCTATTTCCAGTTGCTCGATGCCGACGGCATGATGGTCCAGTCGATGCGCAGCGGGACGATTTGCCGGCCGGGCGAGACGGCCGGGTGCGTCGGCTGCCACGAGAACCGCCAGTCCGCCGTGCCCAACCGCCCCAAACGCGCCCTGGGCCGCGCGCCCGACGCCCTGCGCCCCTGGCACGGCCGGCCGCGCCTCTTCAGTTACCGGGCCGAGGTCCAGCCCGTCTTCGACCGGTACTGCGTCCGATGCCACGACGTCGGCGGCAAGGGCGCGGGGAAGGTCATCCTGTCGGGCGACCTCGACCGGTGCTTCAACTTCTCGTACATGGAACTCAGGCGGAAGAACCTGGTGCGCGTCGTCGGGGCAGGCCCCCCCGAAGTCCAGATGCCGTATTCCTGGGGCTCGCACGCCAGCAAACTGGTCAAGGTCCTCCGCAAAGGGCACAACGACGTCCGTCTCGATGCCGAGGCCCTCGACCGCATCGTGACCTGGATCGACATCAACGCGCCCTATTATCCGTCGTACGCCAGCGCGTACCCGCAGAATCTTTACGGGCGCTGCCCCCTGGACGCGAAGCAGTTGGCGCGGCTGTCTAAACTGGTAGGCACCAACCTGGCGGGCCGCCACCACGAGCCGAGCGTCAGTTTCTCTCGCCCCCAGGTCAGTCCGTGCCTGGCGCCGCTGAAGGAGAAGGGCGGCCCGGTGTACGACGAGGCCCTGGCCATCATCCGCGCCGGAGGAGATGGGCTGGCCAAGCGGCCGCGGATGGACATGGCCGAGGCCGCCCTCGACGGCGTCGATGCCGAGCGCGACGCCAAGTACCTCCGCCTGGCCCAGCGCGAGGCCGAGGCACGCAAGGCCATCCTCGATGGCCGCAAGTGCTACGACGCGCCGCCCGCCGGCGAATAGGCCTGCAACGCCATTTGCGCGGCGGCCTTCCCAGAGCCTGCCCGCCTTGGGCGGGCCGCCGCGACCGGGCCTGACGCATGTTCCTGGCGGCCTAGGAAGGCCGCCAGGCGGGATGAAACAGCGAAGTAGCGTGGCAGGAGTAGGCTGGGCCGTTGTGTCTCCCGTCCGATGGAAACACCTGTCGGGTGAATTCGGCCATGGGGCGCGCGCACGCGTTAGCCGGCGGGTGGGTGGGGAAACCGGGCCAGGCCGTTACAGCACCTTGGCGCCCGGACAGGCCGTGGCCTCGACCTCGAAAAGCAGGTCGTCGCGGCACACGTCGCTGACGACCGAGATGCAGGGCCAACCCAGGCCGGCCCAGTCGCGGTGGAATATCTCCTGAACGGCCGGCGTCTTCGAATACACGAACGCGTAGACGACGTCGGCGTCGGTGCAGCCCGTGTCGCGCAGCACCGCCTGGACGTTGGCCACGGTCATGTCGACCTGGCCCTTCAGGTCGTCCACGTGCCGCGTCACTCCGGCCTCGTCGATGGCGGCCGTGCCCGAGACATAGACCGTCTTGCCGGCCGGCGTCACGGCCCTCGAGGCACGGGAGAACGCCGAGCCGTACTCCAGCGGCGGCTGCTGCATGCCCGCGGCGCGGAAGTACTCGACCGAGGCGCCCTTGCCGGTGGTCGCGATCACGTCCAGGGCACAGTGGGCCTCGCCCGCCGGACCGACGCCGATGCCCGTGCTGGCCGGCAGGCGATTCTCGTGGCGCCCGCCCTCGATGATGCCGCATTCACGGAAGAACCGGCTCCGCACGGCATTGAAACCGTCGTACCACGCCAGGATGCCCTTGAGCCAGAGCCACGTCCTGGCGACGGCACACATGTTGGTGCCCATCTGATGGAGAATCGAATCGGCCCGCGCGAAAATGGCCTGGGCCTGGTCCGTGTTAGCTCCCTGGCCCGGCGCCGCGAGGCCCGAGAGGGCGATGTAACCCAGGTCGCCCGTGTTGACGAAGCGGCCGCACACCGAGTCGCCGTACCGGATGGGCTCGGGAAGGTGCTGCCCGGCAATCGCATGGATCTGCACGCCGCTGATGCCGCCCAGCGGGCCGGCCGGCACGGCCAGCAGCAGGGGCGGAATGCCGTCATCCAGGTCGCCGTAGACCGCTGCACGCACCGGCAACGCCTCTCGCATGGCCTCCTCGGTGCCGAAGATACGCTCCTGGAGGATGTGGGCACCGTGCCGGCGCAGGATCTCGCCGACTTCCGAGAAAAGCGCCGTGGCCTGGTCTCTAACCGACGGTGCCTTCGCGGGGGTGGCCGTGATGAATACCTCGGCATCCCCGTTGGACCGCATGATGCGCGCCTGGATTGGGATGGCTGATCTCCTCTCGGGCGAAAAGGTGACCCCGCAGCCGTAACGGCGGGGCCCCGTCTCGTCCCCGTCCTTTACTGAGACCAAACTCTGCCGGTGGACAAAAGTAACGCGGGAATAATTATTCCCCGTCGATGGGGCGGCGGACGGGGACCGATGATGTCAATGCCCGGGCGGCCCCGACTATTGCCCTGAATCGTGCAGCGGAGCGTCGGGAAGGGTCGTTCTCTGGCGGGAAGGGCGCCTCCGGCCAAAAGGGAAACCGCGTTGGCGCTAGCACCAACGCGGTTTCTACATGTCTAGTGGCGAGGGCGACGGGGCTCGAACCCGCAACCACCGGATCGACAGTCCGGTATCGTGGGGAACGTAAGCCCCAACAAGAGCGGAACTTGCGAATCCGGCGCGGCTGCGCTTGGCGCCCTGCTTGGCGCCGACCTCGACGCCATCGTGGGCGCCTGGCCGCGGCTGTCGGCGAGCCGCCGGCGAGCGCTGGCCGTCCTGGCGGCGGACCTGGCGGCCGACGCCGACCTCGACGCCATCGTGGGCGCCGTAGCGCCGGATACTAAATCCGCAGAAGGCCCGGGAAGCATCGGCCGTAACCCCTGACCACAGATGGAATTAGATACCCGCCCGCCCCTGCCCCGGGGGGCATGGGCACCAAATGGGCACCAACAGTTTTGGCAGTGGCGCCCCGGTGAAGGCTTGATTTCCCGCGTGCGAGCGTGGACAATGACTGGTGCGGGGGCTACGTCCCGCGGACGGAAAAGCGGCATCCTGACCGCCTGCCCCCCGCACTTTGTTTCAGGACCGGAACAGGAGCCGGACCATGCCGACGCGAACTCGCAAGAGAACCCCGAAGGGACACCAGGCCGCCGCGCCCGCCGCCGTCGTCAAGGCGGTGGCCGAGGCCAAAGCGCGGTACGCGGGGCTGACCGTCTTCGAGACAGAGATAACGCCCTCGCCGGCCGATGTGCCGCAACCGCCCCCCTTGGTCTGGCTGGAAGAGGCCGCCCGCATGCTGGCGGCCGGCTTTCCCAAGGCGCAGGCCGAGCGGGACCAGTGGAAGGACATGATCGACCATGCTCTGCGATCCGGCGACGAGGCCACCTTGCGAGAGTGCCGGGCCCTCTACGCCACCGCCGACGGGGCGCTGCAGGGGTGGCGCCAGACCGCGCAGCACGTCGACGATCTTCGCTGCGAACTGCTGCCGGATATGGATGGGACCCTGCCCGTTACGTCGAACCTGCCCGACCGACCGACCGCAGACGAGATGGCCCGCGCGGTGGCCGAGTGGGACCGCATCATGGCCGTGGCCCGCCGGGCCCGCCTGGCCCCGCCGGCTCAGACTTCCGCCACCAGGGACCACATCACAGCGGTGTCGGAAGGAGCCAGTGGGAATAGCCATCTTCCCGAAGGCTTCTTGAGCGCGGCGGCCATCGCCGAAAGATGGAAGGTACCAAAGAACAAGCGGGCTCTTCTGGACCAACGCCTGTGCCGGTTCCGCAAAGATCACGGGCAAGACCGCGAGTTTGTAGTCAGCGTGGAGGCACCGAGCGTGCGAGAATGTCGATACCTGCATTCGATGAAGTACGTTCTCCCGTACATTAAGGACCTCTTCCCGCCCGTCTGACAGTCTGTCAGACGAAGGTCAATCGTAAAAGATTTTCGTCCGGCAAACGCTCTTTTGGCGTACTCCAAGCCGTTTTCTCCGCCCGATGTCCTGTCAGACGCACGTTAATCGACCGCACTTGTCCGCGCCGACTCTGTAGGCTGTTCGCACCATGAACAAGCCACAGAAGATCACGAAGGCCGTGGACCTTCCGCCGGAGGTTCTCAGGCGGATGATAGCGGACACTGAGCAGTTGGCTGGTCCGAACAGTTCATCGGTGCGAGCACTCCGCAGAGCCCTGGCAGAGGCTGAACGGCGGACGGCCGAGGCAGCAGCCCGGCGCCGGAAATCGAGAGCCCCTCGAAACGTGGGGGCGATCCCATGAGTGCGACCGCCCAAGTTCCGCCGACCATCGCCCCGCCGCCGCTGCGGCTGGCCCTGGGTGCCCGCGAGGCCGCGGAGGCCTGCGGCGTCTCGTTGAGGTCGTGGCGGCGTCTCGTGGCGACCGGGCAGATCCCTCCAGGGCTTCGCATCGGCGGCCGGATCGTCTGGCCGCTGGATGGGCCTCGGGGTCTTCGGGCTTGGCTCGATGGCGGCTGCATGCCGGCCGACGACGGGAGGGCGCCATGAGCAGGCCGATCCCCCCCGACGCCGTACCAGCGCCGGCCGCCCTGCCGGTGGTTACACCCCCGGCGGCCCTGTCGATGGGGGACGTTCTGAGGTGCATCGAGGCCATCGTCGAGGACCGGAGTCTCTCGCACGGCGAGGCCCGGGCGCTCGCTCGACTGGTGCTACATGTCAACCGGGCCGGGAATCGGGCGTTCCCCTCGGTTCGCACGCTGGCCCGGGAAACCGGCGTCCACCCCCGCGACATCTGCACCGCGCTCTCCAAGGGTGAAGGGCGGCACGTCGCCCGCCTCGCGCGGCCGAGGAACGCACCGGCGGTCTACGCTGTCCTGTCGCAGGCCCCGACGTGCTGCCCTGGGGGAAGCGCCGGCGCTTCCCCTACGGAAGCGCCGGCGCTTCCATCGTGTTTCCCTGGGGGAAACAGCGGCGCTTCCAATTCACCCCTGCGGCGCTTCCAAGGCGGAAGCGTAACCGTTGGGAACCGGGGAACAGAGGG
This sequence comes from Phycisphaerae bacterium, assembly GCA_035528235.1. GTDB lineage: Bacteria > Planctomycetota > Phycisphaerae > FEN-1346 > FEN-1346 > DATKZB01. The sequence goes on from DATKZB010000093.1 coordinate 9,972, forward strand.
AGGGGAACCGACGGCCTTCCCTCCAGGTGTGCGCACCAGCGACGGCAACAATGGCGACGGCACGCGGCTGCTTCGGCTCTGGCAGCGCCATCGGCAACGACCGGCTTCTGCAAGCGAGGCCGAGGCGTTTCTGCGCGCCGTCGACGAAGCCCTGGCCGCCGGGGCCACGGTGCCCCTCGTCGCCGCCGAGATCCTCGGCGACGGCGCCGGGCCGCCGTGGTCTGCGCCTCAGGCCGCCAGGGAGAAGGCGTTCGCGGTGCTCGGGGCGTTCCGCCGCCTTGTGGGGACGGCTGACCTTGCCCTCGGTGACATCGACCGACTTGCATTCGACCTCACGGTGCCGGACGGGTTCTCGCGCCAGGGCGATCTTGACGACCTGCGGCACCGGCATGCGGACGTCCTGGCCGCGGCGGCAGCCTGGCCGGCCGCGGCGGCCGAGCCCGAGGCCGTTGTCGCTGGCGGCGGGGGGGCGCGGCCATGATCGACACCGGCATGGTGGACGTCCTCGTCGCGGGCTACCTGTGCAAGCATTGCCCGGGCATCGGGCGCGCGCGAACGCAACGGCGCATCGCCGCGGACTTGAGATGCCTCGGCCTAGCGGTACAGACGCGAGACATTCGGGACGCCGTAGAGGTTCTGCGTCTGGCTGGCGCCCCGGTCGGAACCGGCACGGCGGGCGTGTGGCTCTGCCGCGACCGGCGGGACTGGCGGGTAGCGTACCGGCACCTCTACGGCCGCCTTCGGACTCAGGCGGCCGGGTGCAGGCGGTTCAAGCGTACCTTCTGCGAGACGACGACCGGCCAGGCCCGTTTCGACTTCGCCCAGGGCCTGGACCTGTACCACGAACTCCTGGCCGCGCCGCTGCTGGTGGCCATCATCGGAAAGGACGATCGAGCATGAGCACCCTCAAGCCCCGCCGCCCCAAGTCGGCCAAGAGGCCCCGCCGCCGCCCGCCCGTGGTGCAGGCCGAGACCCCGGTTGAGGAACGGTGGAGATCCTGCTTGCATGAGGGCGGGCACGTCGTC
>DATKZB010000094.1:0-3550 GCA_035528235.1 Phycisphaerae bacterium
AGCCGCGACCTTCTGGTCGCGGCCACCCCTCCCGGCGTCCGGCGAGACGGCTTGCGTCGGCCCGACCGGCGGGATATCGTGGGGCCGCTGTGTGTACCTGAAAGGCGAACCGCGATGACCTCGACCGCCCGGCCGCCCTGCCCCCGCCGCCGCTGGCTGGCTCTGGGCGTGCGGGTCGCCCGGCTGGCGGTGGAGGCCCCGCCCCGCGCCACCGGCGATCTCGTGACGGCCAGTTACGACCGCGTCGCCCCCGGTTACGATGCCGCCTGGACCGACCATATGCGGGGCCTGACGCTCAAGATGCTCGACCGGCTCTCCGTGCCGCCGGGCGCCGCGTGCGTGGACCTGGCGTGCGGCACAGGGTTCCTGGCGGAGCAACTCGCGCGGCGGACGGGCCGGCGGGCCGTCGGCGTCGATGCCTCCGCCGGCATGTTGGAGGTGGCGCGGCGCGAGCGCGGCAGGGCCGCGGACTTCATCCAGGCGGATGCCCCGGCGTACCTGGCGGCGCGCCAGGCCGAGAGCGCCGACGTGGTGACGTGCGGCTGGGGCCTGGGCTACACGCGGCCGTGGCGGGTCATCCGCCACGCGGCCCGGGTGCTGCGGCCCGGGGGGCGCATCGGGATCATCGACAACAGCCTGTTCTCGCTGGCGGGCGTGCTGGGGTGTTCGCTGCTGGCGTTCGCCGAGCGGCCCGAGGCGCTCGCCCACGTGATGAAGGTCCGCTTTCTTCCGGCGGCGTGGGTCCTGGCGGCGATGATGCGGGCCGCGGGCCTCCGCATACGGGCCGCCTGGAGTGGATCGAAGACGTACTGGGTGCCCACCGGCCGGGCGGCCATCGAGCGGTTGACGGCCACGGGTGCGGCCGCGGGCTTCGAGTTTGCCGCTGACCCGGCCCTGCGCGACGAGGTCTTCGCCCGCTTCGCCGAGATCATTGAGGCCCGGCGCACCGAGCGCGGCATCCCCATCACGCACCGCTACTTGGCCGCGGTCGGAGTGAAACTGTGATCCCCGCCCTTGTGCGCCTGTGCCGCCCGTACTACGCCGTCCCGATGGCGCTGGCGTACGCGCTGACGCTGTACTACGCGCGCGGCGGCGAGATGGCGGGCGTGTGGGCGGGCCTCCTTTTCTCGACGGCGGCGCTTGGGCTTGTCATCGCGGCCGCCTACGTTCTGAACGACGTGCTCGACCTGGCGGTCGACCGCGTGAATGCGGCCGGCCGGCCCATCCCGCTGGGCCTCGTGTCGCGCGGCGCCGCGGCCGTCTGGGGCGCCGTCCTCCTGGCGGGGGGCCTGGGGCTGGCGCTCGGGGCGCGTCCGGCATTCGCGGCGGCACTGGCCGTCGTGGCGGCCGCGCTCGTGGTCTACGACCTGACGTCGAAGCGCCTCGGCATCGGCAAGCCGCTGCTCGTCGCGGCGCTGATGACGAGCATGTATCCGCTGGCGATCGTGCAGGCCGATGGCGCCGGCGGGTCGCGGGCGCCGTCGCTGGCGGTGTTTGCGGCGTGGATGTTCCTGACGGCGTTCGGGTACGAGGTCCTCAAAGACATCCGCGACATTTGCGGCGACCGAGCGGCCGCAGAGCAGGCCTTCGACGTGCAGCGGCGTCCGGCGGTCTGGCGCCGCGTGGCCGACGCCGTCCTGCTGTTGGCCGCGCTCGGGCTCGTCCTGCCGCTTTTTCTCGGCTGCCGCTGGGTGTACATGGCGGTTGCGTCGGTGGCGATGGCGTGCGCCGTGGCGAGCGTCTTCCTGCCGGTGCGGCGGGCCATCCACCTGATCTACGCCGAGTGCTTCCTGGTAGGCGTGGCGGCAACGGCCGACGCCGTCATCTTCGGGTTCTGAAGAGGCGGCGGTGGACCTCGGGCAGAGGCCCGTCGGCCACGCAAGGCGGGCACAGCGCCTCGCTCGCCTCGCGGGGCATGGGCAGCGCGCCGGGCGGGATGCGGTCGGCGACCTCCGCCATGAGGCACGTCAGGCGAGGCCGTGGGAAGCGAGACCCCAGGCGGTCCCAGATGGCCGCGAGCGGTTCGTCGGCCACGTTGCCGAAGGCCAGGGGCGTCAGGTCGCACGGGCACACCTCGCCCGAGGCGTCGATGAACAGGTGGTGGTACCCCGCGCCGCAGCCGAACATCTCGGCCGACTCCAGGTAGGGGACGGCCGCGACGGCCGGGCCGCCGGGCCGGCGGTTGTGCGCGGCGTGGAACCGTCCGAGGGCCGCGCAGGTCTCGGGCGTCAGCATGACCCCACGCTGTCCGGCCCAGCCGCCGGTGGCGACGGGCGGCAGGATGCGGAGTTCCTGGGCGCCCCACTCGGCTGCCAGGGCGTACATCCGCTCCAGGTCGCCGCTTTCGAGTTTCGCCGGCGTGCCGATGGTCGAGAGGGCCGCATACACGCCGGCCGCGCGGCAGGCGGCCACGGCGGCGCGGGCTTCCTCGAAGGAACCGCGGATGCCGCGCACCCGGTCGTGCTCCGCCGGGTCCGCCGAGTCGAGGCCCACCGTGACGTTGGCGATGCCGGCGGCGGCCAGCCGTCCGGCCCGCGCGGCATCCAGGCCGTGGCCGGTCGTGAAGAGGACCGTGGCCATATCGGGCCCGGCGGCGGCGACGAGGTCTTCGAGGTCGGCCCTGAGGATCGGCTCGCCGCCCGTAAACCCCAGCGTGGCCGTGCCGAGGGCCTTGATCTCGCCGACCAGTGCCAGGAGTTTCTTCAGCGGCAGGCCGCCCGGCCGCCGCCGGGCGTAACTACAGTGCGGGCACCGGTACGGGCAGGCGTCGGTCACTGCCAGGTAAACGGAGTAGGGCACCCGCTGCCGCGCGGCCGTGGCTTGCACAAAGCGGTCGAAGGCGGTGCTCGGGAACGGCGGAAAGAACGAGTTGATCCTGAGTTGCCCGGCGAAGATGTGCGGCTTCTCGTGCCGCATCCGCCGCGCAAGATACCACAGGTGCCCTGCGGGCAACCGGCCCACGAGGCGGGCGAACAGGCGGGCGAGTTGGACTTTGGTGCGGAAACCCATCCCGGCCCCTCTTACTGCCCCATCGCGGCGCCGTCGGTCGGCGTCGCCGCGGATTCGGCCTGCGCCTTGCGCCGCATCAAGGTTACAACTCCCCATCTGAGGAAGCCGCAGACGAGGCCTGTGGCAAGGCCTGCCGGGACACCGAAGACGGGCACCGCTATGAAGGCACTTCCATTCAAGAGTCCGGCGGCAATCATTAGGCCCGAGTGCAGGAAGATCGTGGCAAGCGACCCCACAACGATTCCCCAGCCGATGCCCACAAGGACGATGCGCGCCCCGCTCGCCTGGGGCGAGAGGCGGCCCATAAGCCGGGACCAGAGAAGCCCCGCCCCCGCGCCGCTGACGCCGCCGAGAATTGGCCCCAGGATGTGCACCGGGCCCGGACCTGCCTCAGGCAGGCCGTACACGTACAGGAAGCTGGCTAGCATGCCGAAGAACCCGCCGATGCCTGCGCCGGCGATCACCACAAAGACGGCCAGCGCGACCGGCAGCCACTTGCGGTTCTCTTCTGTCATGGCTTTACCTCCCTGTGAATTGCGTG
>DATKZB010000095.1:0-3694 GCA_035528235.1 Phycisphaerae bacterium
CGGTCCCACCGCCCGCTTTAACTCCGACACCGTAAGCCGCTTGTTCTTACCCATTTATCTCGCCTCCTTAAAACGTAAGTCCTTGTGGAAGCAAGACTAACAACAACTACACCAGCGCGCCAGAAAAACTTGCCACACCCCCTAAACGGGGTGTGCCATGACTTCCTGGCAAGCCCCCCGCTGGGGGGTGGCATGCCCAGGCAACGGCAGCCTGGGCATGCCACCCGTGCCAGAAACTCTTGTCACACCCCCTGAACGCCGAACGCCTCACGCCCGGGAAGGCCGGCCGGCGGCTTCTCCCCTGCGCCCTACGTCAGCAGTTCGGTGTACAGGGCGTTCTGGCGGATGTGGTCGACGGCCTCGCCGCGGTGGATGCCCACGCACACGCCGTCCTTACGCCGCAGATGCTTGAAGGCGTACTCAAAGGCTGCCTGGGCCGGCAGCCGTCCCGCGGCCAGAATCTTGTACGCCACGACGGGCTTCTCGATCCGGCGAATGGTCTCGACGGCGGCCTTGCGTTCGCCCTCGCCCCAGTCGCCGCTCTTGGTCACGTTGTAGAAACACTGGTAATAGAAGTCGGTGGGGAACTTGCGTTTCTCGATCTCCAGGTGGATCTGCGGATAGTGCGCCGCCAACCCCGCCGGCAGCCCCGCCGCCTTGATGCGATCGACCCAGGCCCGGAGGCGGTCGAAGTTGCCCTTGTCGAACTCCACCTCGGTCCGGTGCCCCTGGATAAAGATGGCCTTGGCCCCGCCCTTGACGGCGAAGTCGATCTCCTCTTCCATCTTCTCGGGCGGCCCGTGGCACTGGCCGATCCAGATCTTGAGTTTCCCGCCGCCGGCCAGGTACTTGGTGTACAGTTCGACCCACCGCTTGTCGGGCGGCGAGGCCAAGGCCGTGATGCCGTTGGCCGCCGCCTCGTCGAGCACCTTGGCGATGATCTCGTCGGTGTGGTACTCGCGCATCTCGCGGTCGCGGTCGCCCGACTGGTGCGAGTACCCCCAGAAGGGGTTCGACCCCAGGATGAGCCGCGAGACCTCCAGCGGCCCCAGTTTAATCGTGGGCATGGGTTTGGGTGCGGCCTCGCCCGCCGCGGCGCTTCCCGTCCCCGCGGCCAGCGCGGCCGCGCCGGCCAGGCTCGTCTGCTTCAGAAAATCACGACGTTTCATATGCGGCCTCCGTTCCCCAAGTCTGCTACACTATACTAACCCGTGTCCAGGCCATTGGCCACGCCAAAACGCGGGGGCGGGTAGCCCGTCAATCCCGAGCCCCGACCGGCAGCGCCGTGATCCGAGCCGCGACCGTAAGGGAGCGGTGCCATCGCGAGGCGGGTGGCATGGTCATCCCGCAGGGTGACCATGTTTCAGGCACCCAGCGCCGGATCGTGCCCGGGACTCGGCATGCGTCAGTCCGTAGACCCCGGCACGCCGCGGTCGACAGACTTGGTATGCTTTAGTGCATATTGAGACCAGTCCATTTGTGGCCAAAACGGCATCGAAAACGCGCGATTCCGGCGCATTCGGATCAAAAATCAAAAAAAGCGATCAAAAACCGCGCGTTTCGCCTTGCCTATCTTACCACAACGGGGGTGAATCGGACCTGGCGCGCCGAAAACGGAGTTCAGACCGTCCAGAAGGGCACTTTTGGCCCCCCTGGAGGAAGGGCGTTTTCCTAAAGCATATAATCCCGGCCACGCGGGGCTGCCGGAAGGTGGGAAACAACCGCCCGAGCCGGCCCTCAGTCCGCCATCTGCCACGCGAATTCCGAGATGGGCGGCGATGCGCCGTCCGATGGCCGCCCCTTCTCCTCATCGCGCTTCGGATGACCGCCGGCCCGAGCCGCGGAGTCGCGTTCACCGGCCACCGCGGCCCTGGATTCGCCCTGGGCCTCTTTCGGCGCCCCGTGCGTGGGGCCACCTGGCGAGGACGGTTTGCTGCGCCTGCGGCGTCGGCGTTTGCGGTCGCCATTGCCGCCGGAGCCGCCCCGCGAGGCGTCCTGAGCCGCCTGTGGCACAGAGGCATGCCCGGCCGCTGGAGTCGCCTTGGCGACCGTCTTGGCCTCGGGCGCCCGCCCCGTGCCCCCGCGGCTTCCGCCACGGCGGCTACGTTTCTTGGCTGCGCCGGTACCGGATCCGGCTCTGGATGAAACAGGCACCGACGCACCGCGCGAACGGCCGCGCCCACGCCCGCTGGCCGCGGGTTCCGCGTTCATGGGCAGTGTGCTTCCCGGCGCGGGCGTCAGGGTAACTTTCGTGCCGACGAGCCGTTCGAGCTCGCGGACCACGCCGCGGTCCTTGGGCGTGACGAAACTCGTCGCCCGGCCGGTGGCAGCCAGCCGGGCCGTGCGGCCGATGCGGTGGACGTAGTCCTCCGCCGTCCGCGGGAAATCGTAGTTGATGACGTGCTCGATGTCGGCCACGTCCAGGCCGCGCGCCGCGATGTCGGTCGCGATGAGGACGCGGTACCGGCCCTCGCGGAAGCCCGTCATGGCGTCGTCGCGCTGGTTTTGCAGGCGGTCGCCATGCAGGCGGACCACCGGCTGCCGGTGGGTGTTGCCTACACGTCGGGCCAGCCGGTCCACGCCGCGCTTCGTCCGGACGAACACCAGCACGCGGCCTCGTTCCTTCCGCAGCAGGCCTTGCAGTAGCCGCACCTTCTCGGTCTCGTCCAGGTGATAGAGCGTCTGCTCGGCCCGTTCGACCGGGTGCGACGCGGGGCCGACCAGGATCTTGATGGCGTTGCGCATGTTGCGGCGGGCGATCTGTTCGACGTCCGCCGGCATGGTGGCCGTGAACATCATGGTCTGGCGGTCGGTAGGCAGCGCGGCAATGATGCGGCGAATCTGGGGGATGAACCCCATGTCGTGCATCCGGTCGGCCTCGTCCACCACCAGGACCTCGACCTCCTTGAGGGAAATCGTGCCCTGTTCCAGATGGTCGAGCAGGCGTCCCGGCGTGGCGACGACGACGTTGGGCCACGATCGCAGGGCCTTCCAGTCTTTCTCGATCTTGATGCCGCCCACGATGGCGGCCACCCGGGTGCCGCTCGATCGGCCGAGCATATTGAACATGGCGACGATCTGCTGCACGAGTTCGCGGGTCGGGGCCAGCACCAGCGCGCCCAGTTCCATTCGCCCGGTCAGCCGGTGGATAAGCGGCAGCGCAAACGCCGCCGTCTTGCCCGTGCCGGTCTGGGCCAGGCCGATGATGTCCTTGCCGTCCAGGCCAGGAAGCAGGCACCGCGCCTGGACAGGCGTGGGGGTCTCGTAGCCGGCGGCGGCAAGGTCGTGGTGGACACTGTCGGAAAACGGACAGTCAGAAAAACGTGAGACTTCGGGGTAGGATGTCAAACGAAGAACCTCTCCTCAAGGGTGCCCGCGAGCCTGTGGCTCCGGAGCGACCAGGGACTGGCGCCGCGGGCGGCGCCCCAGGGGGGCGGCTTCGCCGCGCGCCTCTTCGCGAACGGCCCCCGCCAATGCGGGCGGCTGCGTTCGCCATGCGCCCCTCGGTCTTCTCCACGGGGCGCCCTCGTAAGCTACGTCAGACGGTTGCCCGCTACGGCTGCCACGATGCACGTGATAACGTGGGCAATCGCTGCGGAAGTAGGACGGGATTGACGAGAAAGCGGAAAGGTGAGTCGCCAAATCCGCGACAGGTCAAGCCTTAAGCTCTTCCACGGGCAACAACCGTCTTGCT
>DATKZB010000096.1:0-16074 GCA_035528235.1 Phycisphaerae bacterium
ACGTGCCGTCGCGCACCGGCAACGCCGGCCACAGCGGCAGGAGGAACCCGAACTCGGCGCCGTTTTCGTCGGCGATGTCGATGGCCTCACGCTGCGCCGCCAGGGGCGTGACCTCGCGCATGGCGTGCATGAACCCGTCCATCAGTTTCGTGCATTCCCAGAGGACGCCGTTGTCGTACTGAAGGTACTCGGGCCAGTTGACGGCGGCGACGATGTCGGCCAGTTTCCCGATGAACTTCTGCTCGGAGGTGGCGTTGCCTACCACCAGGAACATGGATTTGCTGGGCGGATCGTCCTTCGCGTCGGGGTCTGCCAGTTTCACGTCCACCGGAATATCGCGCCCGGCCTTCGAGGAGCCGAGGTTCTGCAGAAGATCGTCGATGCACTCGGCCGCAGGGGGCGTCACCGTCTCCAACGTATCCAGCAGGACGATGAGGCTCAGCAGTTGCGTCTCGGCCACGTTGCACATGGCGATGACGTTCAGGCCCCGGGCATACCAGGCGGCGCCCCCGGCGGCCACGGCGTCGGCGGCGCTCTGCATCTGGACCTTGTGGTTGAGTTTCTCGCCGCTGTTCAGAATCAGGAACAGAAGGCCCGCCAGCAGGAAGAAGAACAGGACCACCACATAAATCGCCTGGCCGCACTCACATCGATGGAGCCGGCCAAACGGGGCCGCGCCGCGCCGCAGCGCCGACCCTCGCGCCCGTGGGCATGAGCCGAGCATGGGTCACCTCAATCCTTCTTCTTCTTGTCCCGATCGGCAATCAGCAGTTCGACCTGCTGAAGAACCGCCTGGACCTCGATGGTATCCTTGGCGCGCTGGGCAATCATGAGGACCGACCGGGCCTGGTCCAGTTGCATGTCCTTCAGGTACGACTTGCCCTGGCCGAGGTAGCGGCGGTAGTTCGCCTCGACGATCAGATCCCGCACTTCCTCGGTATCCATCACCTTCTGGGCCCTTTGGAAGGACTCGAGGGCCTTGACGTAGTTGATTTGCCTCAGCAACTCCTTGCCCAGGTCCAGGTGGGTGTAGTACTGGCGGCTCGTGTTGATCCGCTCGATGAGGGCGTTGACCTCGCTGGAGTCTTTGTAGCCCCGGGCCTCGGTGGCAAGGCGTTCGGCCTCGCCGAAACTCTTCTGCTTCAGGGCGTCGGCGGCCAGCGCCATGGCCTTCTGGTACCGGGCCTCGTTAATCTGGGCCTCGATCTTGGTCTTCAGGTCGGTTTCGCTGGGGTCGAGGAGTTTGAGGGCCTCCTGGTAACTGTTGACGGCCTGGTCCCACTCGGCCTGCCCCATGGCGGTCTTGCCGGCCTTCATGTAACTGTCGAGTTGCTGCTGCCGGCCGGCGCGCTTCAGGGCGGCCAGGGCGTCGCCGTGGTTCGGATTGAGGCCGATGACCTTGGTCCAGATTTCAATGGCCTCTTTGAGGAGGCCGTTCTTTTCCAGGGTCCGCGCCTGGGCGGCCAGTTCCTCGGCGGCGGCGTTGTTCATGGCGGTCCGGACGGCCTCGGAGGGCTTGAGTTTCATGATCTCGGCGTAGAAGGTGCGGGCGTCGGCCCACTTGCCGTCGGCCGCGGCCTTCTGCGCGAGTTTCAGGAGTTTGATGTAGTCTTTCTCGACCTCGACCATCTTCAGGAGACCGTCGACCTCGGACCCGGGTCGGATTTTCTTGGCGGCCTCGAACGCCACCAGGGCGGCGTCGAGGTTCGTCCGCTTGAAGTGCTCCTTGCCCTCGTCGACGAGGCGGTTGTATTCACCCATGTCCCGCTTCTCGCGGTACTCGGCGATGAGGTCGTTGAGGTCGAGTTCGGCGTACTTGGCCTGGAGGTCGGTCAGCAGCGTGATGGCCTGCTCGTAGCTGCCGGCCTTGGCCGCCAGTTCCACCTCCTTCATGACCTGGTCTTTGTCCTGCTCCTTGTTGAAGCGGTGCTTGAAGTCGGTTACCCAGGTGGGCGAGACGCCGAAGTCCTGGGCGGCGATGTTGGCATTGGTGTCGGCCTTCTTCCACTCCTTCTTCTCCAGCGCGTCCTCGGCCCGCGCCATCATCTCATACTGCTTGGCGGTCACCATCATGGACTTGAGTTTGCGGAACCTCTCGGTCCGCGAGATATCCGTGAACTTCTGTGCGGCAAGGGTCCACTCGCTCCGGTTCCAGAGGTCGTGGGCCTCCGCCAGCATCGCCCGGGCCTCGCCCTCGAGTTCGGCGGTCTCGTAGTGGTTCCAGATTATGAGGCCGGCGGCGGCCAGGATGAGCGGCCCGCCGATGACGGCGGCCCAGAAGACGGCCCGTTTCCACGTCCACTTCGCCACGGGAAGCGCCGCGGTCTTCTCGCCGCTCTCGGCGGGTGGCCCGGCACCGGGCCGGGCGACCTCGCCGGCCTGTCCGGCCTTCGGCGAGCCGGCCGGCCGGACCGTCGGCGACGCCACGCCCGCCGCATCGGCCTCGATCTCCTTTTCGAGCGACTCCGAATCGGTGACCGAGATGCTCTTGCCCTGGACGTGCATGACGAAGATTCGCCTGAGCCACTTGATGATCTGCTCGGACGAGGCGAACCGCCGCGACGGGTCCTTCTCCATCATGCGTTCGACGATCTTGGCGACCAGCGGCGGAACGCCCGGCTGGAGGTCCCGCAGCGCGGGCGGCTTCAGCGCCGGATTCGAGTGCCAGTGCATCCAGCGGACCTGCTGGGCCCGCTCGTCGCGCAGGACGTCGCGGAACGCCTCGGCGAACTTCTCCGGCCCGACGAGCATCTCGTAGGCAATCATACCGAGGCTGTACAGGTCGGCCCGGGCATCGACCGGCACGCCGGTGAACATCTCGGGCGCCATGTACTTGGTCGTGCCCATCGGCAGACTGGTCTTGCCGCCCGAGTGCCCGATGAGGCCGAAATCGGTGATCTTGAGGGCCCCGTCCTTGGCCATCATGATATTGGACGGCGACAGGTCGCGGTGGACGATGCCCCGGGAGTGCATCGCCTTCAGGCCCAGGGCCGTCGAGAGCAGCACCCCCAGGCTCGTCTGGAGCGGCACGGGGCCACGGTCCATCAGCACCCTCAGCGTCGTCCCCTCGACGCACTCCATCACCAGGTACAGTTGCCCTTCCTGCTGGATGAGTTCGTGGACGTTGACGATGTTGGCCTGCGACGACGAGAGTTTGGCCAGCGTCTGGGCCTCGGTGCGGAACCGTTCGAGGAACCGCTCGTCCTGCGCCAGGTGCGGCGCGATCTGCTTGATGGCCACGTACCGGTCGAGCGAGGGGTCGTACGCCCTGTAAATGATGGCCATTCCCCCGGTAGCGAGTTGCTCGCGAACCTCGTACTTACCGAGTTTGGCGCCGGGCTTCAGGGAACCCGCAAAAGGCTTCTCAGGCATCGCGGTTGGTGTCTCCCGTGTCGGTGCTCACTCTATTCCACGCATGCATCGGCCGTGGCGGGGGCTCAGCCCGACGGCCGCAGTTCCGGCCCGCCCTCGTTCGAGAGGCTGCCCACGACCCGAATCTGGGCGGCGAAGTTTCTGCCCTCAAGGCCCTCGACCGTAATCTCATCGCCCAAGAACCGCGAGGCATAGGGCACTTCGAGCAGAAACTGGTACGTCAGTTTGACGTCCAGCATCTCCCAATACCAGTAGTCCCAGATGGGCAGGTCGCGGTGGCAGAAGGGGCAGTACGGCTCGTAGTCCCATCCCCACTGGGTCCACTCGTCGCGGCGATGGTGGCGGTAGGGGCAGTCGGGGTCGGGGTTGCCGTCCTGCCAGTGGTCGGGGGGTGCGAGTTCGATCATGGTAATCGGCATCGACCCGCCGGACGATCCGCTACTTCCGCCCGACGCGCCGCCGCCCAGTCTGGTGCACATCCCGTCGGCGTAGGCGTACTGCGCCGCGACACGGCGAAGCCACCCCGGCGTCTCGCCGCTCTCGCTCAAGCCCATCACCTGCCGCGTCTGGGCCACCACCATGTCCTCGGCGCCGGGCAGGAAATCATCGCCGATGCCCGCGCCCGTCGTCTCCAGCGACGCGCTGATGGGCACCAGCGCCAGGACGGCGGCGCGGCGGATCATCTCGCGCTTCTGGGAGATGCCCTGGTCCGGCGAATAGACCAGGTTCCGCGACTCGTCGTTGATCTCCATCGGCACCACCACCGTCGCCATCCGGGCCGCGGCGAACGCCGCGTAGTGGACGACCATGTTGGCGTTGAACAGCAGGGCCGCCTGCGTGACCGTCAGGAAGATCATCAGCCCCAGCGGAAAGACGAACGCCATCTCGATGGCCGCCGTGCCGCCCTGGTCCACGTGGAGGCCCCGCCGCGAGGCCACGAGGCGCGGCCGCACGCGGACCAGCAGCGCCACCAGCAGCCCCAGCACCAGCACGCCGCCTGCCATCAGGACCGCGCAGCGGACGGCCAACGGGCTCGCGGCCGCCGCAGTCAACCATTGCGGCGCCCGGCTGGCCGCCTTGACCACCAGGGCGACGATGCCGACCATCGCCAGCGCGCTGGCCGCCGCCAGCACCGCCAACTCTCGTTTTCCTGTGGCTTTCATCGGCTTTCCTTGGCCTCCGACTCGCCCGGGCGTCTCAGACACCGAGGAGGCGCCCCGCGCCATCCCAGAGCGAACCGCCGATCAGGTCCTCCGCCAGGAACCACAGCGTCCCCACGCACACCGCAAAACCGAACGGGACGCGGAACGTATCGGCCGGGACGGCATCGCGCATCTTGGCGCCCGGCAGCGGGAGGATGCGGACGGCCAGCCACAACTTCCGCAGGACCCTCTGCGTGTCGCCCCGCCAGATCATCAGGATCAATCCCACGGCCGCTGCCGCCAGGAATGAATAAAACACCGCGTGCAGGGCCGGGTAGTCGCCGCCGCGGTGCCAACCCAGGAACGCTCCGACGGCGGCCATCAGTTTCACGTCGCCGCCGCCCATTCCGCCGAACAGGTACGCGATGAACAGGACGCCAAACCCGAAACCGAAGCCCAGGACGTGGTCGATCAGACCGTCCCAGGCTTCACCGCCGGTGGCACCCCGGGCGGCCCCCAGCGCCAAACCGACGCCGATGGCGGGGTAGGTCAGCCAGTTAAACACCTTCCCCCGCCGCAGGTCACTTACGGCGGCCACGATCAGCACCACCGCCAGACCCACAATGGACAACCCATCCCAGACCGAAAGCCGTTCCCAGTTCACCGGCCCTCCCCGTTCCTCGTCGGGCCGGCGTCCACCTGTCTGCCGGCCCGCCTCAAGGAAGCCTCAACGCCTGTGCCGGGGGCGAAGCGTTCCCGCGGCCTGCCGGCCTGCTGCCCAGTGCGCCGGCACGGGCACACGTGTCGCGACCTCGCAGCCGGTGACGACTACTGGATGGTTCCGCCGAAGTAGTCGCCCTGGTCCTCGTCGGCCTGGCCCTTGGCAGACTCCCAGATCTCGATCACCCAGTCCTTGATGCGATCGCGGAAAATGATCAACAGGCCCAGCAAGGGCAGGACGACGGCGGCGATGATGAGGAGTTTCTCGAGCCCCTCGGCACCGCGCTCGTCCCGGTGCAGCCGTTCCAGACTCCGAATCAGGTACCTCATCGTCTGCTCCTCCTTCACTCGGCTTCGCTTGGTTCGACCCCTAGATGAACGGCCACGTTACGTAGAACGCGACCATCCCGAAGTACTCCGACAACGCATAGAACAGCCTGTAGAACAACGCCATCAGCGGCACGGCGATGGCCACAAACACCAACGCGTACTCCAGCATGTCGCCGCGCTCGTCCCGATGGAACCGGACCAGCGCCTCGGCGCAGCCGCTGACCCTGCGGCGTACGCCCTGCCACCGTTGCCTGTTGAACACGCTCATAGACCGTTCCTACCTGCCATTTCCTACTTATCGGCCACCAGGGGTTCGAGGCTTGGCAAGTTCGGTATCTCGCTCTGCACGGGCACCTCGTCGCGGAAGACGAGTTTGGCCCCGGTCCACTCCAGCGAAGCCTTTGCCAGTTCCCGCACGCCCGGCGGCAGGCGCAGCACGAAGAGGTCTTCCACCTGGTACTGGCCGCGGGTGTCCAGGGGCAAGACCTGGGCAATCTGCACCACGCGGCGGGACCCGTCGGAAAACCGCATCATCTGGATGATGACGTGGATGGCCGAGGCCACCTGGGCCCGCAAGGCCGGCAGCGGAATGTCCACGTTGCTCATCAGGGCCATCGTTTCGAGGCGGTTCAGCGCGTCGGGGGCCGAATCGGCGTGCAGGGTCGTCATGGACCCCGCATGGCCGCTCGTCATGGCCTGGATCATGTCCAGCGCCTCGCCGCCGCGACACTCGCCCACGATCACCCGGTCCGGCCGCATCCGGAGGCTGTTCCTGAAGAGCTCGCGGATGGTCACCTCGCCCCGGCCGTACCGGTCGGGCGACCGCGATTCCAGGGTAATGACGTGCGGCTGTTTGAGTTGCAGTTCGCCCGACTCCTCGATGACGACGATGCGGCGGTCGCTGGGAACGTACTCCGACAGGACGTTCAGGAGGCTCGTCTTGCCACTCGACGTCCCGCCGCTGAGCAGCATGTTCTTCTCGGTGATCGTGCACAGTTGAAGAAAGTCGCGGCTCATGGGCGTCAGGCACCCCGTCCGGACCAGGAAATCCATGTCGAACGCCTCGCGGGCGAATTTGCGGATCGTAACGACCGTGCCCCGGCGCGAGCACGGGTGCATGGCCACGTGCACGCGGGACCCGTCGGGCAGCCGGGCGTCCATCATGGGGATGTCGCGGTTGATGCGTTTGCCCACGAACTGGAGCATGTTGCGGACGGCCGCCATCAGGGCCCCCTCGCTGGGGAACCGGGCCTCGGTCAGCGACAGCCGGCCCTTGCGCTCGATGTAGACCTCGTCCGGCCCGTTAATCATGACCTCGGTGACCGTCGGGTCGCGCAGAAACTCGCCGACCGGCTCCAGAAAGTGATAGATCGTCTTCTCGAAGATGTCCTCGAGACGGACCTCCGTACGGGCTTCGGGTTTCTTGGCTTCCGGGGCAATCATGGCGCAGCCCAACCCTTCCAACACGCATAAACGCTACCTTATTATACGCCGAAAGGGCCCGAATCGCTACAACGGTCTTGCGGGGATATTCGGCCGCCCTGGGAGGGCCGAAAACGGCCTTCGGGGGGACGGGGGCAGGCTACTCGACGCTCTTGAGGCTGAGGCGGCGGGCCTCTGCGGCCAGTTCTTCGGCCTTCAGGCCCGCCTGGCGGGTGATCTCGGTGGCCACGACGGTCCCGGCCTCCTGGTCCTCGGCCGTCAGGTGGATGCGTCCCTTGCGGTCGTAGGAATACGTGACGCGGACCAGGCTGCCGGCCGGGCGGCCGGGCGGCAGGCCGGTGACCTCGGCCGCGCCGATGACGATGTTGGCCTCGGGGGTGGGGGCGTCGCCCTGGACGACCTGGAGGATGATCTTCTGCTGCCCCTCGTAGGACGTCTGGTAGGTTTTCATGACGCTGACCGGCAGGCGGCTGTTCTTGGGGATGAGGACGTCGTTGCGGTACTCCAGCGTGCGGGCGTCCTTGATGATGAGGCCCAGAGCGTGGGCGGCGACGTCGGTGGTCCGGATCTTACCGAGGCGTTCGGCGGCCTCGGCCCCGAGTTCGTGCATCCGCTGGTCGCCGTGCAGGACGCAGATGGCGGCGTGGATGGCGGCGCCGAAGGCCACCGACTCGTCGAGCGGGACCTCGGCCCGGATCTCCTTGCCGCTCATCCGGGCCAGAAGCCTCTCGACCATCGGCATGCGGGTCGAGCCGCCGGTCGGAATGACCTTCCGGACGCCTTCCCAGGTGAGGCCGGCCTCTTCGAGGACCATCTCGGTCGTCAGTTGGGTGACGGCCAGGAGGTCCTCGGTCATGGACTCGAACTCCTCGCGGGTGGCCTCGTAGTTGCCCCAGTGGCCCTTGTAACTGACGGGGACGTTGGTCTTGTCGCGCCGGCTGAGGGTCTTCTTGGCCTCCTCGGCGCTGATCCACAGGTACGAGAGGGCCTGGGGGTTCTCGCGCGGGTCGTCGCTGAACTCCTTGCGGAACCGTTCGGCCAGATGGTTGACGAGCCGTTCGTCCCAGTCCTTGCCACCCAGTTCCACGTCGCCGTCGGTGGCCAGGGTGATGAACTCATCCCCCTTTTTCTCGATGACGGTGACGTCGAACGTGCCACCGCCGAGGTCGTAGACCAGGTAGACGCCGTCCTCGACAGGCGTCGCCAACCCGTACGCCAAGGCGCTGGCGGTGGGCTCGTTGACGATGTCGAGGACGTCGATACCGGCGATGGCGCCGGCGTCCTCGGTGGCCTTGCGGCGGGCGTCGTCGAAGTAGGCGGGCACGGTGATGACGGCCCGGCGGATGGGGCCGATGTGCATCTCGGCGTCCTGCTTGACCTTCCGGAGGATGAGGGCCGAGATGGCCTCGGGGGTGTACGTCTCGCCGTCGACCTTGAACCGCCACTTGGGGTTGCCCATCTGGCGTTTGACGTTGAGGACGGCCCGGCCGGGGTTGGCGAGGGCCTCGCGGCGGGCATCGCGGCCGACGAGGACGCCTGTCTTGGTGAAGACGACGACCGAGGGGGTCAGGAGTTCGCCCTCGGCGTTCGGCACGAGGACGGGCCGGCCGGACTTGTCGACGCAGGCGAGTTTCGACAGGGTGGTCCCGAGGTCGATGCCGACCGTTCGCTCCTCGGGGGCTGTCGGGGTTCCTGCCATACGCTCGCCTCGTCCTGACCCGCAATTCCAGCCATTCTAGGCCGGGCGGGCCGCTTGTCAAGCCTGCGTGCGGTGAAGAGTGGTTGACGGTTCGGCCGCCATCGGATAGGATGGGCGTTTCCGGACTGCGCGGCGGCCTGTGGCTGTGGGTCGCCGCGTGCCGGACTCGCGACCCCGGGGGCATTTGGCCCGGCGCCGCACCCGGCCCCGAGCGTATAACCGTGGCGGAGCGACTCCATGGCCACCGAGAAAAACGACGCGGATAACCTGCCCAGCCGCCGGCCGACGGTCCGGGTATCGTCGACGGGCGCCCGGGCCCACCTGACCTGCGTGGCGGGACCCGAAAAGGGGCAGACGTTCCGTATCGCCCCCGCCACCACCACCATCGGCCGCGACGCCTCCTGCGACGTCGTCCTGGCGGAGACGGCCATCTCGCGGCAGCACTGCCGCATCGAACGCCGCGGCGATGCGTGGGCCATCGTCAACATGAGCAGCAACGGGACACGCCTCAAGAAGAAGCCCGTCGAGGAGGCGATCCTTGCCGACGGCAACGAGATCCGCATCGGTGCCAAGACGCGGCTGGAGTTCGTCGTCGAGGAACTGCCCAAACTCGCGGGCGGGCGTCCGCAGTTCCGGGCCCGCAGCATCGGCGACGAGGCGGACGCGGCCGAGGAAGAAGTGGCCGAAGTGCCCCAGGAGCAGGCCTCGCTCTTCAAGCGGCGCAAGGGCCTGTTTATCGGCCTGGGCGCCTACCTGGGATTGATGCTGATCATGGCCGCCATCCTGGGCTTCGGCGGCTGCCCGACGATGACGCAAAGAGGCGGAATCCCGAGGCTGGGGCTCGACGAGATGATCATCCCGGCCCCGGGGGCCAAGCCCCTGCGGATCGCACGGGCCGGCCCGGAGGGCATCTGGTGCGAGAACGAGTTGGGCGAGCCGCGGCTCGTCTCCAACGAGGACATCTCCTCGGGCAAGGCCGTCCACGTGCCGGGCATTCGCCAGGCCATCGATGTTCAGTATCTTGAACCATCCCAGGCCCCGAAGGGACACCTCTACGTCATCGATCAGAAGAACCGCGGCCTGGCCGAGCGCGACAAGAAGAAGGCCATCGAGCAGTACCTCGTGTGCGACATGCCCGGCAAGGAGCAATGCCTGTTCGACTCGGTCCGGCTGTTCCAGAGGGCGCTGGCGTACTACGGCATGACGTTCCTGCCCGACTCCAACGAGAACAAGATCCGCCTGACGGCGCTCGACAGGCTCATCGACAAGGTCCACAACCTGTACACGCAGGCCATCGTCTTCGAGAAGGCCGGCGAATACCAGCAGGCCTGGGCAACGTACAAAACGATCCTGAAGTACGTTCCCGAAGCGAAGAACCCCGTCTTCCGAAACGTCTCCCGCCGAATGGCCGCCCTGAAGCCACACATGCCGAAAAAGAGGTAGGCTGGGGAGGCTCGGCAGGCAGGCCCGCGACATCCTCGCCAGCGGACCGCGGCACCCCTTATCCCTTCGGGGCAGGCGCCTTCGGTGCCGGCCCGGGGGGCGAAGACGGGCCGTTCGGCACCTCGACAGGGGCGCCGGGCTCGCGTTTGTCTCCCCGGACGCCGAAGAACTTCACGTTGGACGGAGACCTCGGCTCCACCGGCGGGGGCGGACCCTTCCCGGCCGGATACTTCTTCCTGAATTCAGCCAGCCAGTCGGGTGGCGATTCCTCGATCGTCGGCACGCGCGGGGACGGCGGGCCGACGGGGGGCTGCGGCCGGACCGTCGCCGCCTGGATGCCGACCCGCTGGGGATCCCCCGCATCGGGGGCCGGAGTGTCCGGCTGCCACGGTTGCACAATCCCGGCCAGCACCAGAAAGGCCACGACCAGCGCCAGCACGCCGGTCGCAACAGCCAGGGCCACCAGGAGCTGCGGCCGGGCGGCAATCCAGTCGCCGACCCATGCCGGCACCGACCCCGCCCCCCGGCCGACCTTCTGGAGTCGCCGGCGCGCACGCCGTGCCGCCAGCGAGGCCGTCTGGCCGGCCGACAGGTCGACCGGCGCCTCGTCCATCCGGGCCAGCGCGCGGTCCAGGTCGGCCTTGTGCTTGCCCAGGAGCCTGGCGACGGCGGCCAGCACTTTGCCTTTGCCCACGTCGCCGCCCCAGCGACGGATGCGTCGGCCGAGTCTCAGTAGAACGGCCTCGGCGTCCGTCTTGGCCTGGGTGACAATCCGGGCCCGAGAGAACACGTGCTGGGCCTGGCTGACCTCCTCGGCCACCAGGCGGGCCAGCCCTTCCGGGATGGCCAGGAGTTTCTGGATCTGCTTGACGGCCTCGATCCGCTTCTCCAGCGCGCCGACGCGCAGACACTGGCCCAACACCACCAGGTCGCGGTAAATCCAGAGACTGATGGGCAGGGGCACTCCGTGCTCGCCCTGCGGCGGCCAGCCGCCGGCCCGTTTCGTCAGCCGCTGCATGAAATACGGCATCAGGCGGGTAACCGGAACGCCTCGCAACTGGCACGCCGTCAGAAAGGCCTCCAGGACGGCCGCCTCCTTGGCCGCGCCATCACAGTGGGTCTGGTACAGTTCCTCGACAGCCGCACGCCATTGGGCCATCAGTTTGCCGTCGTAGGCCCGTTTCTTCTCGGCGTTCGTCAGGACCGACACGGCTTGGCCGACCTCGGCCAGCAATTCGAGCGCCTGCTTGCGGTAGAGGCCGATCTGGTAGGCCCGGAGTTTGCGTTTGACGTGGCGTCCGGCGTGCAGGACGGCTGTCTCGTCGCTCTCGAGTTCCGGCAGGCCCAGCAGGCCGTAGTACGAGGGCGCCGGGTTCTTGATACCGAGCCAGTCGCGGTACATGACCTCGCGCGGCAGGTCGCCCTGGGCAGCCCGGCTCCGGTTTGAGTGTAGGTTGACCATTAGCGTTTCTGTGGGCAGACCCCAGCCCAAAACGGTATGATATCGTTTTCCGTGAGGCGTGGCAAGCGGCCACAATCCCGAAGTTCGGCCCCCCTCCCGGTAACCGGGGGATCACTAGTATTACGGTTCACATGCCCGAACGCGCATGGCGGAAAACCCGATTGGCCGACGCCATGGCCCAGGACGACCTCCGGGCCCGGGCCCGTGCGGCCGTCGCCACGGGCCCCCTGTGCGATGCCTGCCTGGGTCGGCTCTTCGCCGAGGTCGATACCGGCCTCGCAAACGAGCAACGGGGGCGCACCATCCGCCAAGCCCTTGGCGCACCGCCGCCGACCGAAACGTGTGCCCTCTGCCATAACCTGTTTGACGCCGTCGACGAGTGGCTCGTTCGCGCCAGGCAGGCCTTGGCGGGGTGGGAGTTCGCCACGTTCGCCGCCTCGTCGCACGCCGACCCCGCCGTGGCCCAGCGCGAAGCGGCCCTGTGGGACCGCGCCGGCGGCGACCTCGCCGAACCGTACAAGCAGGCCTTCAACCGCCGGCTCGGCATCGCCCTGTACAAGGCCACCGGCCACGACATCGACCTCGTCCACCCCGACGTCTGGGTCGTCGCCCACCATGCCACGGGCAAGGTGACCCTGCGCATCGAACCGCTCCTCGTCCGCAGCCGGTACCGCAAACTCGTGCGCGGCATTCCGCAGTGCCGATGGCGGTCCTGGCCCACGAGCGTCCAGCAGATCATCGGCGACCCCATCCTCGCGGCGACCGAAGGCCGAGATCACGTCTTCCACGGCTGCGGACGCGAGGACACCGACGTCCGGTGCCTGGGCGAGCGGCCGTTCGTTCTGGAGGTCGCCCGGCCCCGGCGCCGCTTCCTCGACTGGGCGGCCCTGGCGCAGACCATCAACCGGTCCGGCCAGGTCGAGGTGACGGGCCTGGAGCCGTGCCGGCGGCCGGAAGTCGCGCGGCTCAAGAGCGCGCGGCCCGAGAAGACGTACCGCGCCCTCGTGCGCCTGGCCGAGGATGCGGACGAGGCGCAGTTGGCCCGTCTGGCGGAACTCGTGGGCACGATTGCCCAGCGAACGCCGCAGCGCGTCCTCAGGCGCCGGGCGGACCGCGTCCGCCGCCGCCGCGTCTGTTCGCTCGAGTGGAAACGCCTCGGGCCACGCGACGTTGAACTGGTGGTCCGCGCCCGGGCGGGAACCTACATCAAGGAACTCATCAACGGCGACGACGGCCGCACACACCCCAGTGTGGCCGAGGTCCTGGGCACGGCCGCCGCGTGCGCCGAACTCGACGTCCTGGCCGTCCACATCGACGACCCCTAGAGCGGCTCAAGATCGCGTATTGGCGCCACTGCTTGTGCGCGGTGGGTCCCCGTACCCACCGCGCTGACCCGCAGTCGGACCTCGAGCGCGGCGGGTGCGGGGACCCGCCGCGCGAACACGCAATGTTGAACTGCTCCAGTCGCCTCGGAACGCGCGGCGGGCTACGCCCGAAGGGCGACCGCGTACGGCCGGCCCTGCCGGTAGCCGGTGACCTCAAGGAACCCGGCCTCGCGCAAGGCGGCCTCGGCCTGAGCGAAGGCGTGAGCCACGTCGGTCGGTCGGTGGGCGTCGGCCCCGACCGTGACGAGGTGGCCGCCCAGGGCGCGGTACCGGCGGAGGATTTCGACGTCGGCCGCCAGGCCCAGCCCGCGGTCCAGGATGTGGTGCGTGTTGACCTCGATGGCCACGCCGCCGGCCACGCAGCACGCCAGGATGTCCTCCACCCGCTGCCAGTACCACGCGTCGCGCAGGGGGCCGACGCGGTCGGGCAGTTGCTTGAAGACGTAATCGAAGTGCCCGATGACGTGGCACCAGCCCGACGTGGCCAGGGCCTCGACCTCGGCGAAGTATTCGGCCAGCAGGTTCCGCATGTCGAGGTCGGGCGGGGCCTCCCGCGGCAGGCGGAAGATGGGGTGCCCGGCCGCCGAGTGGACCGAGCCGATGAGATAATCGAACTCCCAGGCGGCCAGGACCTCGCCGACCTCGGTGCCGTACGCGCGGCGAAAATCAAACTCCAGGCCCTTGCGGATCACCAGCCGCCCGGCGTAGGCCGCCTGCACCTCGGCAATCGACGCCGAGTACGCCTCGTAGTCGAGGTACCCGTAGGCGGGATCGTCGCGGTCGAAGTCGAGGTGCTCCGTGAAGGCGATCTCTGCCAGTCCGCGGGCCAGCGCGGCCTCGCACATCTCGAGCATCGGCGCTTTGCCGTCGGCGCTGTGCGTCGAGTGCATGTGATAGTCGATCGGGATCATCGGGCATCCTGTGGCCGTCCGCCTGCCGCGCCGCGCGGCTATCCGCACTGTCGTGCTACTCCTACAACGCAACTTGTCGCGCGGCGGCCTTCCCAGGCCGCCGCGATCGGGCCTGACGCATGTACCTGGCGGCCTAGGAAGGCCGCCAGGCGGGATGAAGTAGCGAAGTTGCGTTGTAGGACTACTCCGCCCGGATAAACTCCTTGTACATGGCTGCGTATCGGCCCCCGGCCGCGAGGAGTTCGGCGTGGGGGCCCTCCTCGGTAATGCGACCGTCTTCGACGACGAGCACGCGGTCGGCCCGGTGGACGGTCGAGAGCCGGTGGGCCACGATGAAGCACGTCCGCCGCTCGGTCAGCTGCCGCAGGGCATCCTGGATTTCGAGTTCGGCCTGGGTGTCGACGGACGAGGTCGCCTCGTCGAGAATCAGGATGCGCGGGTCGGCCAGCATCGCCCGGGTGAAACAGATGAGTTGCCGCTGCCCGGCCGAGAGCGACTCGCCGCGTTCACCGACCTCGGTCTGGTACCCCTTGGGCAGGGCCTCGACGGCCCGGTGGCTGCCGATCTGCCGGGCGCATTCGATGACCTCGCCGTCGGTGGCACTGGGCCGACCGTAGCGGATGTTATCCATGACGGTGCCGGAGAACAGGAAATTCTCCTGGAGCACGATGCCGGTGCGGCGGTGGAGGGCGTCGAGCGCGATGTTCTTGACGTCCCAGTCGTCGATGCGGACGCTGCCCTGCTGCGTCTCGTAGAAGCGGGAGATCAGGCGGCACATGGTCGTCTTGCCGGCGCCGGTCGGGCCCACCAGGGCGATGACCTCGCCCGGCCTGGCCCTGAACGAGACGTCGTGCAGAATCCGGTCGCCCTCCTTGTACTCGAACGTGACGTGGTCGAACGTCACGGCCCCCTGGAAGTCGGCGGGATTGACGGCGCTGGGCCGGTCGACGATCTGGGGCTCGGTGTCGAGGACCTCAATGACCCGGTCGAGGGCCGCCAGCGAATGCAGCAACTGGTTGTACAGGTGGCTCAGCATATCGATGGGGCGGAAAAACATGGCGGCGTAGGCCAGGAAGGCCGCCACCTCGCCCGGCGTGGCCGTGCCCCGCGACACGCGGTACGAGCCCATCAGGATGACCACCACGGTGGCGTAGAGACGCAGGGAGCCGATGCCGATCATGTACCGGTTATGCACGCGCTGGGTCTCGACGCGGGTGGTGTAAAGGTCGCTCGTCAGGTTCGAGAAGATCGCCATGTTCTTGGCTTCTCGGGCGAATGCCTGGATGACGCGCGCCCCGGCGATCGACTCGGCCACGTTGGCCGTCAGGCGGCCGGTCTGGGCCCGCACCTGCCGCCACGCCTCGGTCGCACGGACGCGGAACCGCCGCGTCAGCAGCACCAGCACCGGCAGAATCGGGAACACCGCCAGGAACAGGACCCAGTCTTTCCAGAGCATCACCGCGACGACGCCCACAAGTTGAAAGACCGCCGCCGTGATATGGTTCGGCGCCCACGAGACGGCGTCCTGAAGGGCATCCATGTCGCTCGTGCCGCGGGCGATCAACTGGCCCGCCTTCCACTTGTCGTAGAACGCCGGGC
Organism: Phycisphaerae bacterium; assembly: GCA_035528235.1. Lineage (GTDB taxonomy): Bacteria > Planctomycetota > Phycisphaerae > FEN-1346 > FEN-1346 > DATKZB01. The sequence goes on from DATKZB010000096.1 coordinate 15,507, forward strand.
TCAGCCGGTGCAGGTGGGCAAAGTACTTGCCGCGCATCTGGTACATGAACCACTGCGCGAAGGTGCTTGTCCGACGAATCTCGAAGAACCGGACCACCTGGGAAAGCCCGAACAGGCCGACGAACACGCCCGTGACCACGAGGATGCGGTCCCACGCCCCCCCGACGATGGCCGCCTTCTCGGTCTCGGCCGCAACCGCGAGGGCCTTCGTCGCACCGACAACGCCGTCGATGGCAGTCTGGAGCAGTTGCGGCACCGCCAGTTCGACAGCCGTCAGGACAAGCGTCAACGAGACGTTGAGGGCAATGGCCCGGCGGTGCGGCCGCAGCCACACCAGCAGCCGCTTCAGGGCCGGGCGGCTCAGGTGTTTCGGCTGTTCGTGTTCGGGGTTGACGGCGGGCCTGGGGCTCACGACACGTCCTCCGCGTCGTCCTCGCCCAAGTGCCACTGCATCCGGACAAACTCCCGGTAGGTGCCTTCCTGCCGCACCAGTTCGTCGTGCGTGCCCTGCTGGACGATCCGCCCTCCGTCGAGGACCAGGATGAGGTCGGCGCGTTTCACGGTGGAG
>DATKZB010000097.1:0-5872 GCA_035528235.1 Phycisphaerae bacterium
GGCTCGGTGGTCATCAACGAGGTCCTCGCCCATCAGGACGCCGCGCTGGAGGACTGGATTGAACTCTATAACGCGACTGGGGCGGACATCGCCATCGGCGGCTGGTGGCTGAGCGACGAGGGGGCCGACCTCCAGAAGTTCCAGGTCCCCGCCGGCACCGTCCTCCAGGCCGGCCATTACATTTCGTTCAACGAGACCCAGCACTTCGGCGTCGGCGTCATTGCCAACGGCTTTGCCCTGAGCGAATTCGGCGAGGCGGTGTACCTGACCGCCGTCGACGACCTGACCGGCGAACTCATCGGCTACCGCGAGGTCCAGGACTTCGGCGCGTCCGACCGCGGCGTCACCATCGGCCGGTACACGAGCAGCACCGGCCGGGTGGACTTTGTCGCCATGGCCGGCCCCACCAAGGACGGGCCCAACAGCCTGCCGCTGGTCGGCCCCATCGTCATCAACGAGATCATGTATCACCCGGTCGACGAGGGCGACGAGTTCTTCGAGTTGGTCAACGTCTCGGGCGACGACGTGCCCCTGTGGCTCGAGCACGCCGACCTCTCGGTCAGCACCTGGCGGGTCGATGGCGCCGTCGAGTACACGTTCCCGGAGGGCGTGACCCTTCCCGCCGGCGGGTACCTGCTGCTCGTGGGCATCGACCCCGCCGAGTTCCGCGCCAAATACGGCGTGCCGGCCGAGGTCCAGGTCTTCGGCCCCTACACGGGCCTGCTCAACAACGCCGGCGAGAGCATCAAGTTATACAAGCCCGCCGAACCCGACCCCGGCATGGAGGTGCCGTACGTCCGCGTCGACCGCGTTCAGTATGACGACGCCCTGCCGTGGCCGCTGGCCCCCGACGGCCAGGGCCCGTCGCTCCAGCGCCTTGTGGCCACGGCCTACGGCAACGATCCGGTGAACTGGTCCGCCGGGCCCGACGAGGGGACCCCCGGCCGCCTGAACGGCGCCACCGACGTTACGCCGCCGCGCATCCTTGCCGTGACGACCGAGGACGGCGTCCCCAACAAGGTTACCGTGGTCTTCAGCGAGCCGGTCGACCCGGCCACGGCCCTCGACGCCGGCCGCTACGCGCTGGACAACGACGTCACGGTCACGGGCGCCGCCGCCGGGGCCAACGACCGCACGGTCGTCCTCACCACGACGACGATGAGCGAAGGGCCCGTCTACCACCTGACCGTCGGCGGCGTCCGGAACCTGGCGTTGATCGAGATCCTGCCCGGCACCGAGGTCACGTTCTCGTACATCGACGCCGGCAGCGGCCTGAAGGGCGAGTACTTCCACTGGTCCGATGTCAACAACATGTTCCTGGAATCGAACCTCGCCCTGACCCGGACCGACCCCGGCGTCGACTTCGGCTGGGGCGACGGCGCGCCCGACCCGGTCGTCGGGGCCGACAAATTCGCCGTCCGCTGGACCGGAAGCGTCAAGGCCCTCTACACCGAGACCTACACGTTCTACACGGTGACCGACGAAGGTGCGCGGCTGTGGGTGAACGGCCAGCAACTCGTCGAGGACTGGAACTGGCACGGCGACACGTGGAACTCCGGGACCGTCAGCCTGGTGGCCGGCGAGTTCTACGACATCCGGATGGAGATGTTCGAGGACGGCGGTGGGGCCACGGCCAGGCTCCTCTGGTCCAGCCCGCACCAGGCCCAGCAGGTCATCTCGGCCGAGCGGCTGTACGACACCACCTGGCCCGGCGTCGGATCGGCCAAGGCCGAGGGCGCGAGCACGGTCGCCCTGGTCTTCACCGAGCCAATGGACCGCGACTCCGCCCAGGACCTGGCCAACTACACGGTCACCCATGCCGGCGGCGAGTTGACCCTGACCGGGGCGGCCCTTCTACCCGACCACCGTACCCTGTGGCTCGCTGCGGCCACGCCCATGACACCGGGCGTTACCTACACGGCCATCGTCTCGAACGTCATATCCCAGTCCGGCACGAGCGTCCGCGACGGCACCGAGAGCATGCTGATCTACACGGCCGCGGGCACCGGCAACGTCCTGCGCGAGTACTGGACCGGCATCTCCGGCAATGAGATTTCGCTCCTGAAGGCCGACGTGCGGTATCCCAACAACCCCACCGGGAGGACGTACGAGCCGCTGTTCGAGGCCCCGCCGGGGTTTGGCGACGCCTACGGCACGCGGATGCGGGGCTATCTCCACCCGCCGGCCACCGGCGACTACACGTTCTGGATCGCCACTGACGACAACGGCGAACTCTGGCTCAGCGACAGCGAGGACCCCGCCGGCGCCGTCCGCATCGCCTACGTGCCCAGACGGGTCGGCTCGCGCCAGTGGTATCAGATTGCCCAGCAGCAGTCGGCCCCCATCCACCTCGAGGCCGGCCACCGGTACTACGTCGAGGCCCTCCAGAAGGAAGGCGGTGGCGACGACAACCTGGCCGTCGCCTGGCAGTTGCCCGACGACACTTTCCAGGGGCCCATCCCCGGCGAGCACCTGTCGCCCTACATCCTGGTCCCCGACAAGACCGTCAGCATCGCCGCCACCGACCCCGACGCCTCCGAGACCGGCCCCGACTCGGGGCAGTTCACCGTCACCCGCTCCGGCGGCACCGCCGCCGTGGACGTGTACTACACCGTCACCGGCACGGCCAGGACGGCCGACATGCAGCAGTACCTCAGCGGCACGCTGCACCTGGCTTCCGGCCAGATGTCCGCCACGATCGACGTGCTGCCGCTCGACGACGCCGACATCGAAGGCCCCGAGACCGTTGTCCTGATGTTGGTCCCCGACAGCGCCTACGCCATCGTCATGGCCGCGGCCGTCGTTACCATTGCCGACAACGATCTGGTGCTGCCGACGGTCGAGATTGCTGCCACCGACCCGAGCGCGGCCGAATCGGGCACGGACCCCGGCCAGTTCACCGTCACCCGGACGGGCGACCTCGTGGGCGCCCTGACGGTGTACTACACGCTGGGCGGCACCGCTGGCGCGGGCGACTACACGCCGACGCTCACGGGCCAGGTCGTGATTCCGGACGGCTCGGCCTCGGCCGTCATCACCATCACGCCGGTCGACGACGGTGAGCAGGAACCCGACGAGACGCTCGTCCTGACGCTCTCGGCCGACGCCTCGTACACGCTCGGCGCGACCACCGAGGCCACAGTTACGATCCTCGACAACGAGTTGCCGGTGGTGACGGGTGTGGTGTTGAATCCCGACCCGCTGCGGACCGTGCGCAGCGTCAGCGACATCGAGCCCAGCGGCATCGGCGTCGATACGGTCCGGGCGACGTTTAGCGAGGCCGTCACGTTCACCTCGGCCAATGTCGTGGCCGAGAAGGTCTTTGTGGACGAGTCCGGCGACGTGTCGGTCACCGAGACGCTCTCGCCGGTGGTCAGCGGCAGCGGCACGACCGAGATGACGATCCAGTTTGCCAATGCCTGGCAGGACGTCATCGACACGTGGGTGCGGATCCGCCTGACGGGCGGCGTCATCGACGCCGACGGTCACGCCCTGGACGGCGAGCCGCGCCTGGACTCGTCGAACCTGGGATACATCTATAAGGCGACGGACGACCTGCCGACGGGCGACGGCACGGCGGGCGGCGACGCCGTGTTCTACGTCGGGAGCCTCCGGGCCGACATGCGTGGCTTCGGCCCGTTCCAGCCGAATCCGAACGGCATCGTCGACCAGTGGGACCTGAACGGCTTCACGTCGAAGTACACGCAGGGGGACCTGGATGCCGACTTCCGCGGCTTCGGCCCCTTCCAGCCGGCGCCGAACGGGATTGTGGACCAGTGGGACCTGAACGGCTTCACGTCGGCGTACACGTCGGCCCTGACACTGGGCAAGCGTCTGTGGGCGCTGCCGACGGCGCCGGAAGAGATGGCGCCGGGCGAAGCGCTCTCGGCGCCGCTGGCCGTGGGCGATCCGGTGGCGGTGTTCGCCCCGGAGACGAGTCTTGTGGCGGCAGATGCGACGGCACCGCTTGAGTTGGCACCGGCGCTCGCGTCGGCAGGCTCAGAGGAAACCCCTGCCGCGAACGCGGCGAGCGACGCAGCCGACGCCTACACAGGCGTCCTGACGGTCGCCTCGGACGAGGCGCTGGAACCGGCACCGGCAGTGTGGTCTCCCGCGTCATCGCAGCCGTCGACGGCCGGCGAGGCGGTGGACCTGTTGGCCGGCCCGGCGCTGGAGGTCGTCCTCAGCGCCTGACGGTGCTCGGCAGGTGGGAGTGGTGGGTGCGGAGCACCCACCCTACATTTTCAGCGCGTGACGGCTCCCGGGAAGCGGTAGGGTGCGTGCTCTGCACGCACCAAGAGTGTTGGTTCTGGAGGCGTCACGGCGGGCCGCGGCCGACCCGTCCCGTGCGGCCCCGGACCTCGGCGATGACCCGCAGGTCGTCGGCGTCGCGCACCCTGGCCCCGGCGCGGGCGAGCACCCGGTCATAGGCTTCCTGGGCGGACTGCGTGGCGACGGCCTTGGCCGGGAACGGCTTGCCGGCCCGGAAGGTCTCGGGGGCGGGCCGATGCTCGATCCACTTGTCGTCGGCCGGCTCGTAGTAGGTCACGTTGAGCCACTGGTCTTCGGCGCCGGTGGGGGTGAACGGCCCAAGGTTGCCGGCCAGGTGGACCTGGGTTCCCTTGGCGGGGTCCTCGGGCAGGATGCACCCCTGGTCGGCGGCGGACTGCGGCCCCGGGATGAAGGCGTTGCTGACGAGGTTCACGCGGGCGCCCTCGCCGACCTTCGCCGCGTTGTGGAGGCTCCATTTGTAGACGACGTTGTTGACGACGTCGTAGAGGCCACCCTGGAGCCTGGGGCTGCGATCGGCATTGTGGGCGAAGAGGCAGTGGTGGATGGTGATGCGGTCGGAGCCGGCGCCCGAGAGCCACCCCATGCTGTGGGGGAGGCTGCCCTCGGCGACGATCGTCCACTGGAATGTGACGTCCCGCACCGGGCCCCAGGTGTCGACGTTCTCGTCGGTGGCGCCCATGAGGGAACAGTGGTCCACGAGGACCCGCTCGACGGTGCCGCCCTCGGTGCCCCAGAAGAGGAGGGCGTCGCCCGAGTTGCCGCCCGTCGTGACGCGGATCCGCAGGTGGCGGACGATGATGTCGTCGCAGTCGCCCACGAAGTGGATGCCGTGGTGCAGCAGGGTGATGCCCTTGCCGGGGGCCGTCGCGCCGTCAATCGTCACGCGCCCCTGGGTCACGCGCAGGGGGGCCGCCAGTTCGATGGTGCCTTCGACCGCGAAGCGGATGACGCGCGGCCCCTGGGCGTCCAGGGCGTCGCGGAGCGAGCCGGGGCCGTTGTCGTTCAGCGTGGTCACGGTGATGACCCGGCCGCCCTCGCCGCCCTTGGCGACGGCCCCGAATCCCTCGGGCGGGTCGGCCGGCTGCGCGTGGGCCGCAGCAGTCGCCGCCAGCGCGATGGCGAGCACCCATTTCATGTCTCTTCCTCCCGGCAAGGGCCGTGGCAGGATGGGTCCTGTTCCCCCGCGTGGATGGCGGCGCGGCCACGCCCCCGCGCGGTCGCTGCGGCGGCCGCCCTGGGGCTTTGAAAGATGGTTGCCCTGCGGGTGGCCGTGCCGCGAGCCACGTAAGTTCTCGTGTTCCCGGGACTCGCGCAACCCTATCGCCGCGGCCGCCTCGCGTCAAGGCCGGTCAGGTGTGTGTCACCAGAGCACACAGCCTTTCATGGGATTACATCTGCGCGGCGGCCTTCCGCGGCCGCCGCGTCAGGTTGCCCTGCGCCAAGGCGCGGTGGCCCGCCCAAGGCGGGCAGGCGCTGGGAAGGCCACCGCGCGGAGTCCCAATAGGCCCTCGCGGAGTTGACAAGGTAGCATTAGGGCGGGTGTCTCTGATGGGCCCCCCGGCCGTGGCACGGTGTGGAC
>DATKZB010000098.1:0-26094 GCA_035528235.1 Phycisphaerae bacterium
CGCTTGTCCGGTTGCCGGACCGCCTACCGCTACTTTGTCACCACCGTGCGCGGCGGCCTTCCCAGGCCGCCGCGACAGGTTCATCTGCGTCAACTCGCGGTGGCCTGGGAAGGCCACCGCGCGGGCTCCCAAGGGGCCCACGCCCAGTTGACAAAGTACCGCTAGATTCCCTCGCGGAGCAGTTTGACCTGCTCGTACGTGAACACCGGCCCCTCGCGGCAGACGTAGATGCCGCGAATCTGGCAGTGGCCGCACTTGCCCACGCCGCATTTCATGTGCCGCTCGAGCGAACAGATGATCCGGTGCTCCGGTACGCCGCTCGCCAGGGCCTCGAGCACGGCAAACTTGAACATGACCGGCGGGCCGACGATCAGGGCGTACGTCCGCGCGGGGTCGATCTCGATGTGCCGGAACAGCCGCGTGATGACCCCCACGTCGCCCTTCCAGTCCTTGTCGCGCCGGTCCACCGTCACGCGGGTGTCGGCGTCGCTGCGTTCGACCCATTCCTGGAGTTCCTGGCGGAACAACAGGAGGCTCGGTTCGCGAGCCCCCACCAGGATCGTCACCTTGCCGAAGTCGCTGCGCTTGTCCAGGCAGTACCGGATGAGGCTCCGCGTGGGGGCCAGGCCCAGGCCGCCGGCCACGAAGAGCACGTCCTGCCCCCTCATGGCCTCGTAATCGAAGTGGTTGCCGAACGGGCCGCGAATGCCCAGCCGGTCGCCCTTCTCGAATTTCTTGAGGGCGTTGGTCACCAGGCCGACGCTGCGGACCGTCAGTTCGAACGCATCGCCCTGGGTGGGGCTGGAGCAGATGCTGATGGGGGCCTCGCCCACGCCGAACACCGTCACGCCCACGAACTGGCCGGGCTCGTACCGCAGCGGGTCGCCGTCCATCTCGATGCGGAAGAACCGCTCGGTCTCGGTCATCTGCTCGGCGGCGACGATGCGTCCCATGCGCGGCAGGTAGGGGCTGTCGGCCTTTGCGCCTTTTTCGATTTCGCTCTGGGTCACGCTTATCGGCTCCCTGCAATCTGGACGAAGGTGTCCTTAATGCTGATGCCGGCCACGCACGCCCGCTCGCACCGGCCGCAACCCACGCACCCGGCCCGGCCCGTCTGGTCCAGGATGTACTTGCCCTTGCGGAACATCCGGTGCCGCAGGCGGCTGGCCCGGGCCTTGCGGAAGTTCTCGCCACCCGCCACCTCGGCAAACCCGTCCAACTGGCACGAATCGTACCGGCGGGCCCGGCACCCTTTCGTCAGGTCCGTCTCGACCTCCTCGTACACGTCGAAGCAATAGCACGTCGGGCAGGTCGTGTTGCACGACCCGCACGAGAAGCACCGCCGCGCGATCGCCTCCCACACCAGGCTGTCGTACGAGGCGTCCAGAACCTCGGGCAGATACTTCATTTCGTACGGCAACTTGTAGCGGAAATTCGACCGCTTCTCCTCGGCAAAGGCCTGGTGCGCCTCCATGTCGGCCTTGGTGGCGGGCCGGACCGTGGCGGCCTCGACCAGCGTGCGGCCAAGCGGCGTCGCGGCCTCGACGAAGTACTCGTCGTTCGCGGGCGTCAGCATCACGTCGTAGCCCGACTCGGGGTACAGCGACCCCATGTCGAGGCAGAAACTCGACTCGTCGCACGGGGCCGCGCAGTCCAAGCCGACGATGGCCGTCTCGGCCCGCCGCGCCAGGTAATGCGGGTCCGCGACGTCCTTGGCGAACGCCGCATCCAGCGTCTGGATGGCCACGAGGTCGCACGGATGGACGCCAAAGAGGACCTGTGGCTCGTGCTCGATGACGGCCTTCGGCTCGGGGTTGCCGCCCAACTGGTACTCGACGAGCCTTTGGCGCGGCGGCCACAGGAACTGCTTCGGCCCTAGCACGGTCACCGTGTAGTCCAGCCGCACCTCGGCCGGGTCGGCCACGTACGCCCAGGCGAACTTCAGGTCGGTCGGGTCCGAGACCGACGTCTCCTTGAGCACCGGCACCGCCACGCGGCGGCGGGCCATGAGTGCCTGAATCCAGGCGCCAAGGTCGCTCTTCTTAATGACTTGTGGCAACATGCGCATCCGCCCTCGGTTGCACCGCACCTCGGCGTCCGGCCGGTCCGCCGGCCGCCGTCGTGTCTGCCGCTCTTCGTCGCCCCCCTGCCGCCGACGCCCGCGACCGCCTCATTTGCCCAACACGCCCTCGATGACCTCCAGCAGCCGGTCCGGGTCGACCGGCTTCTCGAGGAACGCCTCGACCGGCATGAAGTCCTTGTCGGTCTGGGGCGAGAACTCGAACCCCGACTTCTGCGCAACGGCCGTCAGCATGATGATCGGGATGCCGGCCGTCGCCGGGTCAGCCTTCAGGTCCTGCGCGATGCGGAAACCCTCGGTGTCCCCGGCCATCATCACGTCGAGGATGATGCAGTCGATGCCGCCCTGCCGCACGCGCGCCAGGCCATCCGTCCCGTTCAGGGCCGTGGCGACGGCGTACCCCTCGTCCTCGAGAATGGCCTTCGTGGCCTCGACCACGTCCGGGTCGTCGTCGATAATGATGACGGTTCTCTGCTTCGCCATGAATCGCTCCCCGCGAACTCGGGTCGTCCGGGTCGGCGCCGGCGCCTCCGGGGTCATGCCCCGCAGGGCCCGGCGGCACGCGCTGTGAAACCTTTCACATACACAGCCAAAAGAAAAGGCCAACCAATCACCGAGATTGTACGCGCTTTCCGACCCCGTGTCAAATTCCTTGCCCCGAATTCCCCCACTTTTCTCGACCCCGTTAGCCGCGGCACTTGTGCCGCGCGCCGGGCCGGCACGACCTTGCGGCCGCGGCCAAAACTGGTACAGTGGACCCGCGGCGGGTGGCGTGGTCATCCCCAGGGGGGTGACCATGGCCAGTCCCGCTGAACCAGGAGAGCCCAACGTGCCGCCCGAACGCCTCGCCCAAAACCCCCTCCTCTCGCCCCACGACCTGGAGGCCACTCGCCAGGACCTCTGCGTCCTGTGCACCCTCAACCCGGGGGCCGCCCGATTCGGCCGCGAGACCCTCCTCCTCGTTCGCGTCGGCGAGGCCGCCCGACCCGAGCCCGGCACCGTGGCCGCCGTCGTCTGGGACGACGAGGCCGGCGAGGTCCGCGTCCGCCGCTACCGCCACGACGACCCCGACGTGGAACTGGGCGACGCCCGCGGCTTCGCCTACCGCGGCCGGGCCATGCTGACCAGCCTGTCGCACCTGCGTGTCGCCCGCAGCGCCGACGGCCAGCGGTTCCGCTTCGACCCGCAGCCGGCCATCTTCCCGGCCACGCCGTACGAGGCCTACGGCTGCGAGGACCCGCGCATCACCTTCCTCGACGGCCGGTACTACGTCACCTACTCGGCCGTCTCCCCGCGGGGCATCGCGGTGGGCCTGGCCGCGACCGACGACTTCCGGACGTTCGAGCGCCTCGGCGTCATGCTGCCGCCCACGCAGAAGGACGTGTGCATCTTCCCAGAGCGGGTGCGCGGCCAGTACGTCTGCCGCCACCGGCCGTGCGGCGACGGGTTCAGCGCGCCCGCCATCTGGACGGCCTACTCGCCCGACCTGGTATCGTGGGGCCGGCACGAGATGACCCTGGCCCCGACGCCCGGCACCTGGGAAGGCGGACGCGTGGGCTGCGGACCGCCGCCCATCCGCACCGACCAGGGCTGGCTCGAAATCTACCACGCCGCCGACGAGGCCGGACGCTACTGCCTGGGGGCCATGCTCTCGGACCCCGACCGGCCCGAGCGAATCCTGGCGCGGTCCTCCCGGCCGGTGCTCCAGCCCGAGACGCCCTACGAACTCGCCGGCGTCTACGGCAACTGCGTCTTCTCGTGCGGGATGGTGCCCGAGGACGACGGCCGGCTGACGATCTACTACGGTGCGGCCGACTCGATTTGCGCCGCCGCCGTCACGACGGTCGACGAGATGGTCGCCGCCGCCCAGGCGTAGAGGTGGCCCGCGCCGAAGACGTAGGGTGCGTGCTCCGCACGCACCGATCCCTGCGAAGGCCCACCGGAATCCGCGTGCGTGCAGAGCACGCACCCTACGTCTCTCCCACCGCTCAGCAGATGCGGGGCAGGTCTTCGCCGTAGGGCATCTCGAGGACCCTCTCGCCGCCCACGCGCGTGTGCAGGACGACGCGCGGCCCGCGCTCGGGCGCCGCCGCCACCTGGCCGATGATCGCCGCGTCGCGGCCCAGCGGATGGCCGCGCATCGCCGCCAGCGCCGCCTCGGCCTCCGCCGCCGCCACCACGACCACGAACTTCCCCTCGTTGGCAACGTTCAGGACGTCCAGGCCCAGGGCCTCGCACGCCCCGGCCACGGCCGGCCGGACCGGCACGCGGGCCTCCTCGATGCGCATGCTCACGCCGGCCGCCTCGGCCAACTCGTTGACCGCCGCCGCCAGGCCGCCGCGGGTCGGGTCCTTGAGGGCCCGCAGGTTTGGCGCGGCCGCCAGCAGGACCTCGGCCAGCGACCACAGGGGCGCCACGTCGCTGGCCACCGCCGCCTCGAAGGCCAGGCCCTCGCGCCGGCTCATCACGGCCACGCCATGGTCGGCCAGCGTGCCGGACAGCAGGACGCGGTCGCCGGGTCGGATGGCCTCGGCCCCCAGGCGTCGGCCGCCCGCGATGACGCCCACGCCCGAGGTGTTGATGAACAGCCGGTCGGCACTGCCGCGCTCGACCACCTTGGTGTCGCCGCAGACCACGGCCACGCCCGCCTCGCGGGCCGTGGCGGCGGCCGAATCGAGCATCCGGCCCAGGGTGGCCAGGTCGAGCCCTTCCTCGATAATCAGCGCCATCGCCAGGGCCGCCGGCCTCGCCCCCAGGCACGCCAGGTCGTTGACCGTGCCCGCGATGGCCAGCCGGCCGATGTCGCCGCCCGGAAACTCGAGCGGCCGCACGGTGTACGAGTCGGTCGTAAAGGCCAGGTGGGCCCCGTCGAGCGTGAGGCGTGCGGCGTCGGCTAGGCGTGCGAGTTCGCCGCTGGGGTCGTCCGCGGCGAACCGCGCGACGATCTCCTGCCGCACCAGCCGCATCATTCGTTCGCCGCCGCCGCCGTCGGCCAGCAGCACCACCTCGTCGCTCATCGGCTGCTCCGTGGCTCGGGTTACAACTTCTCGTACCGTGCCGAGGCCCGATAAATGGCCGCGATGTCGCTTCGCGCGACCATCGTGGGGGCCTGCCGCTCGTTGAGCGGCTGAAGCCGGATCTCGGCGTCGCTGTCGAAGAACACCCGCTTGAACGTGCTCGCGCCGTCCGTCGGGCCGCCCGTTACGGCGAACCGCACGAAACAGTCGTCGCCCGACTCGACCGGGGCCGACGGCATGAAGACGACGACGTCGCCCTCGTGGTACCGCGGTTCCATGGAGTCGCCCACCACGCGGACGGCGAACGAGTTCGGGTCGGCCATCTCGGCCGGCACCGACACGTACTCGTCGGCAATGCCCACGGGGTACCCCATGTCGGTGAACTCCTGCGGATACCCGGCCGCCACCTTGTTGATGATGGGGACGGCCCGCAACTGTCCGCGTCCGTCCTCGGCCCGGTCATCGCCCCACTGGGCCAGGTGATGCAGGAGTCCGCTTCGGTGGAGGGCGTCGAGGTCGAGCGCCACGCCGCCGTCCGTCGCGTCGGCCGGCGTCGTGTCGTCGGTCTCGCCCCCGGCCGCGGACGGGTCCGCCCCGAGGCCGGCATCGAGCACGGCCTGGGCCTCGGCGCCGGCCTTGGCGGCCAGCAGGGCCCGGATGACCTCGCCGGTGGCGTCGAACATCCGCGCCAGTCGGCTCTTGACGTCGGCCGGAAGTTCAGACAGGTGGGCCTGCGGCAAGAGGGCATTGGCATCGAGGCCGAGGGCCTCGGCGATCTTGCGGATTTTGTCGTCGCGCGGCGGCGGAGCATAACCCGTCTCAATCTGCGACAGGTACGACTTGGCCATGCCCGTGGCGGCCGACAGCGCCTCCAGCGTCATGCCGCGCTGCTGCCGCGCGCGCCGCACCTGCTCGCCGAAGGCCTCGCCCTTGCGGCTGACGGCCAGCAGGCGACGGATCATCTCGAGTTCCCGCAGGTTTTCCTTGAGTCCCATCGATTGCCTCCACCAGACGGTGCTGGGCTATCACGGATAGTTTACCCAACAACAAACGCAGGTCAAGGGGGAATCCGGTTTCCAGGCCATATCTGTTTGCTGCACAGCGTAACCCAGATACCTCTCGGACAAAAGCCATATCGGGTTTTATGTTTGGCCAGCATCAACATTTTCTGGATTTTCTGTTTGACGCACGCCAAAAGTAGCCGTATAATGACCAGGAAGTTCACCGTAGGTCAAATATGCCGCCTAGAAGACGCACCACCGGGGAGTTGCTCGACCTGCTGGGTTTGCCAACCGGCAAACCTGCCGCCCCTGACTATTTGCGAAGGCACCTGCGGGCCGCACTCCGCCTCCTGCCGACGCGGGAACGTTATCTCCTGAGACTGCTGTACGTTCGGGGGGCAACCCAGGCGGAACTGGCGGGGGCACTGGGCATCGACCGGAACGCCCTGCGCCGCATCCTGCGGCGGGCCCAGCGCCGGGCCACCGACCCGGTGAACCTAGCCATCCTGGGGGCTTGGCATCGGCTGACGCCCGCCGAGCAGCGGCTGGCCTACCTGCACCGGTTCCTGGGGATGTCGTTGCGGCGGATTGCCGCACTGGGCCTCTTGCCGGCGTCAGGCGGGGTCGACCGGCCGCCGCGTCCGGCGGGCTTCAAGGGTTTGCGGGCCATCCTGCGGAGGATTCACCGGAAGAGCCGCCGCTGGGGTCGCGCGCCCGGCGCTTACGGGTCAACGGGCCCGGCGTCCGCGGCGGCGGACGGTTCGGGCGGCGAGGCCGGATAGGTGAAACGGATGCGGAAGCACGGGAGCGCATCGAGGCGGTCGCCATACAGGGCCCGGAGTTCGTCCAGGAGGGCCTCGCGCGAGGCGAAGCCGTCGAGCCGGGCGTCGTCGTCGGTCAGGTCCTCGGGCGAGACCGGCTCGAAGGCCGTGATGCGGATGCGGCCCAGGCCGGGAATGAACTCCGCCTGCCCGGGGCGCAGCCGCCGTTTCGGCCACACTCGGACCGTCTGCCGCTTGGCCCCCGACCGCACCAGGTCGAGGAACTTTTTCTTCAGCAGAATCATGGGAAGGAGAATACGTATGCCCCTCTGCACGATCAACCAAAAGTTCCAGGCCGCGCCCGCCGCCGGCCGCGGCGCCGCACCGACGGCCCGGATGTTCGAGGTGGCCGAGATGTTCGGCATCGGCCTCGACGAATCGTACGAGGTCACACTCTACGACCGGCTCGTGCTCGACGTCCGACCCGGCGACGTCGTCTACGTGACCGGCCCGTCGGGCAGCGGCAAGAGCGTGCTCCTCGCCAACCTGACCCGAGCCGTCCGCGACGCCGTGCCCGACGGCGGCCGCGCCGTCGACCTGGCCGGTGTCCATGCCGCGCCCGGCCGGCCCGTGATCGATTTGATGCGCGGATCGCTCGGGCAGGCCCTGCGGCTTCTGAGCGCGGCCGGGCTGGCCGACGCCTTTCTGCTGCTGCGGCAGCCGCACGAACTCTCGGACGGGCAGCGGTACCGGCTGCGGTTGGCCCTGGCGCTCGACGCCCTGCTGGCCGGCCCCGCCTCCGCCGAGGCTACGGCGGACAAGCCCGGCGGCAGGGAGGCCTGGCGGGTCCTGGTGGCCGACGAGTTCTGCTCGACGCTCGACCGCCTCTCGGCCCGGGCCGTCGCGTACCGCGTCCGCCGGCTGGCCGACGCCCACGGCCTGACCGTCCTGGCCGCCAGCGCCCACGACGACCTGACCGAGGACCTGGCGCCCGACGTCCTGGTGGTCAAACACGAGGGCACTCGCGTCGAGGTCCACTACGCCGATGCCGCGCGGGGGGAGGCACGGCCATGACCGCCCCGGCGAAACGCAGGTCGTGCACGCTGCGGGCGGGCATCCGTGTGGAGCGCGGCACGCGGGCCGACTGGCTGGCGCTCGCGCCACTGCACTACCGCAGCCATCACGCCGGCGCCATCACCGACGTCTTCCGGATGGTGTATGACGTGAGTCCTGTAGTGTTGCCGCGCGGCGGGGCAAGACCCGCCGTGGCACACCCAACCACCCCTGTCGCGCGGCGGCCTTCCCAGGCCGCCGCGGTCGGGCCCGACGCCTGTTCCTGGCAGCCTAGGAAGGCCGCCAGGCGTGAGGGAATGGCGGAGCGGCGCTCTGGGGCCGGCCGCCTCGGCCGGGTCCTCGTGGGCGTCATCGTGTACAGCCGGGCGGCGCTGTCGCTGGCGGCGCGCGACCGGGCTACGGGTGGTCGGTACCGGGCGTCGGGGATGACCGGCATGGCGGAGGCCCACCTGGTGAACCGCGAGTTGCGGGTCATCAGCCGCGTCGTCATCGCGCCGAACTGGCGCGGATTGGGCCTGGCGGGACACTTGGTGGCCGAGACGCTGCCCCAGGTCGGCACGCCTTACGTCGAGGCCTTGGCCGCCATGGGTCGCGTGCATCCGTTCTTCGAGCAGGCGGGCATGACGGCGTATCGGCGGCCGCCGTCGCGGGAGAGCGAACGGCTGAAGGCGGCGCTGGAGGCCGTGGGCATCGGCCGGTCCGACCGCCGAAGCGCCGCGGCCCTCGGCCTGGCGCTCGATGCCCTCGCCCCCGCGGCCCAGCACCTGGCCTTGGCCGAGATCGGCCGCTGGGCCCGGTCGTACCTGGGGGCCAAGAACCACCGGGTCAACCGGCCGGGCCGGCAGCGGATGCTCGACCTGGTCGCCCGGCACCTGGACTCGGAACCCGTCTACTACCTGTGGAGAAGGGAGCCCACGCCATGAACCTCTCGCCCCGCCATCGCCGGATCGCTCACACCGTCTGGGAATGCGGAGGCCGGCTCGACGAGGCGGCCACGCGCGAACACATCCGCCCCGCCACGCTCCGCCGCTGGCTGGCCGACCCCGACTTCCGGGCCCTGCTGGCCGAGGACGCCCTGGAGCCCATCCTCCAGGCCACCAGCGCCATGCTGCGATGGGCCCCGGTGGCGGTGTCGCGGCTCATCCAGGACCTGGACGGCGACTCGGCGTCGGACGCGCGGCAGGCGGCCCGGGAGATCCTCAAACTCGCCCTCGACACACAGCGTGAACTGGCCCGACCCACCGCCGTCCGGCCGGCCGCCGCCGACACGGCCCCGCCCGCGCACGACGACCCGCTGGCGCGACAGGTCTCGGCCCTGACCGACGAACAGTTGGCCCGCATCCTGGGCATCCTGAACGAATCGCAAGGAGACCGGCCATGACGCTGCAATGGATTCCGCTGGAGACCCTCCAGGCCCATCCGGAGAACTCGAACCGCATGCCGCCGAGGCTGCTCGAGAAACTCCGGCGCCACATCGAGCGGACCGGCCTGTACGAACCGCTCGTCGTCCGACCGCTGCCGGCCGATGCCGCCGGGGCCGATGCCGCGCGGTACCAGATTCTCAACGGGCACCATCGGGCCGAGGCGCTGCGGCAACTCGGGCACACCCGCGCCCGGTGCGACGTCTGGGAGGTCGACGACGACGAGGCCCGGCTGTTGCTGGCCACGCTCAACCGGCTCGAAGGCCGCGACGACCCGTCGTTACGGGCCGACCTGGTGGCGCGGCTGGCCGAGGGCCGGTCGGCCCGGGACCTGGCGCGGCTGTTGCCCGATCCGCCGGACGCCGTCGAGCGGCTGCTGACGCTGGCCAAACCGCCGCCGGCGCCGCTGGCGCCCGAGAAGATCGAGTCCCTGGCCCGGCCGATGACCTTCTTCCTGGCCGACGAGCAGTACGCCCTCGTGACCGAGGCTCTGCGTGAGGTCGGCCGCGGCGCCGCGCCCGCCGGCGACAGCCCCGCAGCCCCGCGACCGAAACGGGCCGACACGCTCGAGCGGCTGGCCCTGTGGTACCTCGAGTCTCGCGGCCTGCGGTGAGGCGCTAGTGCTACAACGCCACTTGAGCCTTTGCGCGGTGGGTCCCCGTACCCACCGCGCAAGAAACGGCGTTCCTAGTGCTACTTTGTCACCTTGGCCTGGGCCCCCTGGGCGCCCGCGCGGTGGCCGTCCCAGGCCACCGCGAGTTGGCGCAGGGCAACCTGTCGCGGCGGCCTAGGAAGGCCGCCGCGCACGGTGGCGACGAGTTGACAAAGTAGCACTAGCCGCACCACGGGGCCCCGCGCGGCGGGTGCGGGGACCCGCCGCGCAAAGTGTGGCACGTGCATGGTCACCCGTCGGGATGACCATGCCACCCTTGAGGAGGTCGGATTCCATGGCAACTTCCAGCAGGCAGGCGGACGCGTTGTGGCTTCGGGCGCGGCTGGCGAAGGCGCTGGCCGGGGCGAGGCCGCGATCGGAAGAGGCGCTCTGGCGGTTCGTCCGCACGGCCTACGGCCTGGCCGTGCCGCGACGGGCGATCTGCCCGGGCCACGTCGCGCCGATGGAGTACCTGTCGCGGGCGATTCTGCACCCGGGCCGCGACCTGGTGGTCTGGGCCTCGCGAGGCGGGGCCAAGACCGAACTGGGGAGCGTGGCGGCCCACCTGGACTCGATCCTGCGGCCGGGGTGCCAGACGCGGATTCTCGGCGGTAGCCTCGACCAGTCGGAGAAGATGTACGAGTACCTCGTGCGGAAGTGCGACGGCGTGTTCGCGGCGATGCTGGCCCGCGAGCCCACCGCCCGGCGGGCGGAACTGGCCAACGGGTCGACCGTCGAGGTGCTGACGCAGTCGCCGCGGTCGGTCCGTGGGCAGCGGGTCCATCGCCTGAAGTGCGACGAGGTGGACGAGTTCTCGCCCGAGGTCTGGCAGGCGGCCCAGTTCGTCACCCAGTCGGGCCGCGGACGCGACGGCCGATGGATACCCGCCCAGATGGAGGTCTTCTCGACCATGCACCGGCCGTTCGGACTCATGGCCGAACTGGTCGACCGGATAACGCCGGGCGACCGGCCGCGGGAGGACCGCTCCCTCACGGTCGCGGCTCGGTGCGGCGACGAGGGCGACGCGCGGCGCGGGCCGGCGCCGGTGCTCCTGAAGTGGTGCCTGTGGGAGACCATCGAGCCGTGCCCGGCCGACCGGTCGTGCAGCCGGTGCCCGTTGTGGTCCGACTGCGAGGGCCGGGCCAGGCAGGCCGACGGGTACTTTCCCATCGACGACGCCATCGCCCAGCAGGCCCGCTCCAGCCGCGAGGCCTGGGAAGCCGAGATGCTGTGCCGGCGGCCGCGCGCCGACCGGCTGATCTTCTCGGAGTTCACCCCGGCGCGGCACGTGTCGGCCGTGGCGTACAACCCGTCGCTGCCGCTCTACCGGACGCTCGACTTCGGGTACGCCAACCCCTTCGTGTGCCTGTGGGTGCAGGTGGAGGGGCAGCCGGCCGGCGGCGGCCCGCCGGCGCGGGGGCCGGGCGGCGACGTCGACCTGTCGGGCGTGCGGGTCCGCGTCATCGGCGAGTACGTGGCCCGCGAGCGTGCCATCGCCAGCCACGCCCGCGTCATGGCGGCGCGCGATCCGGGGCCCGTGGTCCGGACGTTCGCCGACCCGGCCGGGTGGCAACGGTCGGACGTGACCGGGACGGGCCCGTGCCAGGAACTGGCGCGGCTGGGCATCCGCGTGCGGACACCGCGGGCGGGCATTCTGGAGGGGGTGGAACTCGTGCGGCGGCTGCTGAAGGCCCGGCCGGTCGGCGCGGCCGGCCTGGTCATCGACCCGTCGTGCGCGTGGCTCGTCCGGGCGTTTCAGGAGTATCACTGGGACGAGTCGCCCGAGGGCACCCGCAACGAGCGCCCCGCCAAGGACGGCGCCGACCACCCCATCGACGCCCTGCGGTACCTGGCGACGGGTCTGTTTCTGCGCCGCGGCCAGGTGCGCGAGCGGCGGTGGTAGTACGGACGGCTAATGCCTGCCCGACAGTATGCCGATGTATCAGGCAGAATCGTCCAATAGGGCGGGGCCAGGGGGACCTTGACTGCCGCCAGAAGCGCGGGTATGATTACAGGGGGTGGTAAGCATGTCCTACCGCATGAGTATCGAGAAGGCGACCCAAGCCGCAGGCGTCCTCCTGCGCGAAGAGCCCACTCACCGCATGAGTCGCATTCGGCTCCTGAAACTGCTGTACATTGCCGACAGGGAAAGCCTGCGCAAGACCGGCAGGCCCATTACGGGCGACAGGGCCGCTGCGATGCGTCACGGCCCGGTCCTGTCCGAGTTGTACGACTGCATCAAGGGAACCGCATGCCACCTGGCAACGTGGCAGCAGTTCTTCCGCTCAGAAGGCCACGACGTCGAGATGACGGCCGAGCCGACCACACACGACCTCTGCCGCTACGAGATCGAGACGCTCCAACAGGTCTCGCGAGAACGCCGAGACAAGGACGAGTGGGAGATTGTGAACGAGACTCATGGCTTCCAGGAGTGGGATGATCCCGGAGACACTTCGCAACCCATCGGCTTCGAGAGCATTCTCAGGGCCGTGGGTTGGGATGCCGAGGAGACCGAGAAAATCCTCGCCGAGGCCAGGCGTGATGCGGAAGTAGACCGGCTGTTCGAGAGGGCTTCTTGATGCTCCAGGCGGGGGATGCCTTTCTCATTCCCGACGGCCCCGCAACGGCACCCCAACGGCATTTGTGGATTGTCATCTCGGACCCCGCCAGAAGCCCTGACGGCCAAGTCTTGCTCGTGAACGTGACAACGTGGGAGAAATGGAAGGACGATACCTGCCTTCTGGATTCGGCCGACTGCAGAACCTGTCCCTTCATCAAGCACGCTTCGTGTGTGGACTACGCCCGCGCCAGGATTGAGGGCATAGCCAAGATTGAGAGGATGGTGGCAGCCGGGCTGATCAAGCAGCAGGCCAATGTCGGCCCTGAACTGCTGGCCACCATCCGGAAAGGCGCTCAGGATTCGCCCCGCCTGCCTAACAGATGTCAGCTCTTCCTTGCTGACCAGAACGTCATCGAACTCTAGTATTTCCTCCAGACCCCGCCAAGGACGACGCCGACCACCCCCATAGACGCCCTGCGGTACCTGGCGACGGGTCTGTTTCTGCGGCGCGGCCAGGTGCGCGAGCGGCGATGGTAGCACGGCCCTTCTTCACGGCTCGCCTCGGGCGAGCCGTGCATGGCAGCGGCGTCAGGCCTCGTCCCAGGGCGACTCCAGGGGCACCGGGCAGTAGTCCTGCCGGTCGCACGACTCGCACATGGCGCCGGACCAGACGGCCTCGAAGAGGTCGGCCACGGTGTCGACCAGGGCGGGGTCGTCGGTCACGAGTCCGACCTCGAAGTTCCGTCGTCCGGCGCTCTTAGCGCCCAGGCCGGCGCCCGTCAGGTTCGCGCTGCCCAGGTACAGCCGCGAGCCGTCCACGATGGCCGCCTTGAAGTGCGTGCGGGGGCAGCGGCGCATCTCGAATGCATGCGGCTCCACTCGTTTAAGCTCCTCGATGAAGGGCCCCGACGGCACGCCCGCGTGCAGGACGCGGACCTCGACGCCGCGCTTGCCCATCCGCTCCAGGATCCGGACGATGCTCTCGGCCGAGCCGTCGCGCCGGATGACCCGGGCCGCCTTGAGCGTGGCGGTGGCGATGAGCAGGCTGTCGGCGGCCGAGGGCACGAGGTCGCCCAGGACACGGTCGTAGATGTCGCGGCCGGTCAGATATTCCACGTCCGCCATGGGGTGGGCCTCCGGGCCGGGGCTCGGTGCCGGCGCATCAGGTCACGGCGAAGATGATGTTCAGAAGGATGGAGATAAGCAGCGCCGCGATGAGGATGATGGCCAGCAGGTTGACGGCGAAGGGGGCCGGCTCCTCGACGACCGGGGGGCGGTCATCGCCGGGCCGGACGCCCTCGCCCTGGGCCAGGTTGGCGATGAGGGCCAGTTGTTTGCCCACGCGTTCGCGGGCGATCCGGGGCGGTTCGCCGTTGGCCACGCACTTCAAGTCTATCAGCAGGTCCTCGGTGGACTTGTAGCGGTCTTGCGGGCGTTTGGCCATCATGAGTTCGACGACCTCGCCGACGCCGGCCGACAGGTCGGGGTTGATGTGGTCGGGCGGCGTCAGGCTGGCCTTGACGTGTTTCTGCATGATGACTTGCGGCGTCTTGGCGGTGAAGGGCGGCTGGCCGGTCAGCATCTCGTAGAAGGTGGCGCCCAGCGAATAGATGTCGGCCCGGAAGTCGATGTCGGGGTTGCCGACGACCTGTTCCGGGGCGATGTAATACGGCGTGCCGAAGGCCTTGCCGATCTCCTCGAACGAGCCCTCGCCGATGTGCCGCGCCAGACCCATGTCCGCCAGTTTCGCCACGCCGTCTTTGGTCAGCATGATGTTCTTGGGCTTGACGTCGCGGTGGATGAAGTGGCGCGAGTGGGCGTGGGCCAGGGCCTCGGTAATCTGGATGATGATCCGCAGGGCTTCCGGCTCGGGCAAGGCCCCGCCGGCATCGTGGATGGCGTCGGCGACGGTGCGCGGCGGGTCCACCAGTTCCATGATGAAGAAGACGTAGCCGTCGCACTCGCCGGCGTCGAACGCCTGGACGATATTGTTGTGCGACAACCGGGCCGCCGCCCGAACCTCCTGGAGGAACCGTTCCCGCATCACCGGGTCGCGGGCCATCTCCGACAAGAGCACCTTGACGGCCACCATGCGGTCGACCGACAACTGCCGCGCCTTGTACACCACCGCCTGGCTGCCGCGGCCGATCCGCTCGATCAGCTGGACGCCCGGTATCTTGAGTTTGGGCGAGAGCGTTTCTTCCTTGAGCCGGGCCTGGGCCCGCCGGGCCTGACCCTTGGTCAGGGCCCCGGCCTGGACGAGGGCGTCGGGCAGCGTCATGGACCCACCGTCCATAACGGCCCGGTTCAGCAGCCGCCGGGCCTCCTTGAGTTCGTCCTCGGTAGCGAGACCGTGTTCCAGGAGGTACTGCTCGAACCGGGCTTCTGACGATGCCGACATAGGTGTGCCGTTAAGGGGCTTCCTCGGACCATCATGCGACGCGCGGAAACTATCGCCTGCCGCCCATGGGGAGTCAATCAAAAACCCCGCCGGGGGGCCGGGCCCGGCGGCCGGGGCAACGAATCATTTGACGACGGCCTCGCGTTCGGGTAGCCTCCACGCGCAGGCGCGGCCAGAGGAAAGGCCGCAGGCAGGCACCTTCCACAGGAGAGTGGAGGCAGCCGTGGCCGACGGAAACGTAACGCGGCGGCAGTTCATGAAACGCGGCGCGGTCGCCGCGGCCGTGGCCTTGCCGGCACTGGCGGCCGGCTGCGAACAGCGGGCGAACCGGCAGGTGGGCGTAAGAGGAGGCACAAGCATGGCGAAGATCCACATCGGCGTGAACATGGAGTTCGTGCGGCACGCGGACAAGTCGTTCGAGTGGGGCGTCGAGAAGGCCGCCCAACTCGGATACCAGTACGTCGAGCCCATGGTCCACTGGGGACGCGAGCTCCTGAGCGAGGCCGGGTACTTTCACAGCGTCTCGATGCTCGACGACCCCTTGCGCATCAAGCGGGCCTGCGAGAAACACGGCATCCGGTGCTCGGGCCTCTCGGCCCATTGCCCGCTGTGCAAGCCCGAGACGAGCGTCGAGTACCTCAAGCAGGCCGTCCGCTTCGCGGCCGAGTGCGGGGCGCCCGTCATCAACACCGACGAGGGACTCAAACCCGCCTGGACCACCGTCGACGAGGACCACACCCTGATGAAGTACACGCTGACGGAGGCCGCCGCCGCCGCCGAGCCGCGCGGCATCCTCATCGGCCTGGAACCGCACCAGCAGTACTCCAAGAGCCCCGACGGCCTAGACCGCATCTGGGGCCTCGTGAAGAGCAAGGCCATCGGCATCAACTTCGACACCGGCAACAGTTACCTGGCCGGCGAAGACCCCCTCCGCTGGCTCGAGCACGTGCTCGACCGCCTCGTCCACCTGCACGCCAAGGACATCTCGGTCCAGCAGTCGAAGGACGAGCGCGGCAAGGTAACCGGGACGCCCGTGGGGTGCGCGTGCGGCGCGGGGGTCATCGACTGGAAGGCCGTCATCGCCATCCTGCGGAAGGCCCCGCGCGACATCGTCATGAGCGTCGAGTGCGGCACGGTCGACCAGGCCGCCGCCAGCATCGACCACCTGAAGTCGCTGCTGTAAGCGCGGCGGGGCGGGCACGGTGCGCGTGTCTTGGCAAAGGAGGGACTCCATGACGCGTTTCCGATTCGCCCTCGCCCTGCTGGTGATGGTCCTGGCGGCAGGCGTCGGCCGGGCCAAGGTGCCGGAGTCGGCATCCAACCGGAACCCCTATCCCGCCGGCAAGGGACCCGTGAAGGTCTTCATCCTGGCCGGCCAGTCGAACATGGAAGGCCAGGGGTCGCTGCGGAACCTCGAGTACCTCGTCTACAACGAGAAGACCGCCGCCCAGTACGAGCACCTCAAGGACAAGGACGGACGCTGGGTCGAACGCCAGGACGTCTGGGTCTGGACGACCAACGGCGAGCGGGCCGGCAACCTCAAGCCCGGGTTCGGCGTCAGCGAGTCGAAGGTCGGCCCGGAACTCGCCTTCGGCTGGGTCGTGGGCGAGGCCATGGACAACCAGGTCCTCCTCATCAAGACCTGCTGGGGCGGAAAGAGCGTCCGGCGAGACTTCCTCTCGCCCCGTTCCGCCATGCCCGCCGACGACCTGCTCCAGAAAGAACTCGAGCGACGACGCCAGAAGGAACCCAACGCCACGCTCGACGACGTCAAGGCGACCTACGGCCTCTACTACCGCAAGACGATCGAACACGTCAAGGACGTCCTCGGGCGCCTCAAGGAACTCTTCCCGGGCTATAAGGAAGACACCGGCTACGAACTGGCCGGCCTGGTCTGGTTCCAGGGCTGGAACGACATGGTCGACGGCGACCAGCGCGGCCAGAAGTACGTCCATTACACCGAGCGGCTGGCCAACTTCGTCCGCGACGTCCGACAGGAATTCAAGACGCCGAACCTGCCCGTGGTCATCGGCGAACTGGGCGCCGGCGGACCCGAGAAGCGCGGCGACTTCCAGGCCGCCCAGAAGGCCGTGGCCGAGATACCCGAGTTCAAGGGCACCGTCGTCTTCGTCGAGACCGCCCAGTTCTGGGACCCCGACGTCGAGAAGATGGTCAACGAGAACGTCTGGAAAGGCCCCGACTGGACCCGGTTCTACAACGTCGGCAGCGACCGCGGATACCATTACCTCGGCAGCGGCAGAATCTACTACCAGATGGGCAAGGCCTTCGGCGAGGCCATGATGGGGCGGCTGGCACCCAAGTAGCGAGCAGTCAGTTCATACCGCCTGGCGGCCTTCCGGAAAGGGCCTCCGTTGTAGGGGCACGACATGTCGTGCCCCTACGAAGCCGGGCTACGTCCGGTCGCGCGGCCCGCCCGGGGCGGCTCACGGCTTCGGCACCAGGCGGACCGTCTGGAGGTTCATCAACCCGCCGCCGCCACCGATGGTCACGGGGCGCACGGCGATGGTCGTCCGGCCGGCTTGGCGTATCTCGACGGTGCCGAGGGTCATGGGCCGGAAGGTTCCCCAGCCTCCCGTCGATTGGACCTTGCCCCGGAGCGTCTCGTCGCCGACGCTCACCGTGTACTCGCCGCCGGACTCCGGCTTGGCGTAGACGATCTCGACGGTGTACGTGCCGGGGGCGGCCATCTCGACGTCCCAACTGACCCACGTGTCGGTCTTCTCCCAGAAGCCGATGTTATCGCGGTCGCCGGCCTTCTCGTATCGGGCGTTCGCGCCGTGAATCTGGACGGCGGCGCGGGCGTGGACCTCAATGGGCACCGCCTTGGCCGGCGGTTCCGGCTTGACCGGCTGGGGCTTGGGCGGCTCGGGCAGCGGCGGCAGGTCGGGCGGCGGTTTCGGCTCGGGCGGGGGTGGTTTGGCCGGAGGGGGCTTCGTCGACGAGGGCGGCGGCTTCGGCGGAGGCAACGGCGGAGGCTCGACCGGCGCCGGTGCCGCACGCCGTAGCCGATCCAGCGCCTGATCGGCCTCGGCCGCCGCTTGCGTGCCGGGGTAGAACGCGATGATGTTCCGGTACGACTTGATGATGTCTTCGCGCCAGGCGCCCGGCATGGCCTCGATGTTCTTGGCCCCCTTCAGGGCGATCTGGGCGCTCTTTTCGGCGTCCGAGAGTTGGCCGCTGGACGACGGCGCTGCCGGCTGGAGCATCGTCGCCGTCTTTCTCGGTCGCTTCTCGCGCTTCTCGCTGAACAGGCCCGAACCGAACACGCCCAGGACCACCACCGCGCCCACCACCGCCACCGCCAGAAACACGACGATGGCCACGACGAGTCCCTTGTCCTTGTCGGGATGCCTGGCCCCGACCGGGGCTGAGGCCCCGCGAACATCGCGCCCCGCCAGCGCGGCCGCGCGGGCCGGACGGGCTGGCGCGGCATCGGCGGCGCCGAGCGTGGCCCGGGTGAGGGCGTCGAGGCGGCTGGCCCGGCGGCGTTCGTCACCGGCGGCCGGGGCCATCTGGCTTGCCAGGTCGTCCGGCGCGGCAGCGCTCGTCTCCAGGGCCGGAAACTCCAGCCGGTCCAGGGCGTTCAGGAAGTCCTGGGCCGTCTGGTACCGGTCCTCGGGTTCGCGGGCCATGGCCTTGGCCAGGAACCAGCACAGCGGCTGAGGAAGGTCGGGCACGAAGTCGCGCGGGTCGGGCGGCGTGGCCAGGACGTGCATCCGCATGATTTCCTGCGGCGTGGCGGCCAGGAACGGCGGCCGGCCGGCCACCATCTCGTACAGCGTCACGCCCAGCGAGTACAGGTCCGTCCGCTGGTCGGGCGGCGGGTCGCCGGTCACTTGTTCGGGCGAGATGTAGTAGGGCGTGCCGTAGGCCTTGCCCGCCGGTTCGTCGGCCTGGCTGACGTGCCGGACGAGGCCCATGTCGGCCAGTTTCACGAGACCGTCGCTGGTAATCATGATGTTGCTGGGCTTGATGTCGCGGTGGATGAGTTTGCGTGCGTGGGCGGCCCGCAGGCCCTCGGCCACCTGGCGGATGATGAGGACGGCCTCGGCCGGGTCGAACCGTTGGCGGACCTTCAGCAGTTCGCTCACCGTGCCGCCGTCCACGTACTCCATGACGATGCAGATGGTGTTCTTGAGGGGCCGGATTTCGTGGATCGTGACGATGTTCGGGTGCGACAGTTGGGCCGCCGTCTTGCCCTCCCGGATGAACCGGGCCCGCGACTCGGCGTCGCCTGCGGCACTGGGCAGGAGGACCTTGACCGCCACGATGCGATCGACGATGGCCTGGCGGCACTTGTAGACGATCGCCTGGCTGCCGCGACCGATCTTCGCGATCATCGCCAGGCCGGAACTGCGGATCTCGGGGACCGCCAAGTCCTCGGCCGCCGTCACGTCCTCGCCGGCCTCGAGGGCGGCGGCCGCGTGATGGGCCTGGGCCGCCATGGCGCCGGCGCGGATGAGGATCTCGGGCAGGGAGACCTCGCGGCCTTCCTTCGCGGCCTCCTCGAGCAGGCGCAGGGCCGTCCGGACCTCGTCGGCGGTCACGTGCCCCTTGGCCTGGAGGTGCCGCAGCAGTTCCTCTTGCGTCGGTGCAGCCATCGGTCCGGCTCCTGGCACCGCCCGCGCGGTGGCACAGGCTAATCACTTATCTCGTCCCGCGAGGGGTGTCAATCACGAAATCAGCCCCGGCCCGGAAAGCCCCCGGCACCGCTGTTCGCCGCGGGGCTTGCCCCGCGAAGGGTTTGCTTCACGCGCGGGACCAGTTCACCGCGGGGCTTGCCCCGTGAAGGGTTTGCTTCACGCGAGAAGGCAGTTAGCCGCGGGGCTTGCCCCGTGAAGGGTTTGCTTCACGCGAGAAGGCAGTTAGCCGCGGGGCTTGCCCCGCGAAGGGTTTGCTTCACGCGAGAAGGCAGTTAGCCGCGGGGCTTGCCCCGCGCGGCTGTATTGGCGCCCCCATTATACGTTTTAAGAAAACGCCCTTTCGCCGGAGGTGCCAAAATGGGCCTTTCGGAAGGCCTAAACCCCGTTTTCGGCGCGCCAAGGCCGATTTGCCCCCATTCTGGTAAGATAGGCAAGGGGAAACGCGCGGTTTTTGATCGTTTTTTTCGATTTCTGATTCGAATGCGCCGGAACGCGCCGTTTTGCGCGCCCCTTTGAACGTAAATGGGCTGGCCTCAATATAAACTAAAGCATACCAACGCTGGCGGGGCACGGCCGCCCGAGTCGTCGTTTAGCCGCGGGGCATGGCCGCCCGAGTCGTCGTTTAGCCGCGGCCGGCACGGCCGCGGGAAGCCCCGAGGGACTCTCGGCGGCAGGACACAACACGCGGAAGGGCGCGTTCGGCCCGTCGTCTCGGGCCGGACGTAAACGGGGCGGATGCGAAGGAGCCTGACGCCTTCGCGGTCGGCGCTTTTTCTATTGGCAGGCCGGCGACCAGCGGTCGTCAGGCCGAGGTAACCATCGAGACAGTGCGGCGGACCGGCGCTTGACCCTGGGCAGGGAGGCCGGTTCGCAGGGACGGTGTGTCGGCAGGAGACAGTACCGCGTGCGCCTGCACGCCAAGGCTGTCCTGCCGCATCATCACCCCTGGACTGAACAGGTTTCGTGCCGCGCGCTTCGCGCCGCCGCTGACGATGGCGGGCCTGGTGCTGGGCATCGGCTGCCTGGCGCGGTACGTCCGCCGACGCGGGAAGGCGTAGGGCGGACCTGCATCCGAGAACACCATCCGGCCGGGTGCCCCTTCCGGCCGGAGTGACTCACAGTCGTGGGAAGGCCGGGCCGGTGCGCGACGGTGCGCCGGCCCGTTTCTTATCCGCCCGCGGGCGGCCGGGCCAACCAGGCTGAGTCATCCCCACTTTGCATGTGGCGCCTTCCGTGCCGCGAGGTGCGGTGGCACGGCCGGTACGGG
Organism: Phycisphaerae bacterium; assembly: GCA_035528235.1. Classification (GTDB taxonomy): domain Bacteria; phylum Planctomycetota; class Phycisphaerae; order FEN-1346; family FEN-1346; genus DATKZB01. The sequence goes on from DATKZB010000098.1 coordinate 20,899, forward strand.
CCTTGCCGGCGCCCTGCAGGGCTTCTCGGCCCCATCGGGGCCGCGGGATGTAGCCACGGGTGAAGCGCGGCCCGCCGCAAGGCGGGCGACGCGCAACCCGTGGAAACGGTCGGGAGGCGGCGGGCCCCAGCCTCTTCTTTCCGCCCCGAGGGGGCGGAGGAATCACCGGGCATGGGCGTCTGTTCGGCCGCTCGGGAGTCTCCTTCGCCCCGGCGGGGCGAACAAGGGTCTCCTTCGCCCCGCCGGGGCGAACAAGGGTCTCCTTCGCCCCGCCGGGGCGAACAAGGGAGAAAGAACACCAACCGCTTCTCCCCCATCCACTTTCCACGGGTTCCGCGTCGGGCCGCCATGCGGCCGCGACGCTCCACCCGTGGCTACAACCCAGCCGCCCCTCACGGGGCTGACGAAGGCACCGCCCGGCGTCCCCGAAACTGGGGATGACTTGGGCCAACCAGGAAATTGACTCCGGACCCCACCCGGCTGTATAATCCCGCGTCTGCGTACCCGCCGAGCGGACTCGGCGGGTGGTATGGCGAGCCCCTGCGTAGGGGCACGCCATGGCGTGCCCGTCCATGGCCGTCGCGGGCACGGCCATGGTGCCGCCGTCGGCACGGCAGGCCGTCCCCGTACCGTGTGGCCGTGGGCCGCATCGTAACACATGGTCACCCCCTGCGGGGGATGACCATGCCACCCGGCCGCGCGGTGGATACGGAGACCCACCGAGCGAGAAGCAAAGGGAGGATTCCCGCGTGTACCTTGGCATCGACATCGGCAGTGTCAGCCTGAACCTGGTCCTCTTGGACGCGGACTCCAGGGTCGTCAAGGAGCGGTACGTCCGGACGCGCGGCAAACCGCTCGAGACGGCGCTGGAGGCGCTGGAAGCACTCTTCGCCGAGGTCCCGGCGTCGGAGATCAAGGGCGTGGCCTTCACCGGGGCCGGCACCGCGGTCCTGGGCGAACTGTACGGCATCCGGCCGGTCAACGAGGTCGTGGCCCAGGCCAAGGCCACGGCGGCCCTGCACCCGGACGTCCGGACGATCATCGAGATCGGCGGCGAGGATTCCAAACTCATCCTCCTGGAACCCGACCCCCGGACCGGCCGCCTCCGCGTCCGCGACTTCGCCATGAACACGCTGTGCGCGGCCGGCACCGGATCGTTTCTCGACCAGCAGGCGTCGCGGCTGGGCGTGAGCATCGAGAACGAGTGGGGCGCGATGGCCACGAGGTCGGTCCACGTGCCCCGCATCGCCGGGCGATGCTCGGTCTTCGCCAAGAGCGACATGATCCACCTCCAGCAGGAAGGCACCCCCGACTACGACATCGTAGCCGGCCTGTGCTTCGCCATGGCCCGCAACTTCAAGGCCGGCATCGGCAAGGGTAAGGAGTTTCTGCCGCGCATCGCCTTCCAGGGCGGCGTGGCGGCCAACGCCGGCATGGTCCGGGCCTTCACCGAAACGCTGGACCCGGGCAACGGCGACCTGCTCATCCCGAAGCACTTCGCGTCGATGGGCGCCATCGGGGCGGTGCTGGCGGCCAGGGAGCGCGGCGAACTGGGGCGGCTGACCTCGCTGGATCCGCTCCGCCAGTACCTGGCGTCGCCCCGATACGGCGGCGGCGAACTCCACCCGCCCCTGGGCGACGACCCGTACCCCCTCGTCGTCGAGCCCGACCCGTTCCCGGCGGGCACCGAGCCGGTCGACGTCTTCGTGGGCGTCGACGTGGGCAGCATCTCGACGAACGTGGTGGCCATCGATTCGGACGGCCGCGTCCTGGCCCGCGAGTACCTGATGACGGCCGGCCGGCCGCTGGCCGCCGTCACCGACGGCCTCTACAAGGTCGGCGTGGCACTGGAGGAGCGCGGCGGGGCGGGCCGGGTGCGTGCGCGCGGCTGCGCGACGACCGGCTCGGGCCGGTACCTGACGGGCGACTTCATCGGGGCCGACATCGTCAAGAACGAGATCACGGCCCACGCGACGGGCGCCGCCTTCATCCGGCCCGACGTCGACACGATCTTCGAGATCGGCGGCCAGGACTCCAAGTACATCAGCCTCGACGGCGGGGCCGTGGTCGACTTTGCGATGAATAAGGTCTGCGCCGCCGGCACCGGGTCGTTCATCGAGGAACAGTCCGAGCGGCTGGGGGTGGGCCTGAAGACGGGCGAGTTCAACCGGCTGGCCCTGGCGGCCGACGAACCCCCCGCCATGGGCGAACGGTGCACCGTCTTCATCGAGACCGACATCAACCGGAACCAGCAGCGCGGCGTGGAGACGGACGACCTGTGCGGCGGCCTGTGCTACTCGATCGTCCAGAACTACCTGAACCGCGTCGTCGAGGACCGCCGCGTGGCCGACGTCATCTTCTTCCAGGGCGGCACGGCGTTCAACCGCGGCGTCAAGGCCGCCTTCGAGAAGATCACCGGCAAACCCATCATCGTCCCGCCGCACCACGACGTCGTCGGCGCCATCGGCATGGCGCTGATCGCGCGCGACTGGTACCACGAGACGGCCAAGGCGACGACCTTCCGCGGCTTCGACCTGCGGAGCGTCCAGTACTCGTTCGACACGTTCGAGTGCGAGGATTGCGCGAACCACTGCGAGATTCACGTCGTCGAGATCCGGGGCGAGCCGGGGCCCGAGGGCGCCGCGGCCAACCGCACGCTCTATTACGGCAGCCGCTGCGGCAAGCACGACGAGTCGGAGCGCGAGAGCCTCGGCAAGCACCTGCCGCAGCTCTTCGTCGAGCGGCAGAAAATGATGGAAGACGCCTACCCCAGGAAGAGCCCCGACCAGCCGAACGGCAAGACGATCGGCCTGCCACGCATGACCCACTTCTGGGAACTCATGCCGATGTGGCAGGCCCTGTTCACCGAGATGGGGTTCGACGTGGTCCCGTCGTCGCGGACGGTCCGCAAACTCATCAACCAGGGCATCGAGGAAGTGGCCGCCGAGACGTGTTTCCCCGTCAAGGTGGGCCACGGGCACGTCCGCGACCTGGTGGAGAAGGGCGTCGATTACATCTTCCTGCCCACCATCATCGACATGCCCAAGGCCACCGACGACATCGTCAACTCGTACGTGTGCCCGTACGTGCAGACGGTGCCGTTCCTGGTGAAGGCGGCCATGCCCGACGTGGACTGGCCGGCCCGGATGGTCTCGCCAACGATCCACTTTTCGCGCGGCGAGAAGGCCGTCCGCAAGGAACTCGAGGCCATGGCGGCCCGGCTGGGCGTCGGCAAAGGCCGCGCGCGGCGGGCCATCACCGAGGCGTTCGCCGCCCAGAAACGCTTCCAGCAGGCCCTGCTCGCCCGGGGGCGCGAGGTTCTGGAGGCGCTCGACCCCGACGACATCGCCCTGGTCATCGTCTCGCGCCCGTACAACGGGTGCGACCCGGGCCTGAACCTGAACATCCCCGAGAAACTGCGGGACCTGGGTCGCCTGGCCATCCCGCTCGACATGCTGCCGCTCGACGACGAAGACATCTCGGCCGCGCACCCCCACATGTACTGGGGGTACGGCCAGAAGATCCTGGCGGGCATCCGCATCGTCGCCCGAGACCGGCGGCTGTACCCGGTGTACATCACCAACTTCGGGTGCGGGCCCGACTCGTTCATCATGAAGTACATCGGCAGCGAACTCGAGGGCAAGCCGTGCCTGACCCTGGAGGTCGACGAGCACTCGGCCGACGTCGGGGCCATCACCCGGTGCGAAGCCTTCCTCGACAGCCTCAAGGGCGTCCGCGCCAGCGAGGCCCGCGAGGCCCGCAAGCCCAAGGCACGCCTTCACAAACTGGACTACAGCCGCAAGGCCTACGGCAAACGGACCATTTACATCCCGTACATGGACGACCACGGTTACGCCCTGGCCGCCGCCATGCGGGCCAACGACGTCGACGCCCGGCAGATGCCGATGTCCGACGAGGAAACCATCGCCTGGGGCCGCAAGTACACCTCCGGCAAGGAATGTTACCCGTGTATCATCACGACGGGCGACTTTCTGCGGCAGATCCATTCGCCGGGGTTCGACCCCGACCGGTCGGCCTTCTTCATGCCGACGGCGTTCGGGCCGTGTCGCTTCGGCCAGTACAACAAGTTCCAGCGGATGGTCCTGGACGACCTGGGCCTGGAAGACGTGCCCCTGGTGCTGCTGGACCAGGACAAGGACTTCCAGGGCGACGTCAGCAACCTCGGCGCCGACTTCCGCAAACTCGCCTGGAGCGGCATCGTGTTCGTCGACACCCTCCAGAAGATGCTCCGCGAGACGCGGCCGTACGAGACCCACAAGGGCGAGTGCGACCAGTTGTACGAGCAGTACCTGAGACGGTGCGAAAAGGTGATCGAGGGCCGCGGCGACCTGGCGGTCCTGGCCCGGGAGGCGCGCAGCACGTTCGAGGCCATCGCCGTCGACCGGTCGCGCCCGCGGCCGCGCATCGGCATCGTCGGCGAGGTCTTCGTCCGGTGTAACCAGTTCACCAACAACTTCATGGTCCGAAAGATCGAGGCCCTGGGCGGCGAGGCCATCCTGCCGCCTTTCGAGGAATGGATCAATTACATCGGCTGGAGCCGCAAGACCGACGCCCGCATCGAGGGCAACTGGAAACGACTGATCGTCGAGAAGATCACCGACTTCGTCCAGGTCCGCGAGAAACGCAAGGTCCTGCGCGGGTTCCAGGGGGCCGTCCGCCACTTCTTCGACGAGCCGCCCTCCGACGACGTCATCGCGATGGGCCTGCCGTACCTCGACCCGGCCATCCGAGGCGAACCCATCCTCTCGATGGGCCGATGCATGGAATACGTCCACGACGGGTGCGACGGCGTCGTCAACCTCCACCCCTTCAACTGCATGCCGGGCACCATCGTCAACGCGCTGCTGACGAAGTTCCAGAAGGAGCACGACATGCCGGTCCTGAAGGTGGCGTACGACGGGCTGGAACAGGCCACCGAGATGGTCCGCATCGAGGCCTTCATGCACCAGTGCCGCGAACGCTACGAGGCCCGCCTCCGCAGGCCCGTTCGACAACGCCACGACCACCTCAGGGGGACTCCGTCCCCCTGAAACCCCCTGCCCAAACCCGCGCAAGGGGGAACCACAACGGCCTGACGCCCACAGCTCCCGCACCAGCCGCCTCAACGCCCCCTCCGCCCTCGGCCCCAGAATCCGAAGACGCCCCGGGGGGGTACGATGTCTGGGGCGCTTCCCA
>DATKZB010000099.1:0-3544 GCA_035528235.1 Phycisphaerae bacterium
CGGGATTTTATGGGCGACAGCGTGAAAATGGCCGTGGGCGCTGCGGCGTGTCTGGGCGCCGCGGGCGGGCCGAGCATCCGGGCCGCCGGCGCCCCGGCGGTCGATACGTCCAAGATCCTCAACTACAACCCGAACATGGAGTACCGCCGGCAGGGCAAGACCAACCTGATGGTCTCGGCCGTCTGCCTGGGCGGGCACTCGCGCAGCAACGAGCAGCAGCGCCGGGAAATCGTCAGCCGAGGCATCGACGTGGGCATCAATTACATCGACGCCTGCACCGCCGGCGAGGTCTGCCGGGACTCCAAGGCCCTCAAGGGCCGCCGCGACAAAATGTACCTGGCCCTGTCGCATTGCGGCAACGAGATGCGCAACCCGAACTTCCGCACCGCCGAGAAACTGCTGGAAGTGCTCGACGGGCTGTTGAAGGATTCGAATCAGGAATACACCGACCTGTGGCGCATCACCTGCTACGAACCGGGCGGCCGGCATACCGAGGCCGAGGCAGAGCAGATGGTGAAGGCCCTCGAGACGGCCAAGAAGCAGGGCAAGGCCCGCTTCGTCGGATTCTCCACCCACGACCGCCGATGGATCCAGTTCATGATCGAGAAGTTCCCGCAGATCGATGCCGTGTGTTTCCCGTTCACCACCATGACCAAGACCGCCCCGACGGACAGCCTCTTCGAGGCGCTCAAGAAGTGCGACGTGGGCGCCTTCGGCATCAAACCGTTCGGGGGCGGCTCGCTGTTCGAGGGCACCGACGAAGAACGCGACCGCCGAGCGCGCCTGGCCATCCGCTACATCCTTCAGACCAACACGGTCATCCCGATCCCCGGCATGAACGACGTCGCTCATGTCGACAACGTGGCCAAGGCCGTGATGGAACGCCGCGAACTCGACCTCAAAGAGCAGGCCGAACTCCGGGGCGCCGCCCAACAGATGTGGGCCAATCTCCCCCCGAACTACCAGTGGCTCCGGGACTGGGAGTACGTGTGAGATATCTCGCCTGGATGCTGGCCTTGGGAGCGGCGGCCGTCGCGATGGCGGCCTGTGAACGGCAGGAGACCGGCCGCCGACCCGGAGGCTCTCGCTCCACCGGCGGCGACGACGAACCCCTGCTCCTGCTGGACGCCGGCGAGGAGGAGTCTCACCCGCCGACCGGACCCGTGGCCGACAACAGCCGATGCTTCGTCTGCCACTTGAATTACGCGATGGAATCCCTGGCCGTCGTCCACGCCAAGGCGGACATCGGCTGCGCCAAGTGCCACGGCCCCTCGGACGCCCACATCGCCGACGAATCCTGGACCTGGGGCGAAAATGGCACGGCCCCCGACATCATGTATCCCCGGCCGAAGATCAATCCGTTCTGCCTGACCTGTCACCCCCAGGACAAGATCGATGCGGTCCAGCACAAGGCGCTCTTTGCCGGCACCTCCGAGAAAAAATACTGCACCGATTGCCACGGCGCCCACCGCCTGGCCGAACGCAAGTGCAAATGGAAGTAATTCGAGCCGGCGGCGGAAGTCACGGGCGCGCCGAGGCCCCATCGAAAGGACCGCGACCATGATGCGACTGACGATGCACACGGACAATTGGCGATGCCTGAGCGGCTCGCTGGAGCAGGCGGTCGAGGCGGCCAAGCGGTTCGGCCTGGAGTACATCGAGTTCGGCGTCGTCGACGGCCAGGACTTCGTCCAGGGCCTCGGCTACAGCCCGGCCGTGTCGCTCGACTCCAACCCCGTCCGCCTCCGCCGATACCTGGACTCGCAGGGTCTGCGGCCGTCGCAGATCGACGCGGCCTATCCGATCACCGGACCCCTGGGCGCCACGTTCGGCGTCCGGTACGTCCAGCGGGCCATCCAGTTCGCCGCCGCCATCGGGTGCCCCTTCGTCGACACCACCGACGGCCAGTTCAAGCCCGAGGGCTACTCCGACGACGAGGTCCTGGCCATCACGCGAGAGAACTTCCGCCAGATCCTCCCGTGGGCCGAGGACTACAAGGTCACCGTCAACATCGAGACGCACGGCCCGTACACGACCGACCCGGACCTTCTGGACCGGATGCTCCACTTCTTCGACACGCCGCACCTCCGGTTCAACCTCGACACGGGGAACACGTTCATCGCCGGCGCGAGCCCGGTCGACTTCCTCAAGCGGTTCCTCCCGGCCTTGAGTTACATGCACATCAAGGACGTCAGCCCATCGCTGGCGGCGGCCCTCCGGGGCGAGGAGACCGGCATCCCCACGAGCGAATCGGCCATCGGCCAAGGCGTCAACGCCGACAACATCCGGACCTGCATCCGGCTCCTGAAAGAGGCCCGCTGGGACGGGTTCTTGTCCGTGGAGTGCCTGGGCACCGAGGAAAACCTCTCGGCCAGCATCGCCTGGCTCCGCGCCGAGATCGGCGGCGCGTGAACCGTGGGTTGAACCGCGGGACGACGCCGGGCCCGACCGTGCGCCGGGTGCCATGCTTTCGCTCGCGAAAGCATGATCCCCGCGCGCCTGTGTGCCACGGCCGGTCTTGCCTGCCACGCCATAGCCCTGAGCCTGTCGAAGGGGCGACGGCGGGCCCGGCCGTGCGTTGTTCCCCCCCCGCGCCATTCGCGCCCCTTCGATCCCGGCCCCAACGGGGCGAGCGCGCCGGGACCGTCGCGTGAGCATGCGTCGGCGCTGCATGCCCACCCGAACCCGCCTTCGCCGTAGGCTACGGCGAGGCAAGCGGGGTGGGCATGCCACCCACCTTTTTCCCCTCTCCGTCCCGGCGGGACGGCTCGAAAGGAATTGCTTGCCACCGCCGCCGACGTTCTGGTAAAAGGAGGGTACATCGGTCCGAACAGGGTGGTCCGGGTTAAGGGAGAAGATCCATGGCACAGCGCAACGTCGAGAAACTGGTGGATCGGGCTCTGGAGGCAGGCGGGGGCGTCTTACGTCTGGCGCCGGCGTGGGTTCCGCGGGCGTTTCTGACGCCGGGACGCAGGCTGAAACTCGCACCCCAGGATATCTATGCGCTGGGGGTGGACCGCGGCGGCATCGACGAGCGGTGGTTCGCCTCGACGACGGCGGCGGCCAATCCCGGGGCGCCGCCCGACGAAGGGCTTAGTTATGTTGTCATCGGGAAGGATCGATTCCTTCTGCGCGACAGCGTCGAGGCGCGGGGACCGCAGATGATCGGCAAGGCGATGTGGGACAAGTACCGCCGCTGGCCGGTCTACAGCAAATTCTTCGACAACATGGGCCCCATTCCGCACCACATGCACCTCTCTGAGGAGCAGGCCGCACGCGTGGGCTTGCAGGGCAAGCCCGAATCCTACTACTTCCCGCCGCAATTGAACGCCATCGGCAACAACTTCCCCCACACGTATTTCGGTCTGGAACCGGGCGTCACGAAGGCCGACGTCCGCCGGTGCCTGGAGCGGTGGAACGAGGGCGACAACGGCATCCTGGACCTGTCGCGGGCGTACCGCCTGGAACCCGGAACGGGGTGGTTCGTCCCGACCTGCGTGCTCCACGCCCCGGGGTCGCTCGTCACGTACGAGCCCCAATGGGG
>DATKZB010000100.1:0-15209 GCA_035528235.1 Phycisphaerae bacterium
TTCTTGGGGTCAATTTCGCTCCGCCGCCACCCCCACACCGCCCCACGCCCCGCCAGCCGCGACGACCTGGGGTAAAAACGTTTTTCAAATCCCCCTATCCACCTGCCAACCCAAGACTTGCAAACACCGCAAATGGCTCGAGCCCCGCTGGGGAAGCGCCCCAGACAGCGCGCCCCCCTGGCGCGGCGTCGAATTCTGGGAACGAAAACGGAGGCGGCGTTGAGGCGGCGGCTGCCCACAGACTCCGGGCAAATCTCGATTGACGCCGTCTGCCGAAGCCGCTACGCTCGCCCGGCCGTTCGTAAGACCGCCCCGGACACGCACCAGCAGGCCCATGGACGCACTGGAGCCGCCGATGGAACTCGAAGGAAAACCCGACTTCGAAAAGGCCCTCGAACGCTTCGAGGCCTGGTGGCACGGCGACATCGTCGACCGGCCGCCCGTGACCGTGAACGTCCACCCCGATCGTCCGCCGCGCCTGCCCGAGTCGCGCCACGCGTGCCTGCGCGATCGCTGGATGGACGTCGAGCACAACGTGGCCTGCGCCGAGGCGAACGTGGCGGCGGGCGTCTTTCTGGCCGAGACCTTCCCGCGGTACACGCCGGAACTCGGGCCGGAACTCTGCGCCACGGTCTTCGGCGGCGACCTCGAGTTTACGCCGCACTCGAGTTTCTCCATCCCCATCGCCCGCTCGTGCCGCGACATCCTCCGCATGAAACCCGACCTCGACACGACCTACTGGAACACGATCCGCGCGATGACCGACCTGGGGTTGGCGCGCGGCCGGGGCAAGTGGATCACCACGATGCCCGACCTCCACACCAACGGCGACCTCGTGGCGGCGCTGCGGAACCCGCAGGACATGGCCCTCGACATGGCCGACGACCTGGAGGGCGTGCACCTGGCGTGCGACTACGTCAACGACGTCTCGTACGCCCTGATGTTCGAGGATCTGTGGAACCGCATCCACGCCGCGGGCCAGCCGTGCAGCAACTGGACGCCCACGCTGCACGGCGGCCCGCAGTACACGACCAGTTGCGATTTCATCTGCATGATTTCGCCGCAGATGTTCCAGGAGGCCGTCCTGCCCTCCATCGTCTGGGAGATGCGGTACCTGGCCCGAAACATCTTCCACCTCGACGGCCCCGGGGCCCTCCGGCACCTCGACGCCCTGCTGGCCCAGCCCCAGCTCAACGCCGTCCAGTGGATATACGGAGCGGGCCATGGACCCGCCGCCCGGTGGATCGACGTGTACAAGCGGATCCAGGCCGCCGGCAAGGGCGTCCAGTTGCTCTGCGAGGACCTGGCCGACGCCCGCGCCGTGGCCGAGCACCTGAAGCCCGAGGGCGTGTGGTTCAACCCCGGCGGCAGTTACCCGCGCGCCGAGGCCGAGGCGTTCATCGACTGGGCGGCCCGCTGGGCGGCGGGGAAGGCGTGACTCCTCGGGCACCAAGGGCCTGGGTCGCCGCGGTGCTATGCCGAGGGAAGGATTGACCGCCCTGGTTCACGTCACGGAAGCAGTCCGCCACTGGCCTCTTTCGTTGCCCGGACAATACTCGCCGCCTTGGCGATGGCTTGGCGTGCCTCGTCGGCTCGGACGCGCACTCCTTGGCCGTAGTCGCCCGTCTGGCGCAGCCGCATCAGCCACGAGTACGCCTGGCCCAAGTCTTCACCCCAACGGCCGGCCCGGACAAGGTCCCGGTGCACGGCCGCTGCCACCGACGTGTGTTTCGTGAACGTCGTTCCCTCAAGGGCAAATAGTGCACTGACCGCATAGAAGGCGGCGTAGTATGCCCGAGAAGCGGCGCCGTCGGCATCGATGTCAACCAGGATCTTCGCCGCCTCCAGGGCTTTCAGGGCCCGGTCCCAGAGCGCCGTCGCTTCAGGGCTCATAGGAGTACCCCCTCGCGATGCGCGCGACGGAAGATGGAGAACTCTTGGGCCTCGTACGCCTTCACGTCTGCCGGCCACGCGTCAATCAGGCGGTCGGTCTCGAGTTGAAGCGGATACAGCGCCCGGATGACCGTCTCCAGGTCCTTGCCGAACGCCACCGGTCCCTCCAGCAGCACGATCAGGTCGACGTCGCTGTCCGCTGCCGCTTCCTCCCGGGCCTCGGAACCGTACAGGATCAGTCCCCGAAAGCGACCTGGGAAAGCCTCCGCCAGTCGCTCTCGCGTGCGACGCAGCATTTCGTCTAACGGCATGGCAGGGCTCCCACCTACGTTTCAACCCGCGGCACATTATTATGTCGGTTGCGGCACCCCGCGCCTATACCAAAACGGGCCGCCGAAGAACTCTCGCAAACCTCGTCCCCCGGTGATACCATCCCCGCCTCATGAAACCCCGGCCGCCCAACCCGATATGGCCTCTTCTGGTCAACGCGGCCTACGCGGCGGCGGCGCTCGTGGGATGGCCGTACTATCTCTACCTTCTGGCGACGCGCCAGAAGTACCGCGCGGGCCTCGGCGAACGCTGGGGACGCGTGCCCCGGCTTAAGACGGGTCTGGCGCCGCGCTTCTGGGTCCACTGCATCAGTGTGGGCGAGGTCGAGGCCGCACGCACGTTCATCCCGGCCCTGGCCAAGGCGTACCCGGCGGCCGACATTGTCGTCTCGACCACCACCCAGACCGGCCGCCGGCGGGCCCGGGAACGGTTTCCCGACCTGGTGGTCTTCCACTTTCCGCTCGACCTCTGGCCGTGCGTCCGGCGGGCGCTTGGGCGCATCAAACCGTCGGCGGTCATCCAGGTCGAATCGGAATGGTGGCCGAACTTCTTCTTCGCGGCCGCGCGCAGGCGCATCCCGGTCGTGTGCGTCAACGTCCGCATCACCGAGCGCGGGGCCCGGGGTTACCGCCGCATCCGGCCCATCATGCGGGCCGTCTTCAACACCTGCCGCGCCATCGGCGTCCAGGCCGAGGTCTACCGCCGGCGTCTCGAGGCCCTGGGCGCGGACACCGACCGCGTCCGCGTGACCGGCCAGATGAAACACGACGGCGTGGTCTTTGCCGACACGGTCGCGGGCGTCGAGGACCTGGCCCGCGACATGAAAATCGAGCCCGGCGAGCGCGTCCTCGTGGCCGGCAGCATCGGCCCCGGCGAGGAGGAGATGTTGCTCCAGGCGTACCAGCAGGTCCGCCGCCTGTACCCCCGGCTGCGGCTCGTCCTGGTGCCGCGCCGGCCCGAGAACTTCGACGCCGCGGCCCAGGCCGTCGTGGCGGCGGGGCTGGGTGTCGTCCGCCGCTCGCGCACCACCGTCTGGGAAGGGTCCAAACGCCTGCCCCCCGTCATCCTGGGCGACACGATGGGCGAACTCATGAAATGGTACGCCCTGGCCGACGTCGTGTTCGTCGGCCGCAGCCTGGTGCCCATCGGCGGGTCGAACCCCATGGAACCGGGGTCGCTCGGCAAGCCGCTCGTGTGGGGCCCGCACATGTTCAACTTCCCCGTTGAGGCCCCTGCCCTGGTCGAGGCGGGCGCGGCCTGCCAGGTGTCCACGGCCCAGGAACTGGCCGACACGGTGGCCGATCTCTTGACGCGCCCCGACCGGCGCCGTCAAATGGGTGACGCTGCACGCGAGACCATCCGCCGGATGCAGGGCGCCACCGCCCGTAGCGTCGACCTGGTCCGCCGGGTCCTGGCCGAGGCGTCCGTCGGTCCAGGCGCCGGCCCCGAGGAAACGCGATGAGCCGCCAGCAACGCCAGGAACTCATGGGCCGCGTCCGCAGCGTCGTGGTCAAACTGGGCAGCAACGTGCTGGCCGGCGACGATGGCCTGCTGGACGAGGCCCAGATTCGCCGCATCGCCGACCAGGTTGTGGCCCTGGAGGACCGCGGCCTGCGGGTCGTCATCGTCTCCAGCGGCGCCATTGCCGCCGGCATCGGCGAGCTGGACCTCGACGGCCGGCCCGATGCCCTGCCCCAACTCCAGGCCTGCGCCTCGGTCGGCCAGTCGAAACTCATGAGGATGTTCGACGAGGCCCTCCGCCCGCACGGCCGCCACGCCGCCCAGATCCTGCTGGTCCGCGACGACGTGGAGGATCGGACCCGCTACCTCAACATCCGCAACTGCATCGCCGCGCTCCAGCAGTACGGCGCCGTGCCCGTGGTCAACGAGAACGACACCGTCAGTGTCGACGAAATCCGCTTCGGCGAGAACGACCTCCTGGCCGCCATGGTCACGAACCTGCTGCGAGCCGACCTCCTGGTCCTCCTGACGACCGTCGACGGCGTCTTCCGCGACGCCGCACGGACGGACCGCTTCGACGTGGTCGACGACATGGCCGAGGTGAAGGCCGCGGCCGACCCGACCCGTTCGTCGCTGGGCACGGGCGGCATGCCCACGAAACTCGAGGCCGCCGGCATGGTGGTGGCCGCAGGCGAAATGGCCGCCATCGCCGACGGCCGCCGGCCCGACGTCCTGACGGACCTCGTGTCGGGCGAACCCGTCGGCACCCTGTTCGTCCCGAAGGCCCAGAAGATGAAGGCCCGCGACCGGTGGATCGGCCTGACACGCCGGCCCCGCGGAACCATTCGCATCGATGCCGGCGCTGCCAAGGCCGTCCGGGCCCGCAAGAGCCTGCTGGCCTCGGGCATCTCGGCCATCGAGGGCGACTTCGCCCAGGGCGACGTCGTCGCCATCGTCGGCCCCGACGGCAAGACCGTGGCCCAGGGTCTGGTGAACTACGGCGCCGCGGACCTCGGGAAGATCAAGGGCCTCAAGTCCAGCCGGTTCGCCGCGGTCCTCGGCGAGAAGACCTACGACGAGGTCATCCATGCCGACAACCTCGTCCTGACGGTCTGAACTTGCTCCCGCCGGAACTCTATTTGCGCGGCGGGTCCCCGTACCCGCCGCGCAGAACGTCGGCCGGCCCGATCACTCCGCCGGCGTTGCCCCCGTCACCGCCTGGACGCCGCCGCGGAAGGTTGACGCGCGCACGCCGCCGAGACCCAGGTCAACCGTGACGGCACCCGAGCGACCCGTATGGAGGCATGTTATACCGTATTGCTTCAGCCACGGCGGCACGGGCGGAGGTCTGCGTTGCGAGGCCGCCGAGATGACGAGCGTGGTGGCCCCCGTGTGGCGCGCCAGGTCGCCGACGGCCTCCTCGGCGTGACCGTGATGCGGCCAGAGCATGGCGTCGGCCCTGAGGTGCGGCTCGGCGGCGATGAGCCCGGCGATGGCCGCCGGCTCGACGTCGCCCGTCAGCAGCAGCCGCCGGCCTCGGTCCTCCATCACCAAGACCAGCGACCCGTCGTTCACCTCGTCGGTCATCGACTCTTGGCCGCGCGGCCACACGCCCCGCACGTCGACGCCGCCGGTGCCGGCCAACCGGTCGCCGGCGCCGAACAACTCGACGGCCACGCCTCGTGCCAGCAGCGCCAGGATCACGTTGTCGTCAACCGTGAGCCGCTTCCTGAGGAACGTCGGCGGCACCCAGACACGCTGCACGCCGAAACGGTCGATCAGCGGCAGGATGTCCTTGAAATGGTCGAAGTGGGCGTGGCTGATGAAGATGGCGTCGACCCGCTCGATGCCGCGCGACCAAAGCGCCGGCGCGGTGACGATCTCGGCCGCACGGGCCAGCGACAGCGCCGAGCCGGCATCGTACAGGATGGTCCGCCCGTTCGGGAACTCCACGAGGGTCGTGTTGCCGCTACCGACCGGCAGGAACGTGGCGCGCAGCGCGGCCGGCGCGCGGTGCCCGCCGGTCCAGAGAAAGACCGCCGCGGCCGCCAGCGCCGCCATGGCCAGCCTCCGCCGCGAGATGCCCAGACGTGCGCGCCAAACCCATGACGCCATGAGGCCATACGCCACCACAAGCCACACGCCGGAGAACTCGGCGATGTAGAAGTGCCCGCCCGGCACGCGCGCCAGGGCCCCCGTGACGCCGACGATGGCCCGGGCCATGCCGTCGGGCACCGCGGCCACGAGGTCCGAGAGCCACGGCACCGCCCCGCCCACGGCCACCAGGGCCATGCTGCCCGCCACCAGGACGAAGACCAGCGGCGCCAACAGCACGCTGCCGACCGGGGCAAGCCAGCTGACCAGGTGAAAGCGGTAGGCCACCAGGGGCACCGAGACCAGCGCTGCCGCCACCGACAGCGCCGCCGTCTGACGCAGGTACTGGCCTGCCGAGAACCGGCCGAACTCCAGCGGGAACGCCAGCGGCTCCTCCTCGCGCCGGCGGCGGAAGACCGTCGTCTCGACCTTCTCCAGCAGCCAGAACATGCCCACGACGACCGCGAACGAGAGTTGAAACGACGTCGTAAAGAGGTCGCCCGGCCGGATGAGCAGAATGAGCAGGACCGAGGCCGCCACCGAGTTCAGGAGTATCCGCTCCCGCCCGAGCACCCAGGCCAGGCACATGACGCCAATCAGAATGGCCGCCCGAACGACCGGCGGCGCCAGGTCGGTCATCAGCGCGTACGCCAAAACGACCGCCGCCACCAAGACCGCCGTGGGTCGCGGCCCAAGCCCAATCAGCCGCGTTGCCAGAAGCACCACCGCCGCTGCCAACCCCACGCTGAACCCCGACACGGCCAGGAAGTGGGCCGTGCCCGTGACGACGAACGACCGCTCGATGTCCTGGGCGTCAATCTCGCCCGTCTCGAATCGCAGCAGGTCGCGCCGGCCGAGGACGATGGCCGCGGCCACGCGCCGGCCTTCGGGGCTGCGGATGCTCTTGAAACGCTGCTCGGCCCACCGCCCCATCGCGCCCACGAGCCACCGCAAGCGGTCGGCGCCCGGCTCGACGATGCGAATGGCCTCCCAGTGGTCCGTGTAGAGGCAGGCGCGGACGCCCTGCCGGCGCAGATACGTCGGCATGTCGAACCCACCGGGGGCCGCCGGCTCCATCGGCCGCGCCAGCCGACCCCGGACCTGCACGCGGTCGCCCAGGTTCGGCACGCCCGCGCCGTCCTTGGGCAAAGCGCAGCGGACGCTCGTGTACGCCCGGCCGCACGCGGGCACCCAGCGGCCCTCGATCTGGGCGCGGGAGCAGTCGATGGTGAGCCGGTTGCGGTCAAAGCCAGGGGCATCTGGCAGGAACACGTCGGACGGCGGTGGCGCCTGGCGTACCGGGCGCACCACAACGCCCTCGATCACGACGAGGCGCATGCCGTCGGCCACGAGGCGCCCCACGTCGTCGGGCGCCGGGTCGGTGCTCGACCGATACCGTGCCGCGCCCGCCGCCACCACCAGGACCATCAGTGGAACCAGCAGGCGGTGGTCGCCGACGCCGCGATAGTAGCAGACGGCCCACGCCCCGGCGGCCGCCAGGGCCACGGCGCACCAGAGGCCCATGCCGCCGCCCAGGAACTCGGCCAGCAGGATACCCGCCACAAACGCCATCGCCGCGGCGACCAGCGGCTGATACCGCCGGACGCCTCGCGCGCGGCCCGGGACGTGCGCAATCGGTTCGATCACGGTGCAACTCAGAATCGGTCCAGAAGGCCCAGCATCGGGTGCTCGTTGGGGAACAGGACCTCGGCCAGCCGCGCGGCATCGCCGGTGGTCCTCATGCGTGCGGCCGCAATGGTCTCGGCCGGGTCATCGGTGCCCATGACGAGTTGGGCGACGGCATCGCCGCCGCGGATGGCGTGTCGCGATTGCCGGCCCGCGGTCACACTCACCCGCGTCCGCTCGATGGCCAGCGTGACGGCGTCGCGCGAGTCGGCCACGAGCAGGCGGCCGCGCCAGTCGGCCAGGGGCGACGCCCGCATCCGCCGCTCGAGTTCGCCGCGCATCTTCGTCAGGGCCGAGCCGAGGTGGATGGTCGCCACCATCTCGCCGCCCGAGCGGCGGTGCCAGGTCTCGACGCGGCAGTTGCCGCGGCAGATGCGCCGGATGAGCGGGCTCTGGCGGTGGAACGTATCAAACCGCACCTCCTGGCACCCGCGCTGCCGCGCCAGCACTGCCAGGACGCGAAGCACCTGCTCGGCGTTGCCGCACGCCTCGCCGCACATCAGGCGGCCTTCGCGGACCTCGAAGACCACGTACCCGGCCAGCCGGCGGCGGCCGTCGCGCCACAGGCGGCCTTCCATCGGGTGGGGCCACGTCAGGTGGGTGAACGTCGGCCGGACGGCCGTGCCCGTCAGGCCAGCGCTCGCGCGGTTGTAGAGGCGGGCGGTGTCGGCGCGCGGCAACGGATTGAACTTTCGCGGGCGGACCGTGGGGCGCTCGCCCGGAAGGTCCGCCACGGCCACCGTGTAGGCCGATGGTGAAAAGGCGCGGATGTAGCCGAAGCGGTGGTAGAAATCGGAGATGCCGAACAGCAGCGACAGGTCGTACCCGCACTCGCGCATGGCGGCGACGGCGGCCCGGGCCGTCCGGGCCATCAGGCCGCGCTTACGGAAGTCGGCGTCGGTGGCGACCGCGCCGATGCCGCCCACCCGCACGCGGGCCGTCCCGATGCGCATCGTCATGCCCCACACGCCGAAGTGCGTGACCGGCCGCCCGCCCACCAGGCCGATGCGCGACGCCTGCCAGTCGTAATGGCTGTTCAGGATGTAGCCTTTGCGGCAGATGTTGCGGAAAGTGTAGTACCCGTTTCCCGAGAAGACCTTGGCCACCAGGTCGCACAGGGCCTCGGCGTGCTTGCGGCGGTCGGGCGGGACAATCGTCAGGTCAGGCGCGGCGGTTGAGGCAGCTGCCGGCATACGCGGGACTCCTTCTCAGGCGGTCCTCTTCTCGGCGGCCGCCTGGCACAGGGCCTCGAAGAGGGCCAGGTGTGGCGGCCGGTCGATGATATCCTCCGGGTGCCACTGGACGCCCAGGAAAAACCGGCCCCGCGTCGGATCCTCGATGGCCTCGACGCCGCCGTCCGGGCTCCGCGCCACCACGCGCATGGCCCGCCCCTGGTGCCGCACGGCCTGGTGATGCGCGCTGTTGACCTCGACGCGGCCGGCCCCAACGACCCGCGCGAGCAGCGATTCGGCCTCGACGGTCACCGCGTGCACCATCCGCGGCTCGCCGCGGCCACTGTGGTGGGCCAGGTTGTCGGGCTCGTCGGGCAGGTGTTGAATCAGCGATCCGCCGCGCGAGACGGCCATCTCCTGACACCCCAGGCAGATGCCCAGGACCGGCAGTCGATGGGCGTCGGCCACGGCGATCCACGCCAGGTCGGCCTCCTGGCGGCGGGGGTCCATGACGACGGCCTTCGGATGGTTCGTTTCGCCCCAGGCCTGGGCGTCGAGGTCCGGGCCGCCGGCCAGGAGGAGCGCGTCGGCCACGCCGAGAAGATCCTTGGCCCAGGCGGCATCATGCGGAGGCGCCAGGATGACGGGCGTGCCGCCGGCGGCCGCCACGGCGTCGGCGTAGGTGATGGGCAGGTGGATACGGCGGCCGCCCTCGACCTCGCCCAGGCTGGCGGTGATGGCAATCCGTGGTTTCATGAAACACCTCGTCGCAGGACCCGGCCCGGCAGGGCGCCCGTGTGGTTGCCATCGGCCACGACCGCCGCACCGTTGACGAAGACGTGCCGGATGCCGTCGGGCGGCACCGTGGGTCGCTCGTACGTGGCACGGTCGCGAACGGCCTCGCGGTCGAACACGACCAGGTCGGCCCAGGCGCCTTCGGCCAGGCGGCCGCGGTCGGTCAGGCCCACGACGTCGGCCGGCAGGCTGGTCAGGCGCCGAATGCCTTCCTGCCAGCCCATAAGGCCGGCGTCGCGGACGTACGTGCCCAGGAACCTGGCGGGCGTGCCGTACGCCCGGGGATGAGCCAAGCCGCGCGGGCCCTGCCCCGGCGTCTCGCCGGGCAGATGGCGCAGGCCCGAGTCGGACCCGATGGCCACGTACGGCTCGGTCAGGATGGTTCGCAGGTTCTCCTCGCTCATCGAAAAGTACGTCGCGCTCACCTGCGTCCGGTGCTGGACGAGCAGGTCGAAGGCCACGTCGAGAGGGTCGCGGCCGGCGGCGTCGGCCAACTGCTGGAGCGTCTGGCCGACGGCGCCCTGGTCGGCGTCGGGGCTGACCGACGCCACGAGGATCCGCGCGAAGTAGTCGGGCTCCGGGTGGCGGTGGCGGATGTCGTCGGCCAGGCGGCGGCGGGTGGCGGGATCGGCCAGGCGGGCCAGTTCGTCGTCGCGGCCGCCCTCCACCGCCCAATTGGGCAGCAGCAGCGAGTCGAGGTCGGTCATGCTGGCCAGGTACGGGTACCGATCGGCCGTGACGGCAAGGCCCTGCGCGCGGGCGTCGCGGAGGCGGCCGATGGCCTGGGGCACCTTGGCCCAGTTGGCGGCGCCGGACGCCTTCAGGTGACTGAGTTGGCCTCGCGCGCCCGAACGGGCCACCACCGCCAGGAACTCGTCGATAGCCTCGAGCAGGCCGTCGCCTTCGCTGCGGATGTGGCTGGTGTAGTATCCGCCCGCCTCGGCGGCGCAGCGGGCGAGGTCGGCCAGTTCGTCGACGTCGGCGTAGCAGCCCGGTGGGTAGATGAGGCCCGAGGAGAGGCCGAAGGCCCCCGCCTCCAGGGCCTCGACCAGCAGGCCGCGCATCCGGCGTCGGTCCTCGCGCGACGACGGCCGGTCGGCGTACCCGATGACGGCGGCCCGCAGGGCCCCGTGCCCCGCCACCATCGCCCGGTTGACGCTGCACGGCGACGCCTCGGCCCGGTCGAAGTAATCGGCGGCCGATTGCCAGTCGATCGCGAGGCCGTGCGGGGCCCAATCGGCCTGGCGCCGGTCGCGGAACTCGCCCACCAGCGGAAACGGGCTTACGCCGCAGTTGCCCGAGACGTCGGTCGTGACGCCCGCCAGCACCTTGCTCTCGGCCCGCGGGTACACCAGTGCCGCGAACTCGCTGTGGCAGTGGATGTCGATGAAGCCGGGCGCCAGCACGAGGCCGGTGGCGTCGAGATCGTTGGCGGCGGGCGCGAGGTGCGGGGCGATGCGTTCGATGCGACCGCCGACGAGGCGGACGTCGGCCGGCGCCAGGTCGTGGCGGTCGTCGAGCAGCGCGGCGTTGCGTATGGTCCAGGTGTCAGGCATAGGCCGGTATCCACGGTCGCGGGAAACGACCGCCCGGAAGACCCAGAAACTGCCGGTGCGGCAGGCGGCGCTCGAGTCCCCCCCACGCGTCACCGGCGTCCGGTCGAGTCATTGGTGCTTGCGGAACGCCTCGAGCGCGGCCTTGGTATCGTCGTAGATGTCGAAGACGCGGTCGAGTTTGGTAATGCGGAAGACTTCCTTGTTCTCGTCGTTGATGCCGACGAGTTTCATCTCGCGGTCTTTCTGGGCGAAGTTGCGCTGGAGGCCGATGAGCATGCCCAGGGCGCTCGACGAGAGGTACTCGACCCGCGAGAAATCGAAGACGAACTTCGTCTCGTGGGCATGTTCGCCCAGTTCTTTCAGCGCATCGCCAATCCGATCGACCACGTCGGCATCCAGGATGCCGTGGGGCTTGAAGACGACGACCATCGCCGGGTCGATGCTGCACGTGGTGTAGAGTTCGCTTCGGGGCACGGCGGCGTTACCTCCATTTCCCGGCATGTGGCGCTGAGGCCGGCATCCCGTCAGGGGCCGGCGGCGGGCCCACAGCCGATGTCGCGCACGGCCTCGTCGGCCGTCGTGTAAATCGGGATGACCTGGGCCAGCCGCGTGCACTCCAGGACGTGGGCCACGTCGCCCGTTGCCCCGGCCATGACGAGCCGCCGGCCGCGCTCGGCCAGTTGGGCCCGAAGGTGGATGATGAGTCCCAGCGCGCCGCTCGTCATAAACCGTACCCGCGCCAGGTCCAGCACGAAACCCACGGCGTCGGACGCGTCGAAGGCCTGGCGGATCTCGCGGCCGAGTTGCTCGATCGTGTCGGCCTGGATGACCTCGGCCCGGCGGACCGCAAGGACCTCGACGGGCCCGCGCGGCTGGCGCTCGAGCAGGACGTCGGGTGCCGCGTCGCGCATGTCGGCCTCCTCCGCGGGAAGCGATCCCCGACACCGCCCGGCTGCGGCGAGACGGGCACTTCGCGGGGGCCCCGCTACAGGTTCTTCCGGAAGGCCTCCAGCGCGGCGGCGCCGTCGCGGTAGATGTCGAAGACAGTATCGAGCCGGGTGATGCGGAAGACCTCCATGATGTCGTCGTGGATGCCGGCCAGTTTGACGATGGCCTTCCGCTGGGCGACCCGCCGCTGAAGACCGATGAGCATGCCCAGGGCGCTCGACGACAGGTACGTGACCCGGGCGAAATTGAAGATGAACTTCCCCGCCTCCGACGTCCCGATGAGTTCCTTGAGGGTCGTCGACATGCTCTCGATCGTCATGGCGTCGAGAATGTGGCTCTGCTGAAACGTGACCAGCGTCACGTCGTCCGCCTCCTGAACCGTGTACAGTTTGTCAGTGGCCATGGTTCCTTGGTCTCCCTGCTGGACGGGTGCTCCGCGTCCGAGTCGTTCCGGTTACCACGTCTTATTGTGTCAGGCGGCACGCGGGGTGTCAACACAAAGCCTCGGCGGCCTTCCGCTCCCTTACGGTCGCGGCTCGGATACGGCTGTCGCGGGCCAAACACGATGGTCGCGGCTCGGATACGGCTATGGCGGCGGGGTTGTGCCTTATCCGAGCCGCGACCGTAAGGGAGCGGCACACCCGCCCCGTCGCCCGCATCTCAGAGGCCGTCGCGGAGTTGCTTGAGTTTGTTCAAGGCGTCGATGGGTGTCATGGTCTCGAGGTCGAGGCGGCGGAGTTCGTCGATGAGGGCGGCGCCCTGCCCTTCGAACAGCGTCAATTGAACCTCGCGCACGGGCAGCCCCGGCTCGGCCGGCGCGATGCGCGGCCGGTCGGAGGAGTCGAGGTGGGACGCCTCCAGGTCGGCCAGGATGTGCTTGGCCCGCTCGACGACCTCGCGCGGCACGCCGGCCAGCCGGGCCACGTGGACGCCGTAACTCTTGTCCGTGCCGCCCTCGACGATCTTGTGCAGAAACACCACCTCGTCCTGCCACTCGCGCACGGCCACGTTGAAGTTGGCCACGCCGTCGAGCACATCGGCCAGGTCGGTCAGTTCGTGGTAGTGGGTGGCGAAGAGCGTGCGGCACCGGGTGCGGCGGGCGATGTGCTCGGTGACCGCCCACGCCAGGGCCACGCCGTCGAACGTGCTCGTGCCGCGGCCCACCTCGTCGAGAATGACGAGGCTACGATCGGTGGCGTTGTTGAGGATGTTGGCGGTCTCGGTCATCTCGACCATGAACGTGCTGCGGCCGCGGGCCAGCTCGTCGGCCGCGCCCACGCGCGTAAAGATCCGGTCCACCAGGCCCACCACGGCGTGGCGGGCGGGCACCCACGACCCCATGTGGGCCATGAGCACCTGGAGGGCCACTTGGCGGATGTAGGTCGACTTGCCCGCCATGTTCGGCCCCGTGATGATGCCGATGCGCGGCGCCTCGCCGCCCAGAGCCACGTCGTTCGGCACGAACTCCGACCCCAGGACTTGCTCCAGCACCGGGTGCCTGCCGTCGCGGACATCCAGCACGGGCTCGTCGACGATCGTGGGCTTGACGTACCCGCGCTCCGCCGCCACGCGCGCCAGGCTGCCCAGGGCGTCGATCTCGGCCAGGGCCTGGGCCGTGCGCTGGAGCCGCTCGGTCTCGGCCGCGACGCGCCCGCGAACCTCCTCGAAGAGGCGGACCTCCAGGGCCTTGGCCTTATCCTCGGCCGAGAGCACTTCCACCTCGTGCTCCTTCAGGGCGGGCGTGATGTACCGCTCGGCGTTCTTCAGGGTCTGCTTGCGGATGTAGTCGGCCGGCACGCGGTCGCGGTGCGTGTTGGTGACCTCGATGTAGTAGCCGAAGACCTTGTTGAACCCGACGCGCAGGGTCGCGATGCCCGAGCGCTGGGCCTCGCGGGCCTGGAACTCGGCCAACCACCGGGCACCGGTGGAGCCGACGTCGCGCAGGCGGTCGAGTTCCTCGTGATAACCTGCCTTGATGACACCGCCGTCGCTCAGGCGCAGGGGCGCGTCGTCGGCGATGGCGGCGTCGACGACCTCGCGGACGTCGCCGCACAGGTCCAGGGCCTTCTCGAGGCGGTTCAGCAGGTCGCTTTCGCGTGCCGCCAGGCGTGCCTTGACGGCCGGCAGGGCCGCCAGCGTGCGGCCCAGGCCAAGAAGGTCGCGGGGCATGGCGCGGCTGGTGGCCACGCGGCCGACGATCCGCTCGACGTCGGAGGTGTCGGCCAGCCGCCGGGCAAGGTCTTCGCGCAGGTCCGTGCCCTGGACGAGTTCCTCGACGGCGTCGAGCCGCTCGCGGATGTCGTCGGCCCGGGCCAGCGGGAAGTTGATCCACCGCCTCAGCAGCCGGCCGCCCATCGCCGTTTGGGTCCGGTCGAGCACCCACAGCAGGCTGTGCTCGCGGCGGCGTTCGCGCAGCGTCTCCACCAGTTCCAGGCTCCGCTGGGTCGTCTCGTCGAGGTACAGCCACCGGCCGCTCTCGACGCGTTCGATGCGGCGGATGTGGCCCAGGCCCGTTCGCTGCGTCTCCTGGAGATAGTCGATGGCGGCGCCGGCCGCCGAGAGGCCCTCGGCCAGGTCCGACACGCCGAACCCGTCGAGCGAATCGGTGCCGAAGTGGGCCGTCAGGATGCGGACGGCCTCCTGGCGGTCGAACACGAAGGCCGATCGCTCGGTCGTGGCCGCACCAGTGCTCTCGCGAATCGCCCGGACCAGGTCCGGGTCGGCGTCGCCGGCGCCCTCGGCCAACAGGCACTCGCGCGGCCGCAAACGCACCAGGCCGTCGACGACGGCGTCGCGGGCCACGTCGCGGACCCAGAACCCGCCGGTCGAGAGGTCGACCCACGCCAGGCCCGCCCGCTCGCCGTCCAGGTGCACGGCCGCGAGGAAGTTGTTCTCCTTGTCCTCCAGCAGCGCGTCGTCGGTCAGCGTGCCGGGGGTCACCAGGCGCGAGACGTCGCGCTTGATGAGCCCCTTGGCCAGCGCCGGGTCCTCCATCTGCTCGCAGATGGCCACGCGGTACCCGGCCCGGATCATCTTCGCGAGGTACGCATCGACGGCATGGTACGGCACGCCGCACATGGGGATGGGGTTGGGGCCCTTGGTGCGGCTCGTCAGGGCGATGCCCATGACCTTCGAGCCGACGCGGGCGTCGTCGTGGAAGAGCTCGTAGAAGTCGCCCATCCGGAAGAAGAGGATGGCGTCGGGGTACTGGGCCTTGATCTGGCGATATTGTTTCATCGCGGGGGTGGTCATGGCCCGGGAATCCTCACGGCGT
>DATKZB010000101.1:0-8762 GCA_035528235.1 Phycisphaerae bacterium
CGAGGCGTCTACCTGACGTTCAAGGTGGCCGCACGCTCCCCGGGGGCTCTGCCCCCCGGACCCCCGGAGTTTATCGCTTCCGGGGACCCCGGCCGAGAGACGCCAAAAGAAAGGCCGCGCCGCCCAGGCGACACGGCCCTCTGCCGTTCGTCCCGCCAAAGGGCGCTCGGGTCGCACTCCTGCGGAGCCCTGTCCTCCCCTTGGCTCGCCCCATCCTACCGCCCCCCAGCCGCACCGTCCAGGTCCCGATCATCCGTGGAGAAAAGGCTTCGCCCCGCCCCGCCGAAACCGGACACTTCTATTGGGCCAGCACAGCGGACATTTCTAATGGGGCTTGACAACACCCGGGATTTTGGGTTGCATTGCCGCAACGGCGTTGGTATAGTCCAGCGCCTGAGGTTGCTCGGTGGGCCCGAAAGGGTGGTCCCGACGACCCTTTCAAGGCGGCGCGAGCGGGCGTAGCTCAGTGGTAGAGCGCAACGTTGCCAACGTTGATGTCGTGGGTTCAAGTCCCATCGCCCGCTCCATTTGCTTGGCGGCTTGAGCGGCTCGCGGCGACCGGGCGTGAGGGTCTGGGCGAGCCGGTTTTTTTCTGGAGCGTCACGGGGAGCACGGCATCCGGCCTGCCGCGAGGCGGCGGGCATGTCGGCAGGAGCGTGTCACGGATGGACGTTACGGTTGAAGACGTTGCGGCGTGCAAGAAGCGGCTCTCGATCACGATACCGCGCGAGGAGATCGAGCAGAAGTTCAACGAGCGGTTCAACGAACTCGAGCGCGAGGCCCTCGTCCCGGGGTTCCGTCCGGGGCGGGCGCCGCGGCGGCTCATCGAGAAGCGGTTCCGCGACGCCGTCGCCGAGGAGGTCCGCGCCAAACTCGTCTCGGAGGGCTTCGAGAAGGCCATCGACGAGCAGAAACTCGACGTCATCGGCGAGCCCGAGATCGACCCCGAGAAGATCGAGTTGCCCGACGAGGGCGCCATGACCTTCTCCATCGATCTGGAGGTCCGCCCCCAGTTCGACCTGCCCGCCGATTACTCCGCCATCGCCGTCGACCAGGTCGAGCGGCCCCAGGTGACCGACGAAACCGTCGCCCGCGGCCTCGATCGCCTCCGCAAGCAGCACGGCCGCATCGACCCCTTGCCCGAAGGCGGCGAGGCCCGGGAGAACGACCTCGTCAGCTGCGGCCTCACCATCCAGGCCGGCGACGTCATGGTCGTCGACCACCAGAACGTCCGCCTCCCCGTCGCCGCCATCGCCATCGAGGGCATCCGTCTCAACAACCTGCCCGACCTGCTCAAGGGTGCCAAGGCCGGCGATGTCCGCACCGCCGCCATCACCATCGGCGACGATGCCGACAACGAAGACGTGCGTGGCAAGGCGGCCGAGTTGCGCGTCAAGGTCGACACCATCGCCCGCGTCGCCCTGCCCGACGATGCGGCCCTCTTGGCCGCCGTCGATTACGAGGACATGGACTCGCTTCGGGCCTCCCTGCGGCGCCAGCAGGAAGCCCAGAGCGACAACGCCTTCCGCCGCGCCCAGGAGACCGCCGTCCAGGACTGGCTCCTGGCCGCCGTCCCCTTCGACCTGCCCGAGGACCTGGCCAAACGCCACGCCAACCGGCTCCTCCAGCGGCAACTCGTGGACCTCCAGTACCGCGGCATCCCGGTCGAGGAGATCGAGAAACGCATGGCCGACATCCGCGGCGCCAGCACCGAGCGGGCCGCGCGCGACCTCAAACTCCACTTCATCCTCGACGCCATCGCCAAGAAAGAGAAGATCGAAGCCACCGACGCCGAGGTCGACGCCCGCCTGCGGTTCATCGCCGTCCAGTACGGCCGCAAGGAAGACCGCGTCCGCGAGGAGATGGCCGCCGAGGGCACGCTCGACAGTCTGCGTGGCCAGATTCTCGAGGACAAGGTCCTGAGGATGCTTCTGGAGAAGCCCGCCGCCAAGGCCGAACCGGCCGACGCCGCCGCGGATACGCAGGCGACCGCCGAGACCGACCCGGCGACGCCGCCGCCCGACGAGGGCCCGGCCGACGCTACGGACGGCACCGAGGCCACCTGAGATGGCTCGCGCGGGGCCGACCGCTCGCTCGCGCTCGCGGCTAGCGCGCCGGGTGGCATGGTCATCCCGAAGGGTGACCATGTTCCGAGCCTGGCGCCGATGCCAAAGGCACGGCCGGCTAGCGTGCCGTTGTCACGTGCCACGGGTTGCTTGCCAACCCGTGATCCTGACTGGAAAGGGACTCTCGACCGATGCCAGCCTACCCGCTCGATCCCGACACGGTCCACCGCCTGGTCCGACCCACGGGCGCCATGGGCTCCCAGTACCAGCAACAGCGGTGGCTGACGCTGTCGGACCTGCTGCTTGAGAACCGCATCGTGTTCATCGAGGGGGTCATCACCGACGGCGCGGCCAACAACGTGGTGATGAAACTCTTGTACCTCCAGAACGAGAAGAAGAACCAGGAGATCAACCTGTACATCAACTCGCCCGGCGGGTACGTCTCGAGCACGATGGCCATCTACGACACGATGCAGTTTCTCGACTCCCCGGTATCGACGTACGCCATCGGTCTGGTGGCCAGCGGTGCCGCGCTCCTGTTGGCCGGCGGCGCCAAGAACAAGCGGTTCGCCCTGCCGCACGCCAAGATGATGCTTCATCAGCCCGCCGGCGAGGTGGGCGGCCAGGCCTCCGACATCGAGATCGCCGCCAAAGAGGTCATCCGCGACAAAGACATGCTCATCCGGCTCTTCGCCCAGCACACCGGGCAGGCGCCCGAGAAGATCCGCGAGGAGACCGAACGCGACCGGTACTTCACGGCCCAGGAGGCCAAGGACTACGGCCTCGTGGACGAGGTGCTCGAACACCTGCCCGACGAGGGCAAACCCAAGCAGGGGACCTGACCGTGCCGACCCGCAACCAACTCGTACCCATGGTGGTCGAAGAGACCGGCCGCGGCGAACGGGCCTATGATATCTACTCGCGGCTACTCAAGGACCGCGTCGTCTTCATCGGCGGCGAAGTCGAAGACGGCATGGCCAACCTCGTCATCGCGCAGCTGCTGTTCCTCCAGAACGAGAACGCCGACGCCGACATCGCGGTGTACGTGAACTCGCCCGGCGGCGTCATCACCTCCGGCATGGCCATCTACGACACGATGCAATTCGTCGGGTGCAACGTCCGGACCTACTGCATCGGCCAGGCCGCCAGCATGGGCGCCGTGCTCCTGGCCGCCGGAACCAAGGGCAAACGGTACGTCCTGCCGAACAGCCGCATCCTGATTCACCAGCCCATGGGCGGCGCGCGCGGTACGGCCACCGACATCGGCATCCAGGCCGAAGAGATTCTGCGGATGCGCCAGCGCCTGAACGAGATCCTCGCCCACCACACCGGCCAATCGGTCGAGCAGATCGCCAAAGACGTCGACCGCGACCGATTTCTCTCCGCCCAGGAAGCCGTCGACTACGGCCTCGCCGACGAGATCATCCAGAGTCTGCCCAGGAAACCGGCGTAGGACGCGTGCTCCGCACGCACCCTACGCCTACCGCCGCTTAACCGCGACCCGCCAGGGGAGCGCGTGTCCGTAGGGGCACGACATGTCGTGCCCCTACAACAGCGGGCGGGTGCCATGCCGGGTGCCATGGTCAACCCGCAGGGTGACCATGTTCCCAATCTCGCCCCGCGCGGGTGTCACGCCGGGTGGCATGGTCATCCCGTAGGGTGACCATGTACCCAATCTCGCCCCGCGCGGGTGTCATGCCGGGTGGCATGGTCAACCCGCAGGGTGACCATGTTGAGAGCCCGTAGCAGCGTCATGCCGGGTGGCATGGTCATCCCGCAGGGTGACCATGTTCTCAGTCTCGGTCCGCGCCGGGTGGCATGGTCAACCCGCAGGGTGACCATGTTGAGAGCCCGTAGCAGCGTCACGGCTCCAGGGGCGGCAGGCTGTGCCGGTCGATGCGGAGGGGTTCCTCGGTCCCCTCTTGCCACGCGCGGTAACTCGACCAAGGCCAATCGCGCGGGTGCTCGACCAAGCCCCGCCGCACGGGGTTGGCGTGGATATAGTCGATCTTCTCGCGCAGTTCTTGCGGGGTCCAGAGGTTCCGATCGTAACCGCCGCCGGGCTGCCAGAACCGGTACGCCCGCCGGCCGCTGGGCTGAAGGTCCAGCATGCGTGGCAACCACTGGGGCCGGTGCTGCCGAACCCACGACACCGCCGCCTTGGCCACCGGTTGCTTGACGGACCTGAGAATGGCGCCGACGCCCACCCCGTCGGCGGGCAAGAGCAGGAGGTGGACGTGCTCCGGCATGATGACCCAGGCCCACAGGTCGAAGCGGTGCACGCCGCGGGCCGCGTCAAGCGACTCGAGCAGCCAGGCGCGCGGTCGCTCACGCGCCAGCAGCGGCTGGTTCCGCCAGCACGAAAAGGTCAGATAGTGGGCGTGGCCGGGCACATCGTAGCGTTTGCGGCGACGGCGTTTGACGGGTTCGCGCGGAACCATGCTACGCATGATATGGCCACAGGACGTTGGGTGCAAGGGAGCGCGTTGGCGCAGGCCGGGGCCGAAAACATGGTCACCCTTCGGGATGACCATGCCACCCGGCGGGCGCGGGGAGAGTCGAGGACATGGTCACCCTTCGGGATGACCATGCCACCCGGGCCATGCCACCAGGCCGGGATGACCATGCCACCCGGGCGCGGGGAGAGTGGAGGACATGGTCACCCTTCGGGATGACCATGCCACCCGGCGTGCCGGCCAACGTGTCCCAAACCCGACCCACCCCCGGCGCAAATCCGGCGGCAGCGAAAGAATGGTAACCCCTTCGGCGACAAGCACTTACGCCCTCTGCCGTGCAAGAATCCCCCCGACATGGGCCTCAAATCCGACCGCGCCGGCCTGTTAGGGAGAGGGCGTGTCGCCCGTCCCGTCGGTCCGGTTTGCCATGCCCGCGCCCACCGTCAAGCGATGCACGAAGTGCGGCCAGGTCAGGCCGCTGGCCGACTTCTCGCCGGCCAAGGGATATCGCGGCGGTCGCAAGACACAGTGCAAGGCGTGTCACGCGGCTTACATGCGGCAGTGGCGGCGCGAGCACCTCGAACACGCCCGGGCCAAGGCGCGGAGCCAGAACCGCAAGCGGCGGGCCTGGCTCGCGGCGTATCGCCGCCGCCCCGACCGCCGACTCAAACAGGCCGTTCGAAACGCGTCGTACTGGGCGGTCGAGGCCGGTGTCCTGCCACGCAAAGAGCGGTGCCAGCGGTGCGGCGCGGGCGGGCCGGGGGTCCGGCTGAACCGGCATCATCCCGATTACGCCGATCCCCTGCGCATCGAGTGGTTGTGCACGCGGTGCCACGGCGAGGTGCACGGGAAAACGCGATAGGGCCTACTCGTGTTTGGCGGCGCGGCCGCGCCGGCTGCCACTGGTTGCTTGCAGCCCGTGTCTCCAGAACACTGGCGGACAAGCCGCTAGTGGCACCCGGCCGAAAGTGATACGACCTTCCTGGAAACGGCGCTAGCGTTTGGGTGCGAGGGTGTACGACTTGCCCTTGTCGGTGGCGAAGGCGGCCAGGGCGGCCTCGGGCCGGTCGATCTGGACGGCGGCGCCGTCGGCGGTCACATCGACGGGCGCGGCCGTGCGGACGCGAACGGGGTGACCGAGGGCCGAGCGGATGGTCGCCTGGGTCAGGGCCCCGTCCTTCCAGGTGATATCGACCTCGAAGCCGCCGCGCGCTCGCAGACCGCGGACGTGGCCGGTGGGCCAGGCGCGCGGCAAGGCGGGCAGGAGGTGGAGGTCGCCGGCGTGGCTCTGGAGGAGCATCTCGGCGATGCCGGCCGTACCGCCGAAGTTGCCGTCGATCTGGAACGGCGGGTGCGCGTCGAACAGGTTCGGGTACGTGTTGCCCGCCAGCGCCTCGACGAGCATCTTGTGGGCGTGATCGCCGTCGAGCAGGCGGGCCCAGAGGTCGATCTTCCAGGCCTTGCTCCATCCGGTTCCGCCGTCGCCGCGGAAGACGAGCGACTGCCGCGCGGCCTTGAAGAGGTCGGGCGTCGCGCGCGGCGTAATCTGGGCGCTCGGGTACAGGCCGTACAGGTGCGACACGTGACGGTGCTGTTTCTCGGGGGCCTGCATGTCCCAGTCGTCGAGCCATTCCTGGAGTTGTCCGGCGGCGCCGATCTGCATGGGGGCGAGTCGCTCGCGCGTCTTGGCCAGGCGCTGGGCGAACGCGGCGTCTCTGCCCAGGACCTCGGCGGCGCGGATGCAGTTGGCGAAGAGGTCGCGGACGATCTGCATGTCCATCGTCGGGCCGGCGCAGATGCTGGTGCCCCCGGGGTGGCCGTTCTCGGGCGATACCGACGGGCACGTCACCAGCCACTGGTGCCGGGGTTCCTCCACCAGCGTGTCCAGAAAGAACTGGGCGGCGCCCTTGAGGGTGGGGTAGACCCGGGCCAGGTAGTCTTTGTCGCCGCCGAACTCGTAGTGGTCCCAGAGGTGTTTGGCGAGCCAGGCGCCGCCGGTCGGCCACATGCCCCATTGCGGCCCGTCGATGGGCGCGGTGGCCCGCCAGAGGTCGGTGTTGTGGTGGCACACCCATCCGCCGGCGCCGTAGTTGACCTTGGCGGTGCGGCTGCCGGGCTCGACGAGTTCGGTCACCATGCGCAGGAGGGGTTCGTGGCACTCGGCCAGGTTGGCGACCTCGGCCGGCCAGTAATTCATCTCGGTATTGATGTTGATAGTGTACTTCGAGCTCCAGGGCGGGCTCATGCTCTCGTTCCACAGCCCCTGGAGGTTGGCCGGCTGGCTGCCCGGGCGCGAGCAGGCGATGAGCAGGTACCGGCCGAACTGGAAGAACAATTCGGCCAGTTGCGGGTCGTCGCCCTGGCCGAAGGTCCTCAGGCGCAGGTGGGTCTCGCGGTCGCCGGCGCCGGTGCCGACGTCGAGGTCGACGCGGCGGAAGAGTTCGCGGTGCGCGGCCACGTGGTCGGCGCGCAGGCGGTCGAACGGTTTGTCGGCCACCTTCGCGAGGTACGCCTTCGCGCGGGCCTCCGGGTCGCCGCTCACGTCCTTGGCATTGACGTAACTGGTGGCGGCCACCAGGAGCAGCGTGGCCGAGTCGGCCCCCGTCACCGTCAGGCGATCCTGGCCGGCGGTCACGCGGCCGCCCTCGGTCCGCACGGTGACGCGGCACTGGAACCGCAGCGCCCCCGCGATGCCCGCGCAGTCGCCGCCCAGGCCGTCCATGACGAGCGTGTGCGGCGGCGCGGCCTTTACGGTCACCTTCTGCGGGCTGGCCAGGGCGGCCGTGAAGGCGATGCGGCCCGGCTGGTCGGCCGTCAGGTGGACGACGATCGCCTGGTCGACGGGGCTCGAGAGGATCTCGCGCGTCAGCGTGGCGCCGCCGGAGCGGAAGGCGACCCGGGCGATGGCGGTGTCGAGGTCGAGGTCGCGACGGTAATCGACCGCCTCCGCGAGGCCGGGGAACGTGAGCAGAAGGTCGCCGACCGGCTGGTACGACATCTGGCTCAGCGGCCGGGCCATCATCCGGGCGCCGACGAGGCCGGCGGCCTCCTTGTACTTGCCCGCGAAGACGAGTTTCCGGGCCTCGGGCAGGGCCGCGAGGGCGTCCGGATGGCTGGGGTCGTACGGCCCGCCCGCCCAGAGGGTGTCTTCGTTGAGTTGGAGCCGTTCCTTCTCGATGCCGCCGAAGACCATGGCCCCGAGGCGTCCGTTGCCCACGGGCATGGCCTCGACCCACTTCTCGGCGGGCCGGCGACACCAGATGACGAGGTCGCCCTCGGGCGGGTCGGCCTGGCCCGTGAGGGCGGCGCGGACGGCGGCGGCGCGGCCGGCGGCATCGGGAATCTTCGAGAACGCTTCGGCCACGGTCTTTGCCTCCGCGCTGGACGGGTCGGCAGGCCACGCCGCCCAGGTGGCGTCGTCGCCGATCCGGAACTGCCAGGTGCCCTCGAGCCGGATCTCGCCCCGCGGCGAGATGAGGCGGATGGGGTCTCCGACGATGCCCCCGCCGCCGCCGGCATCGTACACGCGCACGGCGATGAGGTTCCAGTCGCCCGCCCGCAGGCCCGCCGCCGGGACGTCGTACGCGCGGACCGCGCTCGAGAGGCCGTGGTAGTTGGGGGGCATGCGGCCGGTGGCGCCCACGCGGCGACCGTTGACGAACGCCTCGTCGGCGTCGTCGATCCGCGCCAGTTCCAGCCGCGCGGCCTCGCCGGCGAACGCCTTCGGCACCTTGACGAAACACCGGTACCACGCGAAGCCGTCGTAGCCGCGGGCCTTGGCGTTCTGCTCCTCCCAGAAGCCGGGCACGTGGACGGTGAGCCAGCCGTCGGATTCGGCCGCCCGGGCGGTGGCAATGGCGGCGACGGCGAGCAGGACGGCGGCGGTGAGGGCGGTTTTCATCCTTCGGCCTCCCGAGCGTGCATCAGGGTTCCTTGATGTCCGCCAGGCCCGGCTCGGGCCCGGCGACGAAGACGGCGAGGCCGCGGCCATCGGGGTCCGCGGCAAGCCAGACGTGCGTGGCAAATGTTTGCTGGTCGCGGCGCTCGCCGGGGGCCAGCGTCCCATAGGGCCGGCGCTTCCCGTGGTCGTCGAGCCAGAAGAGTTGGACCTGGCGGGGCGTCTGGTTGTGGAACCGGACGGCCGTGGCCGGGCCGTCGGCGGACCGCAGTTCGGATTCCTTCTCGGGCGGCATGGCCGCGAGCGCCGCCATGGCGACGCGTTCGACCGGGATGCGGCCCG
>DATKZB010000102.1:0-10301 GCA_035528235.1 Phycisphaerae bacterium
CATGTCGTGCCCCTACAACAGAGGCCGTTTCCGGAAGGCCGCCGCGCGACAAGTAGCGCTGCGAAACCATAGCGTCCCCCTGCTCACCCGCCGTCTTGGCCGTCGGCCCCCATCAAACGCAACCTCAGCCAGTCGAGCGCCGTGTAGGCGGCGCGGAGGCGTATCTCGGCCCGGTCGCCGCTGAGGAGGTGGCGCGCGGCATCGGTGCCGGCGGCGTCGGCCAGGGCGATCCAGACGGTGCCGACGGGTTTCTGGGGCGTCCCGCCCCCGGGACCGGCGATGCCCGTGATGCCCAGCCCTAAGTCGGCGCCCGCCCGCGTCCGGGCGCCCTCGGCCATGGCCCGGGCCACCGGCTGGCTCACCGCCCCATGGGTCTCGATAAGGGCCGGGTCGACGCCCAGCGTGCGGACCTTCGATTCGTTCGCGTAGGCCACGACGGCCTCGAGCAGGTGGTCGGACATGCCGGGCACGTTGACGAGTCTGGCCGCCACCAGACCGCCCGTGCACGATTCGGCCAGCGCCACCGTGGCGCGGCGTTCGGCCAGGAGGGCCGCGACGGCGTCCTCCAGGGCCAGGTCGCCCTCGCCGAAGACGGTGGTCCCCAGGCGCTCTCGGACGGCTGCCACGTCGGCCGCGGCCAGACGCTCGGCCTCGTCGCGGGCGCCGAAGGCGTAGACGTGAACGTCGATGATGCCCGAGTGGACGGCGGTGCCGACGTGCGGGTGGCGGCCGGGACGCATCAGGTCTGCGAGCGCCTCGCCCATGACCGACTCGCGGGTGCCGAACGTGCGGACCGTGCGGATGATCATCGTGCGTCCGGCCCCGCCGCCGGCAAGTTGCGGCAGAACCTCGTTATCGAGCATGGTCCGCATCTCGACCGGCACGCCCGGCATGCAGAAGACGCGGGCACGGCCGACCGTGGCGTCGATGCCGACGGCCGTCCCGACGGGGTTCGGGATGGCCCGGCTGCCGCGCGGCAAGAGGGCCTGAATGCGGTTGGCCTTGCTGAGGGTCTGTCCGCGCGCGGCCGCCCACGCCTCCAGGTGCGCGAGGGCCTGGGCGTCCTCGGCCAGGGGGCGGCCCATGGCCTGGGCCAGGGCCTGGCGAGTGCAGTCGTCCTGGGTGGGTCCAAGGCCGCCCGTGGCGACGAGGAGGTCGGCGTCGGCGGCGGCCTGGCGGATGGCGGCCGCGATGGCCGGCGCGTCGTCGTCGAGCGTTATGTGACGGACGACCTCGATGCCCAGGGCGCTCAGGACGCGCGCGACGTCGCGCGAATGGGTGTCGAGCGCGAGGCCGCGAACGAGTTCGCTTCCGATGCTCAGGACGACGGCTCGCACGGGCCCTCCTCTACCGGCTGAAGTGGAACAGGATGACGTCGCCGTCCTGGACGACGTAGTCGCGTCCTTCGAGTCGGACGACTCCGTCGGCCCGGGCGCGTTTGAGGTCGCCGGCCATTTTGAGGTGCTCGAACGAGACGACCTCGGCCCGGATGAAGCCGCGGGCCATGTCGGTATGCACGTCTCCGGCGGCGTCGACGGCCGTGGTGCCGCGCGGCACGCTCCGGGCATTCACCTCCGGATCGCCGGCGGTGTAGAACGTGATGCGGTTCATGGCGCGGTGGACGGCCGGCAGGATGTCGCGTGCACGGAGGCGGTCGAGGCCAAGTTCCTGCATGAAGGCCTGGCGTTCGTCAGGGGCGAGTTGGGCGATCTCGGCCTCGAGCGATGCACACAGGGCCACCATGGGCGGCGCGATGTCAGGGTAGGTCTGGGCCGCGGCCTCGGGCCGGCCGGCCTGGTCCTCGCCAACGTTCAGGACCGTCAGGACGGGCTTTTCGGTCAGGGCGGCGAAGTTCCGCAGGATGGCCCGCTGGACCTCGGTCCGGGCGATGTCGTGAAGGGGCTTCTCGGCTTCGAGGGTCTCGCGGCAAAGGGCCAGGAAGTCGAGTTCGTGCTTGAGGGCCTCGCGGTGCGGGATGGGCTTGGTGAGTTGCGACTCGAGCTTCTCGATGCGCCGCAGCACGATGTCGAGGTCCGAGAAGAGGAACTCGCCGGCCAGGGCACTGCGGTCGGCCTTCGGGTCGACGCGGCCGGGGACGCGGTCGGACTCGAACGCGCGGAGCACGTACACCAGGGCATCGGCCCGGCGCAGGTGTTCGGTAATAGCGGTGTTCTGCGAGGCCAGGTCGGACCGGCCGGGGGCGAGGCCGGGCAGGTCGATCCAGTCGATGCGGACGGGCACGCGGCGGGCGGAGTGGTAATGCTCGAAGAGCCAGTCGAGCCGCTCGTCGGGAAGCGCCACGGTGGCCGCGTTCGGGTGGTCGGCGCGCGCGGGCGAGGCGGCGGAATCGACGGCGCCCTCGGTCAGGGCGTTGAACAAGCACGTCTTTCCCGACAGGGAAAGGCCGGCGAGGGGCACGTTCACCAGAGGGTTCCTCCCATCACAGGTGTGGTCGGCCGCCAGGCGGCGGGGCGCGGGGTCAGGCCCGTGCGCCGGGCGGTCCGCCGCCCACGCGAAGCCCGATCTTGCGAAGGATCGTCGCCAGGTTCGTCAGGTCTCTGTCGGTCAGGGACTCCATCGCCCGGATGCTGGCCCCGATCTTGCTGCGGCGATAGGCGCCGACGGCACGGCGGCCCCTGGGCGTGATGGCGACGTCGATCTTGCGTTTGTCGGTGTGGTTGATGGAGCAGACGACCAGTTTTTCGTCGTAGCGTTGTTCGAGTGCCTTGAGGACGCGCGACATCTGGGCCGGCAAAACGCCGACGTGGCGCCTCAACTCGCCCACCGACATGAAGGAAACGTGCTCGAGGGTATCGAGGGCCAGGAACTCCGACTCCGACAGGTCGTAGCCGCCCTTCAGTTTCTCGCGCTGCGACTCGAACCACGTGCGGCGGGTGAGTTCGAACATCTGGAGGGCCAACTCCTGAAGGTTGGTTTCGCGGTTCTTCTTCACGTGCGGCTCCATCGGGTGACTGGGACCGTCGGGCTTGTGACGTCAACCGGCACAACCGGCATGGACGGCGCGGCCTCCGCGTCAGGCGCCAGGCGGAGGAACGCGAGAGGCGGCCGCGGGCTGCACGTTCGATGGCGCCTTGTGTTGGCCCTCGCCGGGCGCGCTGCCGGGCGCGGCCTTCTGGACGGACTCCTTCATGAGGCGCCCGACCTTGAACTTGACGGTCGATTTGACGGGCACGGGCACGCGTTCCAGGGTCCGGGGGTTCTGAGCCATGCGGGGCTTGCGGGTCCGGACCTCGAAGACGCCGAAATCGCGGAATTCGAGGCGGTTGCCCCGGGCCAGTTCCACGACGATCTCGTCGAGGAACTGCTGCACGACGTCCTTGACAAGGGTCCGTTTCGCCTTGGTGGAGTCGGCGATGCGGTCCGTCAGTTCCTTCTTCGTGACGGTCCTCATGGATGTCCCCTGCTGTTGCCTTTGCCCCACGGTATTGCTCTCGAGCCCGCCTCAACCGGTCAGCGCCAACCGGCACCCGCGCCCCGCTCACCCAGCGTCAGTCTTGCGGGAGCGACGCGGATATGCCTTGGTTAGCGCGGCATTTTCTTACCCGAGAAATGAGCCAACTGCATGCTAGGCAGTCCCTTACGTGTCCGCAAGCAAAAAAACGGGTTCACCTTTTCCGGCCGGTGGTGTCGGCGTCGCCTGCGGCCGTGCGGCCCTTTTCCCTACCCTTGTCGGCCACCCGGAGGGCGGGCTCCTCGACAACTACCATGGAGTTGGGCGGCACCGAGTGGGTCAGCCACACGTTGCCGCCGATGGTGCTGCCCCTGCCGACGACCGTCTCGCCCCCCAGCAGCGTGGCCCCGGAGTAGATCGTCACGTCGTCCTCGATGGTCGGGTGCCGCTTTTGGCCGCGGATGAGTTGGCCCGAGCCGTCCTTCGGGAAACTCATGGCCCCCAGCGTAACGCCCTGGTAGATCTTCACGTTCCGGCCGATCAGGGTGGTCTCACCGATGACCACGCCGGTGGCGTGGTCGATGAAAAAGTTCTCGCCGATGCGGGCCCCGGGATGGATGTCGACGCCGGTCTGGCTGTGGGCGATCTCGGTCATGATGCGCGGCAAGAGGGGCACCTTCATTTCCCAGAGTTCGTGGGCGAGCCGGTACACCGTGATGGCCTGGAGACCCGGGTACGAAAAGATGATCTCGTCGAGGCTCCTGGCGGCGGGGTCGCCGTCGTAGGCGGCCTGGACGTCGCCCTCCAGCAGGCGGCGGACCGGGGGCAGGCGGCGGAAGAAATCGGCGGCCAATTGCGTTGCCAGGCCGTCGCAGTGGTCGCACTCGGCGTCGGTGCGGCGGCAGTCATGGATGACGCTCAGGTAAACCTGCTCGGTCAGCAGGCGATAGACCTGGTAGATGCGGTCGCCGATGTGGTACCGGATGTTCTCGCGCGTGAAGTTCCGCCGGCCGAAGTACCCGGGATACACGATTTCCTTCAGCCCGTCGAGAATCTCCGAGACGCTCTCGCGCGACGGCAGCGACCGCAGGGTCAGGTGGTTGATGCGCGAGACCTGGTCGTACGTGGCGACGATCTCGTCGATGATTTGAGGGATGTCCCCTTCCCGGTCGGGCTCGCGTGGCATGGCTTTCCACCGCTCTTGGCCTGCGACATGCGCAGGGATTATACCCCACGTCGGGGGCTGAGGCAAACGGCTTCGCCGAAACGGCCGGCCGGTGGGCTCGACCGGCTACTCCTCCACCGCTTTCGCCTTGGCGGCAGCCTCGATGATCTGCTGCTGCACGTGCGCCGGAACCGGCTCGTAGTGCGACAGTTCCATCACGTAACTGCCCTGCCCGCCCGTGATGCTCCGGAGTTGCGTGTTGTACTGCGACACCTCGGCCAGCGGCACCTGGACGTTGATGGTCTGGGTGCCACCGGAGCCGGCCTCCATGCCCATGATGCGTCCGCGGCGGCTGTTCAGGTCGCCCGTGATGGACCCCAGGAACTCGTCGGGCACCGTGACGGCCATGTTGACGTGCGGTTCAAGGATGACCGGCTTGGCCCGGCTGACGGCGTCGCGGAAGGCGTTGCGGCCGGCGATCTTGAAGGCCACTTCCTTCGAGTCCACCGGGTGGTGCTTGCCGTCGTACACGAGGGCGCGGATGTCCTGGAACGGGTACCCGGCGATGACGCCCTCGTCCATGGCTTCGCGGACACCCTTCTCGATGGCGGGCAGAAACGGCTTGGGAATGGAGCCGCCGAACGTGTCGTCGACAAACTCGAACCCCTCGCCCCGGGCGAGCGGTTCGACCCGCAGGTAGACCTCGCCGAACTGGCCGGCCCCGCCGGTCTGTTTCTTGTGGCGGTAATGGCCCTCGCCCTTGGCCGCGACCGTCTCGCGGTACGGGATTTTCGGCGGCTTCGTGTCCACTTCCAACTGGAACCGCCGCTTCATCTTTGACAGGAGCACGAGCAGGTGGATGTCGCCCAGGCCGTTGACGACCAGTTCGCCTGTCTGCCGGTCGCGGGTGGTCTTGAGGGTATTGTCCTCCTCCATGGCCTTGGCGAGGACCTCGGAGATCTTCTGCTCGTCGCCGCGGCTCTTGGGCTGAAGGGCCAGGGCGTACATCGGCACCGGCACCTGGATGGTGGGCATGATGAGCGGGTCGGGCCCGGACGACAGGCTGTCGCCGATGCTGAGCTCCTCGATCTTCGAGAGGCCCACAATGTCGCCGGCCACGGCCTCCGGGATGGGCTGCGTGTCCTTGCCTTGGCACCGCAGGATCTGTCCGAACTTGGTCTCGCGCCGGTCGTCGTTGATGCGGGCCGGCGAGTCGGCCACCAGGTGCCCGCTGAAGACGCGCACGTACGAGATCTTGCCCACGAACGGGTCGCTGACGACCTTGAAGACCCGGCCGCACAGGGCCTCGGCCGAGTCGACCTTCAGCGTTACCTCGGGCGCGTCCTCGTCGGTGCCCTTCCGGGCGGTGCGCGGCGGGGCCTGGGCGGGGCTGGGCGCGTACCGGGCGATGCAGTCGAGCACCTCCTCGACGCCGATCTCCTTGCGGGCGCTGGTGAAGAGGATCGGGATGACCGTGCCGGCCACGAGGGCCTTCGTGAAGGCCGAGGCGAGTTCGTCGGGCGTGATGGGCTCGTCGCCCAGGTATCGCTCCATGAGGGCCTCGTCGGCCTCGATGACCGACTCGACCAGTTCGCCGTGGGCCGCGGCCACGTTCATAAGGGCGTCCGCCGACTCCGCCACGGTGAAGGCGTCGACGACGCCTTTGAATTCGCCGCCCTGCCCCACGGGCACCGTCATCAGCCGGCACTGGGGCCCCAGCGCCTCGCGAATCCGGCCGACGAGCGGCTCCAGCTCGACGTTCTCGGCGTCGGCCCGGTTGACGACGACCATCCGGGCCAGGCCGGCGTCGGCGGCCGACTTGAAGAGCCGCCGGGCATGGATGTCGACGCCGACCGAGGCGTTCAGTACCAGGACGGCCGTGTCGGCGGCGGCCATCGACCGCAGCGCGGCCCCCACGAAGTCGGCGTACCCGGGCGTGTCGAGCAGGTTGAGGTGCCGGTCTTTCCACGGCAGGTACAGCACCGAGGTGGAGGCGCTCGCCTGCCGCTCCTTCTCCTCGGGCTCGAAGTCGCTGACGGTGTTGCCCTCTTCGGGGCTCCCCAGCCGATTGGTCACGCCGGCCTTGTGCAGCATCGCCTCGGCCAGCATGGTCTTGCCGGCGCCGGTGTTGCCGATGAGGGTGACGTTGCGGATTGCGTCGGTCTGGACTTCAGCCATCGTTTCCTCCGCGCGTTGTGGTCTACTCTCGTGCGGCCTCGATGGCCGCGTCGAGCGCTATCGTTCCCTCATAGAGTGCCCGTCCGATGATGGCGCCGTGGATGCCGCCGGCGTCCTTCAGCCTCCGGATGTCGTCCACGGTGGTCACGCCTCCCGAGGCGATGACCGGCAGCGGGCTCTTTTTCGCCAGTTCGGCCGTGGCCTCGACGTTCGGGCCGCTCATCATACCATCTTTGGCGATGTCGGTGTAGATAATCGCCGCCAAGGGCAGCGCGGCGGCCCCGGCCAGGACGGCGGCGGCGGTCTGCCGGGTCCCGCTCTCCCAACCCTCGACGGCCACGTAGCCGGCCCGGGCGTCCAACCCCAGCGCCACCCGGCCGGGAAAGCGGCCGGCCACCTCGGCCAGCCAGTCGGGTTCGCGGACGGCCCGCGTGCCGACGATGACCCGGGCCACGCCCAGGTCCAGGACCGCCGCGGCGGTGTCGGTGGTGCGGATGCCGCCCCCCAGTTCGACCTGCATGCCCACGGCCTTGACGACGGCCTCGACCTGCTTGAGATTCCGGGGTGTGCCGGCCCGGGCACCATCGAGGTCCACCATGTGGAGCCACGTGGCGCCGGCGTCCTCGAATCGCCGGGCCACCCGCACGGGATCGTCGTCGAAGACGGTCTCCTGGTCGTAGTCGCCCTGCCGAAGGCGCACACAGTAGCCGCCGCGAAGGTCGATGGCCGGCAGGATCAACATGGTTCGTACCACCTCCGGTCGCGCCGCTCAGGTTCGGCCGAGGAAGTTATCGAGCAGCGCCAGGCCAGCCGCCTGGCTCTTCTCGGGATGGAACTGCGTCGCGTGGACGTTGCCGCAGGAGACCGCGCTGGCAAACGGCCCACCGTAGTCGGTCCACCCCGCCACAACGCCCTCGTCCCGAGGGGCCGCATAGTAGGAATGCGCGAAGTAAAAGTAGCCCCCTTCCCGCGGCATTCCCTCGAACAGGGGCGAGGGCGCCGCCGGACGCACGACGTTCCACCCCATGTGCGGGACCTTGAGGCCCCGCTCGGCCATCGCCGGACTGAACCGCTGGACCCGCCCCGGCACGATGGCCAGGCCCTTCGGCAACGGGGCGCCAGACATGGCCGCCGCCTCGACCGGCGCCTCGGCCACCTCCTCGCTCTCCTCAAAGAGGACCTGGAGACCCAGGCAGATGCCGAGCATGGGCCGGCCGCTTGCGACGAACTCACGGATGGGTTCCACCAGGCCGCCTTGTCGCAGGGCCGCCATGGCATCGCCGAAGGCCCCGACGCCCGGCACGACCAGCCGCTCGGCCGCCGAGACCGTCTCGGGTTTGTCCGAGACCGCCGCCGGACAGCCCACCCGTTCGAGGGCCTTCTGGACGCTGCGGAGGTTCCCCATCCCGTAATCCACGATCACGATCACCGGCCCGCAACCTCCGTAAGCATCATGCGGGCGGCCACAACGGACCGCCCGTGCCGACGTTACCCCGGACTGCCTGGTACTACGTTGTCAACTCGACGCGGGCCCCTTGGGCGCCCGCGCGGTGGCCTTCCTAGGCCACCGCGAGTAGGCACAGGGCAACCTGTCGCGGCGGCCTGGGAAGGCCGCCGCGCGACAACTGGCGCCATAGGGTCAGCGAGGCGAGACGACAATGGCCACGCGTCGATTCTTGGCGCGGCCGGCGGCGCTGGAGTTCGATGCCACGGGCTTGTTGACACTATACCCGGCGGCATAGATGCGCTTCGAGTCGACGCCCTTCGACGTCAGGTACCGCAGGACCGCCATGGCCCGGTTGCACGAGAGGTCCCAGTTGTCGGCCCATAGTTTCTTGCTCTTGACGATGGGCTGGTTGTCGGTGTGCCCCTCGACGCGGATCTTCTGGCTGGCGTAGTCGCGGTTCAGCACCGTGGCGATTTTGTCGAGGACCTTCTTGGAGGAGGCCTTGAGGGTCGCCTTGCCGGAGTCGAACAGGATGGTGTTGGGCAGCGTGACGGTGGTCACGTCGCCGACCACACTGACGTCGACGCCCTCGCCGAAGTCGGGCTTCTTCTTGCCCGCCTGGGCCGTGGCCGCGGGCGACGGGGCCGCGCGGGCCCGGGCGAGGTCGTCGCCCAGTTGCTGGTTCTGGCCGCGCAGACCGTCGCTTTCGGCCTGGAGGTCGGCGTTCTGGAGAAGGGCCTGCTCGAGTTGCTTCTGGAGGGCGGCGTTCCGCTCTTCGAGTTGCTGCTGCTGGCAACCCACACTGGCCGCCGCGACCACGGCGATCGCGAGCACCAGCGCCGTCCGTCCGATAAGCCGCACCAGGCCTTGGTCTCGTCGCATCGTGTTCTCCTTTCTCAGTGGGCCGAGTCGGGCCATCCCGACCACCCGCCCGTCTGCTATCCGACCGTCATTTGCCACATCGCCTCGATGCCGGGCCTGAAATGGGCCACAACACCGTTCTGGACCAGTATCACGAGGCCCGTGGCCGCCGCCAGAAACGGCCCGTACGGCACCTCGCTGTCTCTGTGCCGGGCCAAGTGCCACAGGCCGTAAATCAGCCCGATGAACGGGGCCGCGAGAAAGACCAGCACCGCGGCCTCCCAACCCAGCACGGCGCCCACCGTGGCCATCAGGTACACGTCGCCAATGCCCATGGCCTCACGCCGGAACGCCAGCGTGCCCAGCAGCCGCGTGACGTAGATCAGGCCCGCCCCGACGGCCCCGCCGATGACGCTCAGCAGCACGGCGTCGGCCCGGTCCCAGCCCGTCCAGTCGGGCAGCCGGCCGTCGTAGGCGCCCACGCGCTGAACGGCGGGCCAGACGAACGAGCCCACCAGGCCGACCGCCAGGGCCACGTTCGTGACCGACGTGTAAATCTCTTTCCGCTCGAAGTCGATGATGCTCGAGACGAGCAGTGCCGCCGCCAGCACCACGTGGACCACGTACACGCCCCCGTGGTCCAGACCGGGCCGGACGCCCCGCTGCGGCCACCCCAGCCAGGCGCCCAGCCTGAAGTACGCCAGCCACAGGCCCAGGAACATCAGCGCCGACGCCACTTCCACCAGCATGTACCGGACCGAAAACGTCGCCCCGCACCGTCGGCACCGGCCCCGCAGCACGAAGTAACTGACGACCGGGATGTTGTCGTACCAGGCGATCATCGCCAAGCACGTCGTGCAGTGCGACGGCGGCCAGACGATGCTCTTGCCCGCCGGAAGGCGGTGGATGCACACGTTCAGGAAGCTGCCGACACACCCGCCCACAAGCAGCATGAAGATGCCGAACGGCCACGAGGCAGCCACCTCCTGAAGGTATTCCGGCATCCGCCATCCGCCAATCCGCTATGCGCGACGTGCACCATCGCCGAAGTGTCAATGTAGCACCCCCCTGCCGAGGAATGCAAGGCAAAACAGAGCCCGAGCCATTTGCGTTGTGGGCGTTTTGGCGGATGGGGCGAGGTGATGGGCGAGGGGCTGGTCCGCGTGGGGAGGTGAGCCGGGGGTCGCGAGGGCGCCGGGTGGCAGGGCGGCCGCGTCGCGCGGACGCTCACGGGGCTG
>DATKZB010000103.1:0-3816 GCA_035528235.1 Phycisphaerae bacterium
CATGCCAACTTGGAATGAACTGACGGGCCGGTACGAAGCGACGCCGGAAGAACTCGCGGCCCAGCAACAGCAGAATCAGACCGCTGAACAGCGCGCAGCGCTCGTACGGCGGCAGCAAGCGGACCGCGCGGCCAAAGAAGAACGGCTGCGGCAGGAGGCGTTGCTCGCCAGTACCGCGGCACGGCAACGGCAGCAGACGACGGCGGACGAAGCGCGCCGGAGGCGAGAGGCGTTGGCCGATACGGCCCGAGAACGGTCGGATCTCATGTACGACCGTGCGCACACGGAAGAACTGCTCGGGATTGGGCGGCCGGGCAGTATGGCGGCGCTCGGGGGCGTGGCGTCTGGTGGCGGTGGCGGCGGCGGCGGCGGCGTGCCGGGTGGTCCCGTGGCCTCGGGGACGCCGGGCGCCGTGCTCCAGACGGCTGAGATCGATCCGGCTGAAGAAGCGGCGGCCAAAACGTCCGCCAAGGAATCCGCGGGCCTGCGGTTGCAATCGTCCATGAAGGGGCTCGAAGCCGCGATGGCGGGTCGTGGGATCCGGGGCTCGGGGATCGAAGCGTCGGGGATGGCGGACCTGTTCGCGGAGTCGGCCTCTGACGAAGCGACGGCGGGGCGCGAACGAGTGGCGGCGAACGCGGCGCGGACGAGGGAAGTCGGCAACCTCAATCAGCAAGCACAAAACCAGTGGTCGCTGGCGAATCTTCAAGCGAACACGAACCTCCAAATGGGCGCGGCCGACCGGGCCGCGGCGACGGACAACCAACTGCGTAGTCTTCTGTGGAACTACGCGATGAGGTACTAGTGATGCGACCCACTCGACCACGGCGACGCGGGATGCCACAGGACGGCGCGATGGAAGGTCCGCAGACGATCGGCGGCGGGATGCTCGGCGCGCCGTTGCCGCCACCGGAACCCACGGAACTTCACGGCACCATCGGACAGGGCGGTGGGATGCCTCCGTCGATGCCACCAGTCCCGGGTGGGCCGGCGGGCGGGGCGCCGATGGCGCGGCCGATGCCGGTCGGGCCGCCGATGGGTGGGGATGCTGGGCGGCCTCC
Organism: Phycisphaerae bacterium; assembly: GCA_035528235.1. GTDB lineage: Bacteria > Planctomycetota > Phycisphaerae > FEN-1346 > FEN-1346 > DATKZB01. The sequence continues at coordinate 1,062 of DATKZB010000103.1, forward strand.
GGTAGTCTTTCCGCCTCAGATTCAGGGGTTCCAGCCGAATCCAGCGGGCGACGCCGGGCGCGGCGCGGCGGCCAAACGGGCTCTGATGGGTCTGATTCAGTCAACCGGGTCGCAAGGACGCGGCTGAAGGAGCGAGACGATGCCGGTTGCAAATATGGAACAGGATGCGTGGGGTGCGACCAAGCCGACTGGGACACCCAAGGGGCCGGGTGGTGTGTTCTACACGCACGACGCGAACGGGAAAGCGTTGCCGGGGATGGAAGGCGTTGGATATACCAACAAGATGCCGCCAGCGGCTCCGGCCGCGCCGCCGAACGTCGCGCCTCCGACGCCCGCACCGGCGGCTGCTCCGGCTCCCGCCGAGGCTCCGGCTCCGGCTCCGGCTCCGGCTCCGGCTCCGGCGGTGCCTGCGCCCGCTCCGGCCATTGGGGGCATGGGGGCCGGTGGTGGATTGGCCTCGTCAGGCGGATCGATGATCGGCCTGTCCCAAGTCGCGCAAGGGGAAGGGTTCCGCGAAGGGTTCATGCGCGAAGGTTGGGGCGACCAAGGTGCGCCGTCGCTGACGATTCCGGGTCAGCGGCAACTGCCCGCGTCCAGCAAAGCACTCGCGCAGATGGTGACGGCGCGCGGGCGGGCGTACTAATGCCCGGCAACGAGTTTGGGCTGCGCGTCGGCTGGAACGACCCGAACACCTATTGGACGGCCGAACGACTCCGAAACGCGGGCACCCAAGGGTATCGAGGGCCGGCCTACCAGCGTCGTGAAATCGGCGGAACTGAAACGGCGTTCACGGGTCGTGGCAAGGGGCGTGCGGTCGCGTCGGGCTATGACGCGCTCGGTGGTGGGACGGGCTCGAAGCCGCGGGCGCTCAGAACAAGCATGGCGGCGCTGCAACGGGCGGCGGCGCGTGGCAATCCCGGGTGGGGCGTGGGAGGGTACAAGTAATGGCATCCAAATGGGGTTCTCCAGAAATCGTCGGCGAGAAGGATCTGCGGGGCAACATGACGCCGGCCTCGCTGTCCGCCTTGGCGCGACTCTCGGCGCGGCAAGCGGGCGAATCTGCTGAATCCGACACGCAGTACGACCGCGACATGGCCCGCAATCGTCGGATCGACTACTGGGGGGATCGGGGCACGTCCTCATGGCAGGAACCCGACTATGAAGGGGATGCCCTCGCCGAGCGAAGTCGAACGCAGGCAGGCATCGGGCTCGACACGCTACGGCTGCGCGGCCAGATCGAAGGCGAGCAAGCGGCCGAATTCGAGCCCGGGGCGTTTCGGCGAGAAGCGGAAGGCGAAGACTATGCCGCGGAACTGGCGGCAAAGCGGTACTGGGATCCCTCGACGCAATCCATGGAAGACCAAGAATGGCGCCGCAAGATGGAGTTGGTGACGGCGCCGCCCACGATCGCGGGTGGCAGTCGGGAAACGGTCGCGCAGACCAATGCGGCTGGCAGGATGGCGCTCGAACAACTGGGGCTCCCGCCGGAATTGATGCAGGGGTTGGCGGCGCTGACTCGAAGCGGGGCGTTCGGCACCGACCCGGGCACGGGCGACGTGCGCCCACCGGGCTCACCGGATGCCGGGGCGGCCCAAGGGCCGGTTCAGCAGGGCGCGCTCGATGCCTTCATGCGGCTGATTTCAGGGGCCGGGCAGGGTGACACGACGTACAGCCCGCAGATCGAACAGCAAATTCAGGACGCCATGGAACAGACGGGACAGCCTCGCATGGCGGTGGTGGAACACTTCAAGCGCACGAATCCACCAATCATCCGGTAAGGGTCTATGCCGACGCTCGACGACTTGTATCCGGTTCCCAACCGGCCACTCTCGGCGCAGTCGCCGGGCCGGGCTCCTGTCTCTGGCGGGAGGTCGCTGGAAGACCTGTATCCAACCAAAACCGCCAGCGGATCGTTCGATCTGAGTTATCTGGATGTACTGGAAAAAGAATTCGGGCTGACCAAGCCGCCTGAACAGGCGCCGGCTCCGCTGGGCGGCGACTGGTCGATGATTGACGACATGCCAACGAGTGCGGCGGGCATGGTCACGAATCTTCGGTCGCCACGCTGGATGCGCGAAAAGGCGCGCCAGTACGCCGAAGGGATTACTGACCCGAGCGAGGCCGGCAAGCATCCAGCCGTTGAAGCGATTCTCCGTGGGATAACAAGCGGAATGGGGCAAGTCGCCGGGCTGCCCAATCTTGGTAAGCAGATTTCAGAACCGGCCTTGCGAGGCTTTGCCGGTGGCGCCGCGGAGGGGTTGGCTGAGATTCCATCAGGGGCGAATGCCTTGATGTTGGGTATTGGCGGCATGCAAGGGATTGCCGCCAAAGCCGGGTGGCCGGCGCTGTCCGCCATACTCGGCGGGGCCAATCTTGCGGCGGGCCTTCCGTTCTTGGCTGAAGGCGCGTCGGGGATCGCAAAAGATCCGGCCAATCCGCTGCCGTACCTCCAGACGGCCATGGCGGGGATTGCCACAAAACTCGGCCTGAACATGGTCCCCAAGGGGCCGGGTGGTCGAATCTGGCCGTTCCCGCGCAAAGGCGCGTCGGCTGGTGCGGTGGAGACGCTCACGCCGAGTAAGTTCCAGCCGGATCCCGGCGCGATGCCTTTGGAACAGGGTGGTGGGGCCCGTTGGCGTCCCGGCGGGCGTCAAGGAACGCCGCTGCGCGACGCGTTGACGTTGGACGAACTGTATCCCAACGGTCCAGAACCCCTGACACCGGGGCAGGCGCCACAGCAGGGCGCGATGCCGAT
>DATKZB010000104.1:0-4759 GCA_035528235.1 Phycisphaerae bacterium
TGCGGAAGGTCAAAGCCCGAACGGAGGAGGCGTTGTTCCGAGCCATCGCCGCCGCGCTGCAAACGATTACGGATTCGGATGCGGTCGCCTGGTTTGGGCACTGTGGCTATCGCTACAATCAAGCGTGAACTGCTCTAAACGGCGGCACGTCGGGTCAGTGGCGGCGGGAGAAGTAGGCGACCTTTTCGAGCGACATGGCCATGTCGAGATCCTCGACATAGACGCTCGGCGGGGCGCGCAGGATGGCGGGGGCGAAGTTCAAGATACCTCGGACGCCCCCGGCCACCAGCCCATCGGCCACCCCCTGGGCCGCGCTGGCCGGCACCGCGACGATGGCCACGCGGATGTCGCGGGCCTTCAGGATCTCGGCCAGGCGGTCCATGCCGTAGCAGCGGCATCCGCCGATCATGCGGTTGGCCTTGTTGGGGTCGTTGTCGAAGACGGCGACGATCTGCAGGCTGGGTCGCCGGCCGGTGAAATAGGCCAGCAGGGCCTTGCCGAGGTTCCCCAGGCCCACCAGGGCCACGCTCTGGCCGCCCGGCCTGTCCAGGAAGCGGCGCAGGCTCTGGATGAGGCCGGACACCTCGTACCCCCTGGCCGGACTGCCCGCGTAGCCGACGACCATGAGGTCGCGGCGGACCTGGGCGGCGGTCCGGCCGGCCATCTTCGCCAGTTCGTACGAGAAGACGTGGCTGACACCTTCCCCATGAAGCACGTTCAGCAGGCGGCGATAGAGCGTCAGCCGCTCCAGGGTGGGTTCCGGTACGCCCTTTCGGGTCTTGGCCTTCACGGTCTCCCCCCTGCTGGTTGCAGGCATTGACCTGTCGTCACGTACGGAGATGACGTTGCAGCACCCTTACAGCCGCCCCTGGCGCTGGGCCGTGATGTACTTCATGCAGTAGTCGTCCTGGCCGGTGAGGCACGCGGCCGCCAGGAGGGTGGCCATCATGTCGGGTTCGGTGGGGTCGATAATGGCCGCCGACAGCCCGGCCCCGGCCGCCAGGGCCAGGAACGTCCGGTTCAGGTGCCGCCGTTGCGGCAGTCCGTACGAGATGTTCGAGAGGCCGACGATGGTGCCGGCCCCGCCGGCGCGCTCGGGAATCTCGCGGATCATCCGGAGGCACTGGGCCGCCTGTTCGGGGTTCGTCGCCACCGGCCGCACGAGCGGGTCGATGTAGACGCGGTCGCGCGGGACGCCGGCCTTGTCGGTCGCGGCCAGGATGGTGTCGACGGCCTGCCACCGGGCCTCGCAGGAATCGGGCATGCCCGAGTCGTCCATCGCCAGGGCCACGAGGCGGGTCTGAAACTCGGCGGCCAGGGGCAACATGGCCTCCAGGCGCTGCCGCTCGCCGCTGATGGAGTTGAGGAAGGCCGAGCCCCGAGGCAGCCGTTCCAGTCCCGCCCGGGCCGCCTCCGGGCTGGCCGTGTCGACCGCGACGGGCTTGTCGGTGACGGCCCGGACCGTCTCGACGGCCCAGGCCATGAGGTCGCGTTCCTGGTCGGGGGCCAGGGCCGCGTTGACGTCGATGTAATCGGCCCCGGCCTGGGCCTGGCGGCGGGCCTCCTCCTGAATGAGCGCGGCGTCGCGTGCCGCAAAGGCCTGGCCGATGCGCTTTCGCGTGGCGTTGATGCGTTCGGCGATGACGAGCATGGACGGAGCGGTTCCTTTTCGTCCGGTTACTTGCCGTTGATGGTCACGCCCGGCCACTCGTCGGTGCGGAAGGGCGACGCGGGCAGGCTTTCCTTATTGTACAGGTTGCACTCGGGGTTGTCGGCCCAGGCGTATCGCACGGCGACGGGCTTGGCGACGTCCTTGTTCGCGACGACCACGCACGGGCCGTCGATGGTGGCGTCGGCCCAAGCGAACTTCTTGTCCTCGCCCGCGACGGCAAAGCCCTTGAGCGTGCCGCCCTGTGCCACCAGGCCGCCGCCGACGTGCTTGAACTTGAGGCGGACCTTGTCGCCCTCGACCGCCATCGAGTCGTACACGGGACCCGAATACACGATGTCCTTGCCGTAGGCGATCTTCTCGGCGGCCAGCGCGAGGCGTTTGCCGACGTCCTGCTTGTTCTTCGGGTGGATGTCTCTCGCATCGCCGATGTCGATGATGACGGCCTGGCCGGTCTTGGGCAGGGCCAGTGTCATGGACTGGGCCTCGCGCAGTTCGGCCCAGGCGCTGTCGGCAGGCTGGTCTTTGCGGGCCATGAAGTTGGCCAGTTGCACGAACAGGAAGGGGAACTCGCCCTGGCCCCAGTGTGTCCACCAGTCCTTAATCATGGCCGGGAAGATGACGCGGTACTGGTACGCCCGGCCGGCGTTCGTCTCACCCTGGTACCAGATGGCCCCGGCGATGCGGTACGGAATCAGCGGCGCCAGCATGCCGTTGTAGAGCGAGGTCGGCCGGTGAGGCGACTTGGACGGGTCGTCGGGAGGCCGGGGCTGACCGGGCTCCCGCTTGCCGTCGGCCTTGGCCTTCTCGACGGCCTCTTTCCACTTGGCCATCTTCTCGTCGCGAGTCTTCTCCCAGTCTTCCTTCGCCTTGGCGTAGTTGACGGCGGCCTGGTCGAAGCGGTCGACGATGGGCTTGAAGTCGGCCACGGCATCGACGGTCTCCTGGCTGGTCCACGCCTCGGACGGCGTGCCGCCCCACGACGTGTTGATGAGGCCCAGGGGCACGTCGAGGTCCTTGTGCAGCATGCGTCCGAAGAAGTACCCGGCGGCCGAGAAGTGCTCCACCGTTTGGGGGCTGCACGCCACCCACTGGCCCTTGCAGTCGTCCTGCGGCTCGGTGGCCGTGACGTTGGGAACGGTGAACAGGCGGATCTTCGGGTAGTCGGCGGCGGCGTTGGCCGACGAGCGGACGCTCATCTGCATGTTCGACTGGCCCGAGCACACCCAGACCTCGCCGACGAGGATGTCGGCCACCTTGAGGGTGTTCTTGCCGGCGACGGTCATCTTGAGCGGGCCGCCCGCCTTCAGGGGTTTCAGGCGCACCTGCCACCGCCCGTCGGCCCCGGCCTTGGCGGCGACCTTCTGGCCGCCCAGCGAGACGGTGACGTCTTCTCCCGCATCGGCCCAGCCCCAGATGGGCAGGTCGCCGCCCTGCTGAAGCACCATGTGATCGCCGATGACCTTCGGCAGCCGCACGTCGGCCGTGGCCGACGTGGCCAGCGCCAGGCACACACACAGCGCCGCCATCCAGACCGCTCTCAGACGTAGCCGCATCGTGGTTTTCTCGTCCTTCACCCCCGACGTGGGCCGCACTTGACCCGAACGGCCCATACGATACGTCCCGGCGGCGTCGGTGTCAAATACTGCGTGCCGGCGGCGCGGGCTCGCGGCCACGTGACTGCGCGGCGGGTCCCCGTGTTTGCGCGGCGGGTCCCCGCACCCGCCGCGCTGGGGAGGCCGACTGCGGTAGGCGCGGTGGGTACGGGGACCCACCGCGCCCAAGCGCAGGGGGTTCTTGCGGGCGACCACACCGGCCGGTACTCTGTGTGACGATGGGCGATGCCCCGGGAGGACCACCCATGTCGAGACGCCTCGCGATCATCGCGGCCGCCGTGCTCGCGGTGGCCGGCGCCGGCCGGGCGCAGACCCTCGAGTACACGACCACCTGGCTGGGCAACTCGTTCGGCGGCGGCGAGAAGTGGGTCCAGAACTTCATCGAGGGCCTGTACGTGGCCCCCGACGGCACGTGCTACGCCGCCAGCGGATGCCGCTGTGGGAACAGGACTTCCGCGTGCCGCTGGCCTTCGGGTTCAAGCATTGCCTGGGCGAGAACGGCGGCCCCGGGGCGATGTTCCACGCCCTGCGGAATTACGAGATCGTCTTGCCCATCTGCCGCGACGTCGAGCGGCTGTGCCCGCAGGCGCTCGTCCTGAACTTCACGAACCCCGAGAGCCGCATCCTGATGGCCATGTGCCACCTGACCCGCGTCCGCGCCGTGGGCCTATGTCACGGCGTGCTGATGGCCCGCAACGACGCCGCCCGATGGCTGGGCCGCGACCCGGCGGACCTCGACATCGTGACGGGCGGCCTGAACCACCTGTTCTGGATCCTCAAGATTACCGACCGCGCCACGGGCGAGGACCTGTACCCGGCCCTACGCGAGCAGGCGGCCCGGCACGCGCCGCCGCTGGTCCGCAAACTGACCGAGATCTACGACCTGCTGGTCTTTCCGTCGGACGACCACGTGGGCGAGTACCTGTCCTTTGCCACGGAGTTCACCGGCATCCGCTGGCCTTACGGGCAGGAACACCGCCCCGTGCCGGCCGCCGAGACGCCGCCCGTCGACTGGCGCCAGGCGTACCTGGCGGGCGAGAAGGAGGCCGACGAGCGCCTGGCCCGGCCGGGCGGCGAGATCGTCGTCGACATCATCGCCGACGTCGTCAACGACACCGGCCGCTGGGAACCCACCGTCAACGTCCTGAACGCGGGCGGTTACGTCGAGAACCTGCCACGCGAGGCCGTCGTCGAGGTGCCCGCCGTGGTCGATGCGGCAGGTGTCCATCCCGCAGACGGTCGGTCCGCTGCCCGAGGCCCTGGCCGCCCTGTGCCGCACGCAAGTCTCCATCCAGCGGGTGCTGGTCGAGGCGTACCGCCGGCGGTCGCGGAAACTGCTGCTCCAGGCCCTGCTGCTCGACCCGTGCGTCGACAGCGTCCGCCGGGCCGAGGCGATGCTCGACACGATGCTCGACCTCCAGAAGGATTACCTGCCCAGGTTCCGGTAGGCCCGCGTCCTGGCGCGGCGGATCCC
>DATKZB010000105.1:0-23348 GCA_035528235.1 Phycisphaerae bacterium
CGTAGGGTGACCATGTTCCAAGCGCAGAGCGGCGCGCCACATGTGCCACGGCTTGCTTGCAGGCCGTGAAAAGGATGTAGGCCGCGGCACGCCGCGGCCTACTCCGTGTCTCCTACACGTGCCACGGCTCGCCCGGGGCGAGCCGTGCCGGGTGCCACTGGCCACCGAGCCAGCCGGCCGTGGCACACGCTGAACACGTGCCCCGCGCGAGGTCCTACCGGCCGGGCTTGGCGGCGGCCGGAGGGCCCATCAGGCGGGCGGCCAGTTCGTCGGAATCGCCGTAGAGGGCGCGAAGGCGGTCGAGTTCGGCCTCCAGTTCCTTGCGGACCTGGGCGTAGGCCGGGTCGTCGTAGACGCTCTTGAGTTCGTGCGGGTCTTTCCGGAGGTCGAAGAGTTCCCAGGCGTCGATGTCGTGGTAGAAATGGATGAGTTTGTGCCGCTTCGTCCGCACGCCGTAATGCCGCTTCACCATGTGGACGGCCGGGTACTCGTAATAGTGGTAGTAGATGGACTCGCGCCAGTCGGCGGGCGTCCGGCCCTGGTAGAGCGGGCGGAGGCTCACCCCGTCCATGTCGGCCGGCGCCGCCTGGCCCGCGTAATCGAGAAACGTGGGGGCGAAGTCGATGTTCTGGGCCAGGGCCTCGCACACGCTGCCGGCCGCGATCTCGCGCGGGTAACGCACCAGGAACGGCATCCGCAGCGATTCCTCGTACATGAACCGCTTGTCGAACCAGTTGTGGTCGCCCAGGTAGAAACCCTGGTCGGAGGTGTAGATGACGAGGGTGTCGTCGGCCAGGCCCTCGGCGTCGAGGAAATCGAGCAGCCGGCCCACGTTGTCGTCGATCGAGGCGATGCACCGCAGGTAATCCTTGATGTACCGCTGGTACTTCCACTTCTTGAGGGCCTCGCCCGCCAGGCCCTCGGGCGGCGGGCCCTTGAGGTCGCGGTTACTCAGGTGCTTGTCGATCCGCATCTCGGCGGCCGCCGCGGCGGGGCTGCGGCCCGAGTAGTCGTCGTCGAACGTCTCGGGTTCCGGAATGTCGCGGTCGTCGTACATCCGGGCGTGCTTGTCGTCGGGGTCCCACGAGCGATGGGGGGCCTTGTGATGGCACAGGAGGAGGAACGGCCGGGTCTTGTCGCGCCGCCGGAGCCACTCCATGGAGAGGTCCGTGATGATGTCGGCCACGTAGCCGGTGTGTTTCTTCTTCTCGCCCATCTCGATGAAGTCCGGGTTGTGATACACGCCCTGGCCGGGCAGGATGTTCCAGTAATCGAAACCCGTGGGATCGCTCGCCAGGTGCCACTTGCCGATCATGGCGGTCTGGTACCCGGCGGCCTGGAGGAGTTTCGGGCACGTCTGCTGCGACCCGTCGAACCGGCTGCCGTTGTGCACGAACCCGTTCTTGTGGCTGAACTTGCCGGTCAGGAAGACCGCGCGGCTGGGTCCGCAGATGGAGTTGGTGCAGAAACAGTTGTCGAGTCGCATGCCGCCCCGGGCGATGCGGTCGATGTGGGGCGTCTGGTTGATGCGGCTGCCGTAGGCCCCGATGGCGTGCGAGGCGTGGTCGTCGGCCATGATGTACAGGATGTTGGGCCGCCGACCGGCCGGCGGGCGGTCGGCCGCCGTCGAGCATCCGGGCAGCGCGGCCGCGGTGACGGCGGCGGTCCAGCGGAGAAACTCGCGTCGGCTCAGGCGTTTCATCATCGGCCCCCTTTCGCACCGTCACACACCGCTTGCCAGCCTCGTAGGGGCACGACATGTCGTGCCCCTACAACACGGCCGGTCCTGCGGCCCTGGGTATGTTGCAGCAGACGGGACGCCAATGCAAGCACGTGTTGCGCCGTCCGGCCCACATGGGCGGACCGGTCGGGTCTCGCGGTTGCATTGTCCGGCGGACGCGGTATGCTGACGGTGGTCAAGTCCTCGGCACACGGAGCCATCGGATGGGCGAACCTCAGCCCCATCGGCCCACGTCGCTCCAGAAACTCCTGTTCTGGGCGATCCTGGGCGGCCTGTCGGTGTTCTTCGCCGAGATAACGATCGGCTCGTCGCCGTTCGCCTTTTTCGACGGCTGGGGCATCCTCGTCCTGTGCATCCGTGACGTCGTGAGGACCGCGCCGACCCAGGCCGGGCTCACGCCTTCGTTTAGCCGCGGCCGGCACGGCCGCGGGCGGCGCCGATGGACGCTCGATGGCCGTGCCCGTCGCCGTACCGGCGACGGCTAAACGGCGCGATGGGCACAAGGAGGCGATTCATGGATGGATTCGGCTGGTGTGTGGCGATCGTGCTGGCGCTGGGCCTGGCCTCGGTCGCGGTGGCGGCGGAGCCGCCCGGCTGGGCCACCAGGGACCTGCGGGCCGGCATCATCGGGACCGACACGTCGCACGTCCCGGCGTTCACGGGCGTGTTTCACAAGCATCCCGAGTGGCGGGTGAAGGTCGTCGCGGCGTTCAAGGGCGGCAGCGCCGATTTGCCGGACAGCGCGAACCGCGTCGAGAAGTTCGCCGCCGACATCCGCGACACGTTCGGCGTCGAGATCGTCGAGAGCATCGACGCCCTGCTCGCCAAGGTCGACGTCGTCCTCATCGAGAGCGTCGACGGACGGCCGCACCTGGCGCAGGCCCGGCCCGTCTTGAAGGCGGGCAAACGCCTCTTCATCGACAAGCCGTTCACGGCGAGCCTGGCCGACGCGCGGGAGATCGTGCACCTCTCGAAGGAGACCGGCACGCCGTTCTTCAGTTGCTCGTGCTCGCGGTTCCAGCCCGAGATATGGAAACTCCGGGCCGACGCCGGCGTCGGCAAGGTCGCCAAGGTCCAGGGCTCGGCCCCCTTCAACGTCGAGCCGCACCACCCGGACCTCTTCTGGTACGGCATCCACGGCGTCGAGGCGCTGTACACCGTCCTGGGTCCGGGGTGCGTGGCCGTGTCGCGCCGGGCCGAGGGCGACCTCGACATCACCACGGGCACCTGGAAGGACGGCCGCGTGGGCGTCTTCCGTGGCGTCCGCAAGGGCGACTACAAGCCCATCGTCAAGGTCTGGGGCGACGGCGGCGAGGTCGAGACGAAGGGCGGATTCGACTACAACGGCCTGGTGCGGACGATGGCCGAGTTCTTCCACACCGGCCGGGCGCCCATCGACCCGGCCGAGACGCTCGAGATCGTCGAGTTCATGACGGCGGCCCAGATGAGCAAAGAGCGCAGCGGGGCCGAGGTCCGGCTGGAGGAACTCCGGAAGTAGCCGCCCGTGCCTCGCCGCTCGCTTGCGCTCGCGGCTAGCGCCGCCTCGTTTAGCCGCGGCCGGCACGGCCGCGAGCAGCGCCGGTCGATGCTCGATGGCCGTTCCCGTCGCCGTACCGGCGACGGCTAAACGCCGCCCGTTAGCCGCCGTGCCGGCGACGGCTAAACGACAGCCGGCACGGCCGCGGGCATCGCCGCATCGCGTCGCCGTGCCGGCGACGGCTTAGCCCCGGGTGAACACACCCGGGGCGGCGCGACAATGAACACACTCCGCGCGCCGCCCCCCGTGTATTCACGGGGGGCTAAGTGGCGCGTTTTACACAAGGAGGCTATTCATGCACGGATTCGGTTGGTGTGTGGCGCTGGTCTTGCTGGTGGCGGCCGTCCGGGCGTCGGCGGCGGAGAGCCCGGGCGAAAACCTCAACGTCCTCGCGCCCGACGCCGGCGGTGGCGAGATGCTGCGGGCCTATCTGCTGGCCGAGTGCGGCACGTGTTTTGAGGCGCGCCGACAGGAGGCGGCCGCGCTCGATACGCCCGAGAAGATCATCGCGCGCCAGGACCGCCAACGCGCCGACTGGATGCGGGCCCTGGGCCCCCTGCCCGAGCGGACACCGCTCAATCCGCGGACCGTCGGCACACTCGACGCCGACGGGTACCGCGTCGAGAAGGTCATCTACGAGAGCCGGCCCAACCACCACGTTACCGCCAACCTGTACCTGCCCAAGGAGGGCACGCCGCCCTTCCCGGCGGTGCTCATCCCGTGCGGACACGACCGCAACGGCAAGGCCTGCGACGCCTACCAGACCGTCGCCATCGTGCTCGCGCGGCACGGGTTCGTGGTCCTGTGTTACGACCCCATCGGCCAGGGCGAACGGTGCCAGTTGCTCGACGAGACCGGCAAACCCAAGATCTGGGGCACGACCGAGCACACGCTGACCGACGTGGGCGCGCGGCTCGTCGGTTGGGGCGCTGCCACGTACCGCATCTGGGACGGCATCCGGTCCATCGATTATCTCGTGAGCCGGCCCGAGGTCGACGCGACACGCCTCGGGTGCACGGGTAACTCGGGCGGCGGCACGATGACGTCGTACCTGATGACCACCGACGAGCGGATTTACGCGGCCGCGCCGTCGTGTTACATCACGTCGCTCGAGCGGCTCTTCGCCACCATCGGCCCGCAGGACGGCGAGCAGAACGTCACCGGCCAGGTGGCCGTGGGCATCGATCACGCCGATTACCTGACCATCCGGGCCCCCAAACCCACGCTCGTCCTCACGGCCACGAAAGACTTCTTCGACATCGACGGGTCGTGGACGAGTTTCCGCGAGGCCAAGCGGCTGTACGGCATCCTGGGCCACGGCGAACGCGTCGAACTCTTCGAGTACCCCGACGGTCACGGGTTCACCAAGCCGCGACGCGAGGCCGCCCTGCGATGGATGAGGCGGTGGCTCCAGGGCATCGACGAGCCCGCCGTCGAGCCGGAAATCGCCGTTCACAAAGACGAGGAACTCCAGGTCACCGGCTGCGGCCAGGTCGTCAAGGAACTGGGCGGCGTGACCGTGTGGGACCTGAACGTCGAGCGGGCCAAGGCCCTCGGGCCCGGGCGCGAGGCGTTCTGGCGCGACCGGCCCAAGGCCGAATGCCTGGCCGAGGTCCGGCGCCTGGCGGCCGTGCGGCCCACGACCGAGAAGCCCGCCGTCAAGGCCGTCGGCACCCTCGAACGCGACGGCTGCCGCATCGAGAAACTCCTCATCGAGCGGCCCGGCGAGGTGCCCGTGCCCGCCCTGCTCTTTCTGCCGGCCAAGCGCGACGGCAAGGTGCCGGCGGTCCTGTACGTCGACGGCCGCGGCAAGGCCGCCGATGCCGGGGCCGGCGGCGCCATCGAGGCCATCGTCAAGGCCGGCCGGGCGGTCCTGGCCATCGACGCCCGCGGATTCGGCGAGACCGCCGTCACAAAACCCAAGGATTATTGGCACGACGAGTACCCGTTTGCCCACCTCGGCCTGCACCTGGCGCGGCCGCTGCTGGGCCAGCGCGTGGAAGACGTGCTCGCGGCCCTCGACGTCCTGGCGGCGCGGGAGGAGATTGACGCGGCGAAAATCAGCATCACGGGCATCGAGCGCGGCGGGCCGGTGGCGCTGCACGCGGCGACGCTCGACGAGCGGCTCTCGGCCGTAACGATCGAGCGGTCCATCGAATCGTGGATGGACGTCGTGGCCACGCCGATGACCGAGGGTCAGTTGGGCCAGGTCGTCGCGGGGGTCCTGGCGTGTTACGACCTGCCGGACCTCGTCCGGGCCATCGGCCCGCGCCCCGTCGAGGTCCGTAACCCAGTAGACCCGACGGGCAAACCCAAGACGCCGGCGCCGTAGCCCGTGTGCCACGGCCGGTCTTGTCCGGCCGTGCAGACAGGCGGCCCAACGCGCGGCGGGTGCGGGGACCCGCCGCGCACAAACTGGGTTGCCCCTTCACACGTGTGCCACGGCCGGTCTTGTCCGGCCGTGGGAATGGCTGGCGCGCCCCACGGCGGGGCAAGACCCGCCGTGGCACACGCGCGTTGTGCGTTGGTTACGGCCGTACGCGGCGGGTGCGGGGACCCGCCGCGCACGATCAAGGAGACCCGCCGCGCACAGAATCAGAGGCAGGCACGGATTCCTTGACAGCGCCGCGGGGCAGGCCTAATGTGAACGGGTCTGGAGTCCGGGACACTTTTTCGGGAGTCGGCCATGAAAGTCGCGGTCCCGCCGAGAACGGCGGTTGTCCTGCTCTGGGCTGCCGCGCTGCTGGCGGCTACGCTGGTCGGCCCGGCCGCGGGCGCGGCCACGAAGTCGCTCGTCGTCGAGGCGGGTAAGCAGGACCGCGCCCACGTGCCGATGCACGTCGAGGTGCCCGCCGGCACGACCCAGGCCCGGGTGATTCTCCAAGGCAAAGACGTGCCCTGCCAGGTGGCTGAGGGCCAACTCTGGTGGATCCTCGACGCCCTGCCCGCCGGCGCCTCCCGGACCTACCAGGTCGAACTCGGCGCGGCCGCGCCCGCCGCCGAGGGCGGCGTCGCCATCCGCCAGACTGACGCGACCGTCGACATCCGGATCGCGGGCAAACCCTTTACCACGTATCACTTCACGAACCCCAAGATCGCCGGCCAGCAACTGCGGCGACCGTACTTCTGGCCCGTCTACGGCCCCGGCCAGGTGACCATGACGCGGCCCTGGCCGCTGACCGACGAGGCCGTGCCCAAGAACGTCGCGAAGGACCACCCGCACCACACGAGCCTCTGGGTGGCCCACGGCGACGTCAACGGCACCGACAACTGGTCCATCGCGGCGGGCGCCGGGTGGCAGGTCCACAAGACGTTCGAGACGGTGACGAGCGGCCCGGTCGTGGGCACGTTCCGCGAGGTGCTCGACTGGACCGACGCCCGGAAGAAACCCGTCCTGGCCGAGGTCCGGACCGTCCGCGTGTACCGCCTGCCCGAGACGGCGCGGCTGCTGGACCTGGACATCGTGTTCCGCGCGGCATACGGGGCGGTCAAGTTCGGCGACACGAAAGAGGGCGGCCTGTGCGCCACGCGGATGCGGCCGGAGTTCCGAGCCGACGGCAAGGGCGGCACGGCGGGCCGGCTCGTCAACTCCGAGGGCCAGACCGCCGACGCCGCCTGGGGCAAGAAGGCCGCCTGGCTCGATTGTTCCGGTACCGTCGACGGCAAGCGGCTGGGCTACGCCCTCTTCGACGCCCCGGGCAACCTGCGGCACCCGACCACCTGGCACGCCCGGACGTACGGTCTGGCGACGGCCAACCCGTTCGGCCTCAAGCACTTCGACAAGGCAAACGAGAGCGGCGATTACACGCTCGAGGCCGGCAAGGAAACGACCCTGCGGTACCGCATCTACTTCCACCCGGGCGACGAGAAAGCGGCCCGCGTGGCCGACCGCTGGACCGACTTCGCCCAGCCGCCCACGGCCATCTGGAAGTAGAGACGCGGGCCGCCGGCAACCTTCTCTCACGTGCCGCGCGGCGGCCTTCCCAGGCCGCCGCGACCGGGCCAGACGCGTTTTCCTGTCGGCCTAGGAAGGCCGCCAGGCGGGATGAAGCAGCAGTAAGGACGGCCCCATGGAACTCCTGGGTCTGCACTACGCCATCTGGATCATCGTCGCCCTGTACTTCGTGGGGATGCTGCTGCTGGGGTGGTGGTCGAAGCGCGGCATCCACGACCGCGAGGGGTTCCTGCTGGGCAACCGGCAGTTCGGCGTCTGGTACATGGTGATGCACGCCTTCGGCGCCGGCACGCACCCGGGCGACGTGGCGGGCGTGACCAGCAAGACGGTCGAGCGAGGGGCCTCGGGCATCTGGCTCTCATGGATGTGGATGTTCGGGACGCCCTTCTACTGGATCATCGCGCCGGTCATGCGGCGAATGCGGTGCCTGACGGTGGCCGATTACTTTGAGGAACGTTTCGGCCGCGCCGCCGCCGTCCTGTACGTCGTCGTGGCCACCGGCGGCATGACCGTCGCGTGCGCCGGCGTGCTCCTGGCCACCACGCGGACCGTCCAGGGCATGATGGGCAAGGCCACCGTCGTCCAGCCGACCGCGACGGCCGACGCGGGGCCCGAGGCCGGGGCGGCGGAAACCTCGCAGCCGCGGTGGTCGGTGCGCGGCGTGGCGTCGCAGGCGGAGGCCGACGGCTGGTTCTTCGGCATCCTCCTCGTCACGTCGGCCGTGTTCGTGGTGTACAGTTACTGGGGTGGGATCGTGGCGGCCATTCGGACCGACATGGCCCAGGGCCTGATGATCATCGCCCTGAGTTTCATCGCGATTCCGGCGGCCCTCGGCCTGGTGGGCGGGTGGGCCGCCGCCAAGGAGGTCCTCGCCCAGGCCGCCGCCCAGCGCGACATCCAGTACCTCGGCCTGTTCGACCCGGCCTCGTTCTCGCTGCTGACGGTGGCCCTGCTGTGCATCAACGCCCCGTTCTCGATGATGGCCCAGCCGCACATCATGTCGGTCACCAGCGCGGGCAGGACCGAGTGGGAGGGCCGCGTGGGGTTCACGTATGGCAACGTGCTCAAGCGTGTCTGCACGATGGGCTGGGCCGTGCTGGCGCTGTGCTGGCTGGCGTTCCTGATTCGCGAACACGCGACGGTGCACGCCGATGCGGCGTTCGGCGACAGCGTCCGGTTTCTGCTGCACCCGGTGCTTCAGGGGCTGATGCTGGCGTGCGTGCTGGCGGCGGCGATGTCGTCGGGCGACGCCCTCCAGGTGACCATTGCGGGCCTCTTCTCGCAGAACGTCTACCGGCAATACATCCGCCCCGACGCCTCCGAGGGCCGGTACGTGAAGGTGACGCGCATCGCCGGCCTGGTTGTGATTGCGGCCTCGCTGGTGTTCGCCGTCCTGATGCGGCAGAGCGTCGTCAAGACCATCCTCGATTACTTCAACCTGACGGCCACGGTGGGCGTGTCGGTGGTCATGGGCATCCTGTGGCGGCGGATGAACCAGACGGGCGTGTTCGCCAGCACGCTGGCGGCGGCCGCGACGTTCCTCATCACCCGCTACGCCCTCGACATGGGCCGCGACGCCACCACCGGCCTGCCGCTGCTGGCGGGGGTCGTCTTCGGCGTCGTCGGGAGCCTGGTCACCCGGCCGACGAGGCCCGAGGTCCTCGACGCGTTCTTCAAGAAGATCTACGTGCCCATCGGCCAGGAGGCCAAACTCGACCTGCC
This sequence comes from Phycisphaerae bacterium, assembly GCA_035528235.1. Classification (GTDB taxonomy): domain Bacteria; phylum Planctomycetota; class Phycisphaerae; order FEN-1346; family FEN-1346; genus DATKZB01. The sequence goes on from DATKZB010000105.1 coordinate 8,956, forward strand.
GCTCGACCAGGCCGTGCCGCGCGAGAAACGCTTGTGCACGGCGGGCGGGCTCTTTCTCGTCAAGCCCAGCACCCAGTCGTGGGTGGGGTTCCTCGTCACGCTGGCGATCTGCCTGGTGCTGGTGGGCGTGATGACGCTGCTGATCCGGTGAGGCGGTCCCGCCGCGCACGCCCCGCGGGCCCTCAGCCGCGCAGCCACTCGTCGCGGTGGGCGGCGACGAAGTCATCGTCCACCAGGTGGGGGTAGGCCCGGACGACGCGGTCGATTTCGTCGGCTTGGCCGGGGCTGAGCGTCTCGCGCGGGTCCAGGCACCACGTGCCCGCCAGGAGGCCCTGCCGCCGCAGCACCTCGTGGACGCCCGGCAGGCACCCGGCGAAGCCGTTGGCGGCGTCGAAGACGGCGGCATTCGAGTCGGTGACCTCGACGGCCAGGCGCAGGAGGTCGGCGGGCACGTCGCCGCCCGACGCCGCTACCTCGTGGCAGCGGCGCAACTGCTCGACGGCCCGGCGCGTCCAGTACCCCCAGTGACCCAGCAGGCCGCCCACGATCCGCCGCTCGACCGTCCGGCCGCCCACGGCGAACCGGTACGGCGTCACGAGGTCGGCCAGGATGTTGTCGTCGTTGCCGGTGTACAGGGCGACGTCGTCGCGGCCGGCCTCGGCTACCGCGCGGACCACGTCGATCGTCCGGTACCGGTTGAACGGGGCGATCTTGACGGCCACGACGGCCTCGATCTCGGCGAAGCGCCGCCAGAACCCGTGCGCGAGAACGCGGCCCCCGGCCGCCGGCTGAAGGTAAAACCCCACCAGCGGAATGACCCGGCCCACGGCTCGACAATGCTCGATGAGTTCATCTTCCGTGGCGTCAGGCAGCGCCGCCAGGCTGACCAGCCCCGCGTGGTACCCGTGAGGATGGCGGGCTTGCCGAGCAGGCGGCCGAAGGTCTCGGCCAGGTCGACAATCGAGACCATGCCCGGCCCCGTGATGTTGAGCGGCCGCGACGGACTGGCCGCCACCGCCAGGCTCCGCAGCGACCCGTCGCATGCGTCGCCCTGCCAGATGACGTTGGCCCAGGCCGTGGTCACGTCGACGGGCCGGCCCTGCCACACCTTGGTCGCCACGTCCACCAGGACGCCGTACCGCATCTCGACGGCGTAGTTGAGCCGCAGGTGGACCACCCGCTCGCCCGCCGTCCGGCTGAAGTAATCGAAGACGCGTTCGCGCCCCAGGCAACTCATGGCGTACTCGCCGACCGGGTCGACGGGCGTCTCTTCGGTGGCGCCGCCGTCGGCGACGTCGCCCAGCGGATACACGCCGCCCGTCGAGAACACCGCCACGCGCGACGCCGTGAACACCCGGGCCACGTGATACGGCACGATGACGTTAGCGGCCCAGGTGACGGCCTCGGCGCCGGTGGACCCGAACTTGCGTCCGGCCATGAAGACGACGTTCTCGGCCCGCGGCAGCCGCGCGACCGCCTCCGGGTCGAGCAGGTCGCAGACGAGCGTGCGAACGCCGGCGGCCTCCAGATCGGCCAGCGGCCGGCGACCGACGGCGATGATCTCGACGGCCGCGCCCGCGGCCTCGGCCGCGCGGTGGGCCATGCGAGTCAGCGTCGGCCCGACCTTCCCCCCTGCCCCGAGGATCAGCAGGCGGCCGCCCAGGCCGGCGATGAACTCGATGAGTTCGGGCGATGGACGGCTCAGGACCTCGTCGAGTTCCGCCTCGTCGCGAATCGTCTCGGGCAGGTCGGGCATGGGGGTTCCCCGGGTCAGAATCGTCGGATGATCTCGGCGTACACGCCGGCGGCCCGCACGACGTCGGCCAGGTCGACGGACTCGTCGGCCGTGTGGGCCTGGCGGACCGACCCGGGCCCGAACAGGACGCACGGCATGCCCGCCTGCTTGAAGACGCCGACGTTGGCGCACCACGGCACGCCCTTGAAGTCGGCCCGGCCAAGCACCTTCTGGCACGCCGCGCCGGCGAGCCGCATGAGCGGGGCCTCGCGGTCCTCCTCGAACGGCGGGTACCACTCGAGCGGCTCCAGGTCGTACGCCACCGGCGTATCGCCCGAGCCGAGCGCGTCGAGGGTCCGGCGGAACTGGTCGGCGACGGCCTCGGGGCCCTCGCCGGGCAGCGTCCGGCGGTCGACCTCAATCTCGCACCGGTCCGGCACCACGTTGGCCTGCGTGCCGCCGCGGATGACGCCCACGCTGACCGTGGCGGGCCCGAGCACCGGGTGGACGGTGCCGGCCAACTCGCGGGCCAGCGGGCCTTCGACGGCCTCGACGACGCGGGCCATCCCGCGGATGGCACTGGTGCCCATCGACGGGTCGCTCGAGTGGGCGGCCCGGCCGCGCGTGACTATGCGGCAGCGGTACGCCCCCTTGTGGGCGTAGACGAGGTCGAGATCGGTGGGTTCGGCGACGACGGCGGCATCGGCCCGGAACCCGTCGGCCATTAGGCGTCGGGCGCCGGCGGCAGCGAGTTCCTCGTCGGCGGTCGAGACGAACCAGAGCGTGACGGGCGGACGGCCGCGCTCGTCCAGCACCGTCCGGATGGCCAGCAGCATGGCCGCCATGGGTCCCTTGCAGTCGCAACTGCCGCGACCGTACAGGCGCCCCTGGCGGACGACCGGCTCAAAGGGCGCCACGGTCATGCCCTCGACCGGAACGGTGTCGGCGTGGGCTTCGAGGAGAAGCGTGCGGCCGGGGTCGGCGCCCTCGAACCGCGCGAGGAAGTTGGGCCGGCCGGGGGCGACGTCGCGTGTCTCGACCCAGGCGCCCCAGGGGCCCAGGAGCCCGGCCAGGAGTTGGGCCATGGCGGCTTCGCCCAGCGGCGGGCCCGACGGCGCGGCACGCTGCGGGTTGACGCTCGGACACGCCACCAGCCGCGACAGAAGCTCGGCCGCCCGGTCGACTGACGAAACCATGGGCCCAAGCCTAGCACGCGGCCGCAAGGCGTTCAATCGCAAACGCCGCCACCCGTGTGTTTGCGGGGGCTGGAGCAGTTTAACATTGCGTGTTGGCGCGGCGGGTCCCCGCACCCGCCGCGCTCGAGGTGCGCCGCAGGTTGGCGCGGTGGGTACGGGGACCCACCGCGCCCAAGTGCATGGCCAACAAGAAACTGGACAATCGGCCCGGTCGCGCGCATAAGAGAAGGCCGAACGCCGGCGCTGCCGCGCGGGCACGAGCCGGGGAGCCACGCATGGGACTCGGAGCATTCGACATCGCCGCCTTCGTGGCCTTCATGGTCGCGGTGATAGTGGTCTCGCTGTACGCAGGCCGGCGGGAGCGGAGTTCGGAGGATTACTTCCTGGCGGGCCGGACGCTGACGTGGGGCCTGATCGGGTTCTCGCTGATCGCGTCGAACATCTCGACCGAGCATTTCGTCGGCATGGCGGGGTCGGCCTTCGGGCGCGTGGGGCTGGCCATCGCCAGTTACGAGTGGATGTCGGCCATTACGCTGACGTTCGTGGCCTGGTGGCTGCTGCCGAAGTTCCTGCGGGCCGGCATCTATACCATACCATGCCGGAGTACCTGGAATACCGGTACGATTCCGCCACGCGGAGCATCATGGCGATCTTCCTGCTGGCGGCGTACGTCATCGTGTTCCTGGCCACGGTGGTGTACAGCGGCGCCAAGGCGCTGAACACCATCTTCGACATTCCGGCGCTACTGGAGGCGCGGCTGGACCTGGCGCCCGCGCAGGCCGACTTCTGGGCCCTGGTGGCCTCGATCTGGGTCATCGGCATCATTGCCGCCTCGTACACCATCTACGGCGGCCTGAAGTCGGTCGTCTGGTCGGACCTGCTCCAAGGCGGTGCCCTGCTGCTCGGCGGCGCCGTGGTTGCCGTGCTGGGTCTCCAGATGATCGGCGGCGGCGACTTCCTGGCCGGGTGGCAGACGTTCCGCTCGGCCAACGCCGACAAACTGCACACCGTCCTGCCGTGGAACGACGCTGACGTGCCCTGGCTGGCCGTGTTCGTGGGCGGCCTGTGGATACCCAACCTCTTCTACTGGGGCCTGAACCAGTTCATCACCCAGCGGACGCTGGGCGCCAAGAGCCTGGCCGAGGGACAGAAAGGCATCTTCCTGGCCGCGTGGCTCAAACTGCTCATCCCCTTCATCATCGTGCTGCCCGGCATCATGGCGTTCCACCTGTACGGCCCGCACGGCAGCGGAGTGGTGACCGACGGCGACTCGGCGTACCCGTACATGATCCGCGAGATTCTGCCGCCGTACCTGCGCGGCGCCATGTTTGCCGCGCTGTGCGGGGCGGTGATGAGTTCGTTCAACTCGGGGCTGAACTCGGCCTCGACCATCTTCACGGTCGACCTGTACCAGAAGTACGTCAACCCGCGGGCCAGCCAGAAGCGGATCGTGTCGGTGGGCCGCTGGGCCACCGCCGCGGTGGTCGTGGTGGCGTGCCTGTGGGCGCCGGTCATCTCGACGTTCAAGGGGGTCTTCAGTTACATCCAGGAGATCTGGGGTTTCATCACGCCGGGCATCGTGGCGGCGTTCCTGGTGGGGATGCTGGTAAAGCGTGCCCCGGCCGTGGCGGCCAAGACGGCCATGGTGGCCGGGGTGGCGCTGTACGCGCTGTTCCGCGTGCCGGGCTGGGTGCTGAAGTCGGGGGTGGACGCCGGCACGATTCCGGCGGGCTCGGCCCTGCACTGGGCGTATCGGTTCAGCACGATCGCCTTTCTGCACCACATGGGCATCATCTTCCTGATTCTGGCGGGGGTGATGCTGGTCATCGCGTGGCGGCGACCGCTGGCCCGGCCGCGCATCATGCCGATCTCGAAAATCGACATCCGGCCCTACAAGCACCAGTACCTCATCGGCGGCGCCACCATCGCGGCCACGGCCGTGCTGTACATCCTCTTCTGGTGACGGCGCGCCGGGCGGCGTCGCACGGGCGGGCACGCTGCGCGCCCTTAGCCCCGGGTGAATACACCCGAGGCGGCACCGCGCACACCTGGGGGCCGAGTCCCGGATTCACAGGGACTCCCAAGTCTCGACGAACGCCCACGGCTTGGCGGGACAGCCTGCATCGAGGTTGTGCTGCTCCACGTAGGCGACCCGCGTCTGCAACGACTCCAGGTCGTAGCAGAATCGCTTGTCATATCCGCCGCCCCAGATCGGCCGCCCCGCGCGCAGGCCCCAACGCACGGCGTCCTTCGCACACTTGACAACTCGGCCGAGCGGGTATGAGGAAACGCGGACGACAACGTGCACGTGCCAGGCCTGGACCGTCATGGCATAGATGGTCAGGTTCAGGCGTCCGCGCACCGACTCGCCTAACCAGCAGCCGACGCGATGCCAGTCCTCGCGGCGAAACCGAAACGGGGGATGCTTCAACCGCTCGCGGTCGGCCGTCTCAAGGTCCGGGTCCGGCGGGAGGACGATCCCCTTGTCGACCCAGCCGCGCGCGTCACCTCGGAGCCAGGTACCGTAGGTCGTCATAGTCACCATGATCGCAAGGACGCCGGCCATGGACGCATCCTCCCCACCTGCTCGCCCGTCATCACCCCCTGCGCCCTTCGCCCCATTGCGCACCCTTAGCCCCGGGTGAATACACCCGGGGCGGCACCGGGCACACGACCTGGCCACGCCACTCGACCCGCCGCCCCCCCCGTGTGTTCACGGGGGGCTAACGCGCCACTCAGCCCCCGGCCAGCAGGTCCTTCAGCGCCGGGTACAGGCGCCGGTACGCGGCGGCGCGGTCGCGGTACAGGGCGTGGCGGCGGGGGTCGGGCTCGAAGACGCGATCGCGCCGGACGAACCGGGCAATCGCCTCGGCCGGGTCGGCCAGGCGGCCGGTCGCCAGGCCCGCCAGCATGGCCGCGCCCAGCACGCCGCACTCGGTAATCGCCGGCCGCACCAGCGGCACGCCCAGGACGTCGGCCTTGATCTGGAGCCAGGCGTCGGACCGGGCCCCGCCGCCCGTCGCGACGAATTGCGACGTGTCGATGCCCAGCCGCCGCAGCCCCTCGAGCGGCTCGACGAAGTAAAACGTCACCGACTCCATGATGGCCTTCAGAATCTGGCCGCGCGTCGTCGTCGTCTTCAGGCCCACCACGGCGCCGGCGGCGTCGCGGACGTAGTGCGGCGACCCGGTGGGCTCGAAGTACGGCAGCACGAGCAGCCGGGTGGGCTCGGCGGGCATCTCGGCGGCGAGGGCGTCGTAGATGTCCCGGCCGGGGGGCAGGCGCTCGCGGTCGGCCGAGGCGAACGTGTCGCGGAACCACCGCACGAGCGACCCCGCCTGGTTATACACGAACGAGACGTACAGGCCGGGCAGGACGTGATGCTCGACGCTGAGGCCCGTGGCGAGCATGGCGCCCGCGTCGGGGATATGGTCATACGTCGGCGTGATGCACTCGACCGTGCCGATGCCGCAGACCGCCTTCCCCGCCTCGGCCACGCCCGCGCCGAGGCTGCTGCAACACTGGTCGTGCCCGCCCACGACGACGGCCACGCCGCGCGGCAGGCCGAGGTCGTCGGCCACGCCGTCGGCCACGGTGCCCGCGACGGTGCCGCTGGGGGCGCACCGCGGCAGTTTCGCGCGGTCGATGCCGGCGCGGTCCAGCAGGAGGTCCGACCAGTCCTCGCGGCGGATGTCGAACAGGAGCGTCCGGTTGGCCAGGCTGAAACTCGTGACCGGCTCGCACCCCAGTGCCCAGCCGACGAGGTCGCCCCAGAGGAGGAACCGGTCGGCCGCCGCCCAGAGCGCCGGGTCGTTGGCCCGGAGCCACAGCAGTTTCGGCAGCGTGTAGTTGGGCGCCAGAATGTTGGGGTTGATGCGGTAGAACGCCTCCTGCCCCATGTCGGACAGACAGGCCTCCAACAGGTCACCCCCACGGACGTCGACCTGGAGGATGCAGCCGGCCAGGATGCGGCCGTCGGCCGTGACGGGATCGGCCCGGGTGGCCGCGGCGACCTGGGCGATGGTCTCCTTGACGAGGTCGACGACGCGGCGGCTGTCGAGTTCGGCCCAGCCCTCGCGCGGATGCAGCGTGGGGTACTCGCGATACGCGTCGGCCAACAGCGTCCCATCGAGCGAGAACGCCGCCGCCTTGCACCCGGCCGTGCCGACGTCGATGCCCAGCAGGCTCATACGCGGGTCACCTCGTAGCCCAGGTACCGCTGGAACGCCTCGGCGACGGCGTCGGCCACATGGCCGGGCGTGGCGCTGGTATGATGGCGGTGGCCCAGGGTGCCGATGGTCCGCAGCGCGTCTTGGAGGCCGGCGATCTCGGCCACGCCGGCGCAGCCGAAGAAGTCGGCCGGAATCGGGTCGTTCGTGAACCGGCCCTGGCCCAGGTAGAACTTCAGGCGTCCGTCCTCGGTCATCAGGCTCGCAAAGGTGATGGGCGTCGGAGCGATGCGGCCGACGTTGCAGCCCCAGGAACACCCCTGGCCGACGGCGTTGGCCAGGATGGCGTGGTCGACCACCCGGCCCTTGGCCGTCATCATGGTCTGCGGCACGGGGCCGCAATGGAACAGGATGCACTTGTCGGGCTCATCGCCATAGTTGTTGTTCCAGTCGAGGCAGGTCGCCACGTTGCCCGAGGCAAGGCTGAGGGCCCGCATGGCCACGGCGTTGCCGACGTCGACCTCGCAGGCGGCCGGGATGCCGCGGTCGTTCATCTCGCTCAGCACGACGCACGGCGAGATGCCCAGTTGCTGCTGCATCTCGATCCAGCATCGCACGGCCAGGGCGTCCATGCGGCACTCGGCAACGACCTGGTCGAGCACGACGGCAAGGCGGACGAGTTGGTCGAACGCCGCCCCGGGCACGCCCTTCCACGACGTGTACGCCTTCAGACGCGACGCCTTGGCCTTGACCTTGCGGTCGCCGCCGCGCAGGGCCTGCATGCGGGCGAAGACGTCCGACAGGTCGAGCGTCTCCATGGTAATGCCATGCCGCTGCAGGGCCAGTTCGTCGATGCGGACGGTCTTGAAGGCCGTGGTCCGCGCCCCGACGGCGCCCACGACCATTCGCCGCATGCCGCCGACCACCCGGCACAGACGGTCGAAGTGGTCGATGTGGGCCGCAAACGCCTGGCTCGCCGGGTGGACGGTGTGCGGCGCCAGCGCGGTGAAGCGGACGCCGTACTGGCCGAAGACGTCCATGATCGAGAACTTGCCGCAGAAGGCGTCGCGGCGGACGGCGGGCGCCATCTTGTCGAGTTCGTCGGGGTAGGCCTGGATGAGGATGGGCACGCCCGCATCGCCGAGGGCCGCCACGGCACCGGTCTCGTCGCCGAAGTTGGGCAGGCACAGGATGACGCCGCCGAACCGGCCGCGGTTGGCCCGAAGGAAGTTGGCGTAGACCTCGCCCTCGGCCGGGGTCTCGACGGCGCCGTAGCGCGTGGCGGCGGCGGGCAGCATCAGCGTCTTGTGCCCCAGTTTTTTGAGGGCGGCGGTCATTTCCTTCCTCGCGGCCGCCTGAAGGCTGGCCGGGAAGAAACCACGGTTGCCAAAGAAGAGGGCGAACGTTGTCTGTTGCATGTCGATCACTCCTTTATTCGGCCGGCCGCACGCCGCGGTGCCCCCACGGCTACGCCGGGTTGACGACGTCGACCGACCCTTCGATCTCCAGGTCCTGGCGGATGACCCGCGCCGTCGCCTCGTAGACGGCGGCCTGGGCCTTCTCAATCGACTCGGCCATCGCCGCCTCGTACGGCTGGCGGATGGCCGTGGCCACGTTGATCTTGGCGATGCCGTGCCGCACGGCCTCCAGAACGTACGCCTTGCGGATGCCCGTGCCGCCGTGGAGCACGAGCGGGACGTCGGCCGCCCGGGCGACGCGGTCGAGGTGCTCGATGTGGAGGCGGGCCTCCACCTTCTTCTCGACCCGCCGCTCGCTCAGTGTGCCGTGGACGCTGCCGACGGCCACGCTCAGCCAGTCGGCGCCGGTCTCGGCGACGAACCGGCGGGCCTCATCCGGGTCGGTAAAGCCGCGGCCCGAGGCGAAGAGTTCCTCATACGGCGGCAGCGGGCCGGGCTCGTGGCCCATGACGGCCCCCAGTTCGGCCTCCACCGCCACGCCGGCCGCGTGCGCGAAGCCGACAACGCGCCGCACCACGGCGATGTTCTCGCCCAGCGGCAACCGCGACGCATCGATCATAATCGATGGATACCCCAGGCCGACGGCCTGGCGCAGGATCGACTCGGCGTCGACCGCCAGGCCGTCCTCGTCGATCACCGGCACGTGGTCCACGTGCAGGCGCGCGAAACGCTCGTCCTTGACGGTCTCGTACGCGTCGCGGACGGCCGCCAGGCTGCCGGCGCCGAGCTTCGCCCAGTCGGGCCGCGAGACCGACACCAGGCCGAAACATCGCGTGTCGCGCAGGGCCCGCACCACGGGCTCGATCATCGGCAGATACGCCACGTTGAAGCCCGGAATGACGGTCCGTGCCCGCCAGGCCCGGCGCATCAGGACGTCGGCCTCTCGGTCTTTGGGCATGATTGCGGCTCCCGGTGGTTCGGCTCATCGCCGCCCATGGTTTCGGCGACGACCGGGTGCAGCGTACCGGCGCGCGCGGCCGGAATCAACGACCTTTGTCGGCAAGGGGCGTATCGGCGCGTGTCATCACAACGCGCGGGGCAAGCCCCGCGGCTAACGGCTTGCCGGGCGCGTGAACGCGACAGGTTAGCCGCCCGGCTTGCCGGGCGCGTGTGATAACGGGCCGGGCTGATTCCCCTTGCCAAAAGGTGACCTGGTCGCGTATGATTTCACGGGTAAGTGACGTGCCCTCCTTTGGGTCCTGTTTTCTGGCCACAGGGGGGCGGCAGGAGGTCGCCCGGCAGACGACTTTTTAGGGTAACTTCGGCGAGTCGGGCGGTTTCCAGAGAGCGACGCAGCCGCCCCGGCGGCAGGGCCCGCGGCCCGGTGTATGGAAAATCCCGAGGGGGAATGTCGCGACCGCGGCGGAGGATGACGGTGACGAAGACCGCCCAATCGACACTGGCCGAGAAGGTACGCCAGGCCACCGACGTCGACGTGGCCGAGTGCTACCAGTGCGGCAAGTGCACGGCCGGGTGCCCGATGACCCGGTACATGGACCTGACGCCCAGCCAGGTCATGCGGCTGGTGCAGGTGGGCGACGAGGCGGCCGTCCGGCGCCTGCTCGGCTGCCGCACCATCTGGAGTTGCGCCGGGTGCCTGACGTGCACGCAACGGTGTCCGAAAGACCTCGACCCGGCGGCCGTCATGGACGTGCTGCGCGAGATGGCCAACCGCGAGGGCACCGTCCCGCACGACCTGAAGCGCGTCCTCAAGTTCCACAAGGCGTTCCTGAAGAACGTCGAGTACGCCGGCCGCATGAGCGAAGTGCCGCTGACCAGTCTGTACAAGATGACCAGCGGCGATTTTTTCAGCGACGTCATGCTGGCCCCCGCCATGTTTCTCCGGGGCAAGTTGCCCCTGGTGCCGCGCGTCATCCCCGGCCGCAAGGAAGTCCGCCGCATCTTCAAAGCCTGCCGCCACCGGGAGGATGAGCCATGACCACCATCGGCTACTACCCCGGCTGCTCGCTCCACGGCACCGGCCGCGAACTCGATATGTCCATCCGGGCCCTGGCCGAGGTGGCCGGAGCGGACCTCAAGGAAATCGAGGACTGGAACTGTTGCGGTGCCAGCGCCGCCCACAGCCTGAACCACGACCTGGCGGTGGCCCTGCCCTACCGCACGCTGGCCCTGGCCGAGGAGCAAGGCCTGACCGAGGTGTTGGCGCCGTGCGCGGCGTGCTTCTCGCGGCTCAAAGGGACGGCCGTCCGCCTCAGCCGCAGCCCGGACCTGGCCGCGAAGATGCAGGGCATCACCGAGCGGCCGTACAAGGGCACCGTCCGCATTCTCAGCATCATCGAGTTCGTCAACCGGCTGCTGAAAGAGGGCCTGGCCGGGAAACTGACCGCGCCGCTGGGCGGCCTGAAGGTGGCCCCGTACTACGGGTGCCTGCTGGCGCGCGGCAAAGACATCGTGGAGGGCGACGACGCCGAGCAGCCGACGGCCATGGAGGCGGCGTTGGCGGCGGCCGGGTGCGCGGTCGTGCCCTGGAACTTCGCCGTCGAGTGTTGCGGCGGGGGTTTCAGCATGTCGATGACCGACGCGGTGGTGGACCTCTCGCACGCCATCCTGGCCGACGCCGAGCAGGCCGGCGCCCAGGCCATCGTCACGGGCTGCCCGATGTGCCACTCGAACCTGGACATGCGTCAGCAGACCATCAACGCCGCCGGCCTGGGGCCGCACGACCTGCCCATCGTGTACCTGAGCGAAATCATGGGCCTGGCCGCGGGGCTGGAGCCCGAGCGCCTGGGCCTGAACCGCCACTTCGTCGACGCCATGCGAGTGGCCGAAAGGAGCGCCTAGTCATGGCGCGCGTAGGCGTATTCATCTGCCATTGCGGCGAGAACATCGGCCGGACGGTCGACTGCCCCGCCGTCGCCCAGGCCGCCGCCCAGATGCCCGGCGTCGTCACGGGCGTCGACTACAAGTACATGTGCTCCGACCCCGGCCAGCAGATGATCAAGCAGGCCATCAAGGACAAGAAACTGACCGGCGTGGTGGTGGCGGCGTGCAGCCCGCGCATGCACGAGCCCACGTTCCGGCGCGCGGCCGCCGAGGCCGGCCTCAACCCGTTCCTGCTGGAGATGGCCAACCTGCGCGAGCACTGCTCGTGGGTCCACGAAGACCGCCCGCAGGCCACCCGCAAGGCCATCGACCTGGTGCGGGTGATGGTCGAGAAGGTGAAACGCAACGGCGAACTGCACCCCATCAGCGTGCCGGTCGAGCCGACGGCCCTGGTCATCGGCGGCGGCATCGCCGGCATCCAGGCGGCGCTCGACATCGCCAACGGCGGCAAGAAGGTCATCCTGGTCGAAAAGAGCCCCTCGCTGGGCGGGCACATGGCGAGGCTGAGCGAGACCTTCCCGACGCTCGACTGCAGCCAATGCATCCTGACGCCCCGCATGGTCGAGGTGGCGGCGCACCCCAACGTCACCCTCATGACGTACAGCGAGGTGACGAAGGTCGACGGGTTCATCGGCAGTTTCGAGGTCACGATCCGGCAGAAGGCCCGATACGTCGACCCGGCCACGTGCACCGGGTGCGGGGCGTGTTACCAGAAGTGCCCGGTCAAGAAGATCCCCAGCGAGTTCGATGCCGCGCTCGGCCCGCGCACGGCCATCTACACGCCGTTTCCGCAGGCCGTGCCGAACAAGCCCGTCATCGACGCCGAGCATTGCCTCATGCTGACCAAGGGCAAGTGCGGCGTGTGCGCCAAGGTTTGCCCCACGGGCGCCATCAAGTACGACGACACCGATACCGAAGTGAAGGTCAAGGTGGGCGCCATCGTGGTGGCGACGGGCTTTGAGTTGTGGGACCACTCGGCCTACGGCGAGTACGGCGGCGGACGCCTGAAGGACGTCATCGACGGGTTCCAGTTCGAGCGGCTGGCCTCGGCCTCCGGCCCGACGGTCGGCGAAATCCGCCGGCCCTCCGACGGCCAGGTGCCCCAGACGGTCGTCTTCATCCAGTGCTGCGGCAGCCGCGACGCGTCGAAGGGCGTCCCGTACTGCTCGAAGATCTGCTGCATGTACACCGCCAAGCACACCATCCTGTACCGACACAAGGTGCACGACGGGCGGGCGGTGGTCTTCTACATGGACGTGCGGGCGGGCGGCAAGGGATACGACGAGTTCGTCCGCCGGGCCATCGAGACCGACGGGGCCGAGTACATCCGCGGCCGCGTCAGCCGCATCTACCGCCGGACCGACGGTAAACTCATCGTCAAGGGGGCCGACACGCTGGCCGGCGTGCCCGTCACCATCGAGGCCGACCTCGTCGTCCTGGCCGACGCCATCGTGCCGCGCGCCGGTGCCGACACCGTCGCCCAGATGCTCGGCATCGCCTACGACACCAACCGCTTCTACAGCGAGGCCCACCCGAAGTTGCGGCCGGTCGAGACGGCGACGGCGGGCATCTTTCTGGCGGGGGCGTGCCAGGCGCCCAAGGACATTCCCGACTCGGTGGCCCAGGCGTCGGCCGCCGCGGCCAAGGTGCTGGGCCTGTTCTCGCAGCCGGAATTGGAGCGCGAGCCCATCGTCGCCCGCGTCAACGAGGCCTCCTGCGTCCATTGCCGCGCGTGCATCGAGACCTGCCCGTACCGCGCCATCGAGGATTTCGACATCAAGGACCGCCAGGGGAACCTCATCCGCACCGTCGCCCGCGTCAACGAGGGCCTGTGCCAAGGCTGCGGCACGTGCGTGGCCGTGTGCCGCTCCAACAGCATCGACCTGGACGGCTTCACCGACGAACAAGTGCTAGCCGAGATTGCGACACTGGAGTAAACGTCTAGCCGCGACCCGAAGAACTTGATTGCCTGACGTTTAGCCGCGACCCGAAGGGGAGCGCGTCCAAGACCGAGCCCATGACTCAAACACAACCGAAACCCGTTGAAGGCACCGGCGCCTTCGACCCGCGCATCGTCGCCTTCGTGTGCAACTGGTGCACGTACGCGGGGGCCGACCTGGCCGGCACCAGCCGCCTCCAGTACGCCCCGAACGTGCGGATCATCAAACTCCCCTGCACCGGCCGCATCGACCCCCTCTTCATCCTCAAGGCGTTCGAGGGCGGGGCCGACGCCGTCCTGGTGAGCGGATGCCACCCGGGCGACTGCCATTACACGAGCGGCAACTACCACGCCCGGCGCCGCTGGACGCTCTTCCGCGGACTGCTGGAGTTGACCGGCATCGGGCCCGAGCGGCTGCACTTCTCGTGGGTCTCGGCGGCCGAGGGCCAGAAGTTCGCCGATCTCATCAACGACGTCACCGAGAAGGTCCGCCAGGCCGGGCCGTTCGAGCCGGCCAACCCGGCGAGGAGGCGGCCATGGAAATAGAACGCCTCCGCACCGACGCCGCCGCCCTCCTGGCCGACGGCCGGGCCAAGATGGTCATCGGCTTCCGCACCCGCGGCCAGGCACGCGTGCCCGCCTTCGTCACCGACCCCGAGCAGACGGCCGACCTCGTGTACGACGCGGCGTGCCGGCTGAACCTGGCGGCGTACCTGCGCAAGACCGAGTTGCTGCGGTTCCGGCCGGTGGCGGTGGTCGCGCGGCCGGCGGCCATGCGGAGCCTGGCGATTCTGGCCGCCGAGGCCCAACTGGCGGCCGGCGACGTCCTCGTCCTGGCCGTCGACGACGACGCGTACCACGGCGTCCTCGACCTGCCGGGCACGGTCGCGCTCCTGAAGGAGAAGTACGCCGACCTGCCGCACGACGCCGAGGTCCTGAAACAGATCGAGGCGATCGCCGCCATGACACCCGACGAGCGCGCTGCGTTCTGGACCGAGCAGTTCGCCAAGTGCACCCGGTGCTACGCCTGCC
>DATKZB010000106.1:0-21243 GCA_035528235.1 Phycisphaerae bacterium
ACTGATCGAGACAGGAGAAATGTTGGACCTTGTAGTTGCCTCGGTAGCGCGCAACGCACTTGCGGAATTCGCGCATTGGCAGCAAGTCCATGAGTTGCGAGAAGACGGTCCGCCCGATATTCATCAGCCACTCCTTGCAAAAAGTGGCCGGAGCTTACTGGGGAATTGAAATCGATTCCGCTCATCTTGTGACGCAACCCATGGAAGAAACGTTAGTTACGCGACGACGGCAGTCAAACAACCGGACAGCAGTGATGCTAAACCATACGGAAACGGCGGCGGTCCGGGTACGTGTGTGGCTGTTTCCAGGACTGCGCATGCGACGCGATCCCCGAAATCACACAATCCCTGACTTGACTGCGGCCAGAATTCCGATAGACTAACCTATGAAAGAGGTCATATGACCTCTCATGGAGGTCGGTGGCGGAAAGGAGGCGGCCCATGCTGGAGCCATTGCTAGGGTCACAAGACGCGGAGCGGGCGTTGATGTACCTGAATTGCCTTGGGGCGGGGTACGCAAGGCAGATGGCGCGGGCGTTCGGTGCTACGCCCAGTTCGATCCAGAAACAACTCAGTCGGCTCGAAGGCGCGGGGATTCTATACAGCGAGAGCGTGGGGCGCAGTAGGCTCTACAGGCTGAATCCAAGATACCCCTTCCTCCGCGAACTCAGGGCGCTGCTGGACAAGGCCCTGGCCTTCTATCCTGATGACGAAAGGGAGGCCCTGCTGATGACCAGACAAAGGCCAAGGCTGGCGGGTAAGCCCGTATGAAGCCGGTACGAGACATGACCGAGGCTGAACTTGCCGCGCTGGTGTCACAGCATCTGACCGAACGTGGCATCAAGGTTGTTCTCTCGGGTGGAACGTGCGTCACGATCTACGCCGACAGGGCCTACGTCTCCGGAGACCTGGATTTTGTGCAAGAGACTTTCGTGAGAATGTCAACGGTGGCGTCCGCCCTGGCGGAGATAGGCTTTGTTCGCGCCGCCCGGGTTTTCAAGCACGCCGACGCCTTGCTTGTGGTCGACGTTCGCCCGCCACCGCTTTCGGTTGGCGCGGAGCCCGTCAAGAGAATCGCACAGATGACGCTGCCGACGGGAACCCTGCGCCTACTGTCCGCAACCGACTGCGTCAAAGACAGGCTGGCGGGGTACTACTACTTCGACGACCGCCAGTGCCTGGAACAGGCCCGCCTTGTCGTGGCGCACGCTGCCGATGTGGACCTTGCCGAAGTGGAACGGTGGTCGAAGAGCGAAGGCCAGCAGCAGAAGTTCTCGGCGATCCAATCGCTTCTCCAGCAGTCAAGACCAGGGCGTGCCCCCTAGTCGGGCACGGTTCCCCTTTTTCGTGGTCGGTCGAGGCGGGGGCGAACGTCTTCTTCGGCAACCACTCGGGCACGTTCTTCGGCCAGTTCGAGGATAACTCGAACCTGTACTTCGCCACGCGGTACAGTTTCTGACGGCGCGGCCGCCCCCGCTCCCCCCGCCGCACCAAGATGGCGCTTGACGCGGCCGGCCGGCGCGGTCAACATCGGGTGCAGCGTGCGGCACGGTAGCCGCGCACGAGACCACGGTCGCTGATGAGGAGAGCCTGCCATGGGTATGAACCGACGTCAGTTTCTGGGCGCGGCCGCCGTGGGCGGCGGCGCGATCCTGTCCGGATGCATGGCTGCCGAGACTCGGGTGGCCGCCGCGGCCGCTGAGACGGCCGACTGGGCGCCGCAACTGCCCCCGGCCAAGATCTACAAGGTCTTCGCCGGTCGGACGGGCGGCATCTACCTGTCGCGGCCGACCGCCGAGGTCGAAAAACTCAACACGTACCTGGCGGCCCTGGAGAGCAAACTCAACGTCAAGTTCGTCGGCGGCGACCTCGTTCCTCAGACCAACGTGGCCGAGGTGGCCGCCAAGGTCAAGGACGCCGACGGCGTCCTGCTGTTCCACCTGTCGGGTCACGGGGGCGACGCGCCCGTGCTGGGGCAACTCATCGACGTGGGCGTGCCCACGGCGGTGTTCTCTCAGCCCTTCAGCGGCCACGGGTGGATGTACTTCCCCGCGTGGCAGAAGGCGGGCAAGAAGGTCGTCCTGCTGCCCACGAGCGACTGGGGCGAACTGGACCGCGTGGTGTCGCTGATGCGCGTGGCCCCGTGGATGCGTCAGACGAAGGTCATCGTCATCGGCGGGTCGCTGGGCACGGCGGCCGCGTGCGACGATAAGCAGGTCCGCGAGCGCCTGGGCACCGAGGTCATCCGCATTCCCAACGAGCAGGTCATCGAGGCCCACAAGGCGGTTGACCTGAAGGCCGCCGAGGCCGAGGCCCAGGCCTACTGGATCAGCCAGGCCAAGCAAATCGTCGAGCCCACGCGCGACGAAATCATCAACTCGGCCCGCATGTACCTGGCGGTCCGCAACCTCATGGTCAAGCACGGGGCCCGGGCCGTCACGAGTTCGCACTGCATGGGCGCCCCGGCGAAAGGATGCCTGACGTTCAGCAAACTGAACGACCTGGGCCTGGTGGGCGCCTGCGAGGGCGACATCGACTCGACGCTGACCATGCTGATGTTCGGCTACGCCTTCGACGTGCCGGGGTTCATTACCGACCCGGTCTTCGACACGGCCCGCAACGCTCTCATCCATTTCCATTGCACGTCGGTGACGCGGCTGGACGGCCCCAAGGGCGAGCGCATGCCGTTCTCGATGCGCACCCAGACCGACAGCGGCCGGGGCGTGGCGCTGGAGGTCGAGAACCGCGTCGGCCAGATGGTGACCTGCGCCAAGTTCATCGACCTCGACACGATGCTCCTCTCCACCGGCAAGATCATCGAAGTGATGCACAGCCCGCTGGGCTGCCGCACGCAGTTCGTCACCGAGGTGGCCGACGCCCAAAGCATGTTCACCAACTGGGGGGCCGACGTGCTCAAGGGCGGCGTCATGACGCTGCTGCACCGCGCGGTCTTCTACGGCGACCACCTCCAGGCCATGCGGCACCTGGGCACCCTGATGGGCTTCAAGGTGGTCGAGGAGGTGTAGGACACCGTAGGGTGGGTCCGGAGGACCGACCGCGCGGTGTGTGTTGTAGGGGCACGACATGTCGTGCCCCTACGTGTTTGCGCGGCGGGTCCCCGTACCCGCCGCGCCAAACGGGAACACGGCTTGCAAGCAAGCCGTGGCACGTGAGGAGCAAAGACGGAATTGCAGTTTCCTATGCCTTGAACGCCCCCGACGCCACGCCGCGCATGAACGGGCGTGTGGCGAAGATGAAGAGCAGCAGCAGCGGGATGCTCGACAAGAGGTACGCCGCGAACATCGTCGCGCGGTTGGCCGCCACGGCGCTCTGGCCCATCAGGTACAGCCCCGACGAGACCACGTGGTACGTGGCGTCGGCGTTGGTGATGTAGGGCCAGAGGAAGTTGTTCCACGTCCCCAGGATGGTCATGATGCCCACGACGGCGATGACCTGTTTCGACAGGGGCAGCACGATGTGCCAGTAAAGGGCCACGTGGCCGGCGCCGTCGAGGCGGGCCGACTCGAACAGTTCCTCCGGCAGACCGCCGAAGAAACCCTTGAACAGGAAGATGGCGAAGATCTGGCCTCCCGCCACGTACGGCAGAATGAGCACCCAGTACGAGTTCAGCAGGCCCAGTTGCTTGACGAGCAGAAAACTGGGCACCAGCGTCAGAATGCCCGGAATCATCATCAGGCTCAGCAGGCCCACGAACAGGGCCTTGTGCCCCGGAAAACGGTACCGGGCAAAGACGTATCCGCTGACCGACCCGATGAGGACCACGCCCAACGCCGTCGCCACGCACACCAGCAGCGTGTTGACCATGTAGGGCCTGAGCACCTCCCACGAGTACCGGTAACCGCGCGTCAGGTCGTCCCACAACCGGCCCATCGCCTCGGCGTAGCCCACCCGCTCGATGGGCAGTTCGCTGGCGCGGACGCCGCCGGTCGTGCCGGCCTTCGGCACGACGCGCAGCCGGATGCGGTCGTCCTGGCCCCTCAGGTGGTACCAGGTGAAGCGGGCCATGTTATCGAGTGAGCGCGGCAGGCCGAAGAACGAGTGGTCCATCTCGGTGTTGGTCCGCAGCGAGTTGTTGATGACGAACAGGAAGGGCACCATCGTCAGGGTGGCGATGCCGATGAGGACGGCGTGAATCAGCAGGTCGTTCCGTTTTCTCATGTGGCGGCCTTAACGTCTTCGGCGCTCTTGAAGTACTTCAGGTTCAGCACCGTCAGCACGAGGATGATGAGGAACAGGATGACGCCCATGGCGCAGGCGTACCCCATCCGCTGAAAACTGAAGGCGTTGAAGTACATCCACAGGCCCGGCACCATCGACTCGAAGCCCGGCCCGCCCCGCGTCAGGATGAACATGCCCTGGAACCCCTGGACGGCCCCGATGACCGTCAGGATGACGAGCAGTTTGATCTGGCTGAGGACCAGGGGCAGGTCGATGCGGAAGAACTTGCCGAGGCCCGAGGCGCCGTCGAGTTGGGCCGCCTCGTGGACGCTCTCGGGAATGGCCGCCAGCCCCGCGTAGTAAATCAGGATGTTGATGCCCCCGGCGAACGGGAACCCGATGAAGGCCACCGCCCAGAGGACCGTCTCGGGGCTCGAGAGCCATCCCCGCGCCAGGTGCTCCAGGCCCAGCAGCCGCAGCGACTCGTTCACGAGTCCGTTGTCGCCATAAATCATGCCGCCCCAGATCATGAGCGTCGCCACGCCGGGCACCACGATGGGCACCAGAAACACGATGCGATAGATGTACCGGGCCCGGGCGGAGGAGAGCGAGAAGATGAGTTTGGCCACGCCCAGCGGAAAGACCACGCTCACGATGACCGAGAACGCCGTCAGAAACGCGAGGTTCCGGAAACTGATGCCCAGCGTCGGGTCGCTCAGGTACTCGCCGTAGTTGCTGAGGCCGACGAAGGTGGGATCGCCACCGATCTCGTACCGGTAAAACGACGTCGTGAACGCCCACACGAACGGGATGAGGCTGAAGACGCCCACGAGGACGAACGTCGGGGCCAGCAGCCCGTAACACCCGAGATGGCGAGTGGCGTCCTCGAGCCTACTTCGCGGCATCGGGCAGCCCTTTCATGTTGCGGCGAAGCGGTGCCAGCGCCTCCCAGGCGCGCTCCAGTTCGGCGAAGTCGACGTTCTTGCGCCGGACGGTCGTCTCGACGGCGAAGTCGAGGTTCCGATCGGACCAGTCCAGGTAAGCGTCGTCGTCGATGCCGCCGTTCAGGTACAGGTCGAACATGCGGATGAAGACCTCGTTGAACCGCATGTCGAACGTGTAACTCCACTTGGTGGTCGTGTAACGGCGCCGCAGGATCTCGTCGAAGGGCCGCAGTTCCTCGTGCGGTTCCACGCCCCGGACGTTCGGCAGCATGCTGAGGACCTCGCTGATGACCGGGCCCGCGTTCTCGGGCAGCGTCAGGAACTGGAGGAACGCCACGGCCCGCTTCAGCCGCTCGCTGGTGGCCGGGTCGCCCGTGTCGCTGAAGGCCGTGTTCGTGACGACGTACTGCATGGCGGCACCCCCGATGACGCACATGGGGTGCCCGTCGGCGTACGCGTCGTACTGCGGCGGGATGGGCGGCGGATAGAACACCCCCCAGCGGAACGGCACGTCGGGGTCGCGCGTCAGCCGGTTCACGTCCCAACTGGCGCTCCAGTACATGGCGCCCTTCTGGGTGATGAACAGACGCATCATGTCGGCCGTGGCGATGTCCTGGTTCCAGTGCCGGCGCCAGTCTTTCAGGATACGCCACATCTCCACCCATCGTGGGTCGCGCCGCGTGAAGAACCCCTTGCGGTACAGAAAGCAGATCTCGTCCCAGTCGAGGTACCCTTCCAGGTAGGCCTCGCGCGCGGGGTCCTTCTTCAGGTCGATGCCCGGCAGGATGGGGTAGTAGAGTTGGTCGAACACCAGGTCCACGCCCCAGTCCGAGGCGGCCACGAGGCTGGCCAGGGTCGGAATGTAACCCGCCTCGCGCAGCGTCGTCTGGAGGCGGTCGAACTCGACCCAGTCCTTCGGCGGCGCCAGCGACAGCCGCTCGAAGATGTCCTTGTTGTAGAAGATGCCCGTCTCGACCATGTCGAACGAGATGCAGTACGACTTGCCGTCGGGCGCCGCCTTGCCGCGCGTAATCGCCTGGTACTTGAACAGGTCCCACCACTGGCGGCTGCCCGGCTGGCCGGCCGGCACGAACGGGTTCGGCCGGTCGAGGTACTCATCCAGCGGCACGTACCAGCCCTTGTGGACGTCTTGCCACACGTCCTCGACGTTCACGTTCAGGATGTCGGGCGCGAGGCCGGCCGACAGTTGCGTCACCAGCCACTCGCGCACCCCCGGCGTGCCGACGAAACGGACGTACGTGTCCGGGTACAACTCCTCGAACCGCTCCGCCACCCGCACGAGGCCTTTGAGGGGCTCGCCGACGTTCTGGGGCATCGTCCCGGGCAGGTACAGCGCCGGCGCCATCCGGATCTGGTACGGCCGCGCGGCCTTGACGGGGTCCTCGGGCCGGCCGCCCTGCTGGATGCCGGCCTCTTGCTGCGACGGCGGCCACAGGGCCCACACGCACCCGGCCACGATGGCCACCAGCAGGATGTACTTGGCCTTGACCAAGCGCGTTCCCCGGGAGAAGTCGGCCGCCCCGCGCGGCACGTCCGCGCGAGGGGCATACTCTACCATCTTGGCCTGTGCGCCGAAATCCTTTCTCGCCGGCCCCGGTACACCGGTACAATCGGCCCGCCGGATTAGCCCTACAACGCCACTTGTCGCGCGGCGGCCTTCCCAGGCCGCCGCGATCGGGCCTGACGCATGTTCCTGGCGGCCTAGGAAGGCCGCCAGGCGGGATGAAGTAGCGAACTGGCGTTGTAAGACCACGGGGGCAGGAGGGCGCACGCATGGCACACCGAGTCACCCGGCGAGGCGTCGCCCAACGAGAAACTCAACATCGCCGTCATCGGCGTGGCCGGGCGCGGCGGCGACAGCCTGGGCGGCGTCAGCCGCGAGACCATCGTGGCCCTGTGCGACGTCGACGACCAGCGGCTGGCGGGCGCGGCCAAGCGGTTCCCCAAGGCCAAGACGTACAACGATTTCCGCCGCATGCTCGACGAGGTCGAGAACGAGGTCGACGCCGTCGTCGTCTCGACGCCCGACCACACCCACGCCCCCGCCGCCGCCAGGGCCCTGGCCATGGGCAAGCACTGTTACTGCGAGAAGCCGCTGACCCATTCGGTGCACGAGGCCCGCGTCGTGGCCGACCTGGCCCGCAAGAACAAACGGGTTACGCAAATCGGCACCCAGATTCACGCCGGCGACAATTACCGCCGCGTCGTCGAACTCGTCCAGGGCGGCGTCGTCGGGCCCGTCAAGACCGTCCACGTCTGGTGCAGCGCGACCTACGGCGGCATGGACCGCCCCAAGGAGACGCCCCCCGTCCCGCCCGGCCTTCACTGGGACCTCTGGCTGGGTCCGGCGCCCGAGCGGCCGTATCATCCCTGCTACGCGCCGGCCGGGTGGCGGTCGTGGTGGGACTTCGGTAGCGGGGCACTCGGCGACTTCGGGTGCCACTACATGGACCTGCCGTTCTGGGCACTCGGCCTTCGATACCCGACCTCGGTCGAGGCCGACGGGCCGCCCGTCCACGCCGAGACCACGCCGCGCTCGCTCACCGTGCGGTACGAGTTTCCCGCGCGCGGCAACCTGCCGCCCGTCAGTCTCACGTGGTACGACGGTGGCCGGCGGCCGACGGCCCTGCTGGAGCAGGAAGGGCTCGTCGGCCCTGAGACCCTGGCGAAACCCGAGAACCCCGCCAAGTGGGGCAGCGGCGTGCTCTTCATCGGCGAGAAGGGGATGATCCTGGCCGATTACGGCCGGCGGATGCTGTTGCCCGAGGCCCGGTTCGCCGACTTCCAGCCGCCCGCGCCCACCATCCCCAACTCCATCGGCCATCACCAGGAGTGGATCGTCGCGTGCAAGACCGGCGGGCCGACGACGTGCCCGTTCGATTACTCGGGTCCGCTGACCGAGACGGCCCTGCTCGGCACCGTGGCGTATCGGGCGGGCGAGAAACTGGCCTGGGACGCCGAGAACCTCAAGGCCGCCCACACCGCCAAGGCCGAGCCGTTCATCCGCCGCGCGTACCGCCAGGGCTGGACGCTCTGACCGCCGCGCCGCCAGAGAGGAGCGCCGCCGCATGTTGCACGGATCCGCGCCGCTGCTGGCCATTGCCGTCATCCTCGCCGTCGCGTCGGGGGCAGCGCTGGCGGCCGCGCCGCCGGGGCCGGCGGTCCTGAACCACGACGCGCTGAAGCGCTACGTCGACGCCTTCAACCGCAGCGACGCGGAACTGGTCGCGCAGCACGTCCCGAACGCCGGGGCCTTTGACTTCCTGAAGGCCAACGTGCCGCTCTTCGCGTGCCCCGACAAGGACGTCGAGGAGATCTTCCACTTCCGTTGGTGGACCTACCGCAAACACGTCCGCCGGACGCCCGACGGTTTCATCATCACCGAGTTCCTGCCGAACGTCGGCTGGGCGGGCAAGCACAACTCCATCTCGTGCCCCGCCGGGCACCACTTCTACGAGGGCCGGTGGCTGCACGACCCGACGTATCTCGACCAGTACGCTATCTTCTGGTTCCGCAAGGGCGGCGAGCCGCGGCGGTACAGTTTCTGGGCGGCCGACGCCCTCTGGGCCCGGTACCGCGTGACGGGCGACGCCGAACTCGTCAAAGACCTGCTGCCCGACCTCGTGAAGAACTACGAGGCGTGGGAGCAGTCGCGCCTGGACCCGAGCGGCCTCTTCTGGCAGGTCGACGACCGCGACGGCATGGAGGTCTCGATCGGCGGGTCCGGCCTCCGCGCCACCATCAACTCGTACCAGTTTGGCGACGCCGTGGCCATCGCCCGCATCGCCGACCTCGCCGGCGATGCCGCGCTGGCCCGGCGGTTCCGCGACAAGGCCGCCGCCGTCAAGCGCCTTGTCCAGGAACGGCTCTGGGACAAGGAGGCCGAGTTCTTCAAAGTCTTGCCGCGCGGCCCGGACGCCCGCCTGGCCCCGGTGCGCGAACTGCACGGCTACACGCCGTGGTACTTCGGTCTGCCCGACCCGCCGTACGCCGTCGCGTGGAAACAGGTGATGGACCCCAAGGGGTTCCACGCGCCGTACGGTCCCACGACGGCCGAGCAGCGTCATCCGAAGTTCGCCGTCTCGTACCAGGGCCACGAGTGCCAGTGGAACGGCCCCAGTTGGCCGTACGCCACGTCCGTCACGCTGACGGCCATGGCCAACCTGCTGAACGGTCCGCCGCAGACGGCCGTCGGCCGCAAGGATTACCTCGACCTCCTGAAAATCTACACCCGGTGCCACCGGCTCAAGCGCGACGACGGCAGCGTGGTGCCCTGGATCGACGAGAACCTCAACCCCGCCACCGGCGACTGGATCTCACGCACCCGTCTGAAGACCTGGAAGAACGGGACATGGGATCCCGGCAAGGGCGGCGAGGAGCGCGGCAAAGATTACAATCACTCGACGTACTGCGACCTCGTCATTACGGGTCTCGTGGGGCTGAGGCCGAGGGACGACCGCACCGTCGAGGTCAACCCCCTCCTGCCCGAGGGGACGTGGGACTGGTTCTGCCTCGACAACGTCCTCTACCGCGGCCACGTGCTGACCATCCTGTACGACCGCCGCGGCGACAAGTACGGTCGCGGCAAAGGCCTCCGCGTTCTGGCCGACGGCAAAGAGATTGCCGCTTCCGACAAGATTGAGCGCGTGACCGCCCCTCTGCCGCCGGACTGATCCTACAGCGCTACTTCGCTACTTCATGCCGCCTGGCGGCGTTCCGGAAACGGCCTCTGTTGTAGGGGCACGACATGTCGTGCCCCTACGAACACGCGTCAGGCCCGATCGCGGCGGCCCGGGAAGGCCGCCGCGCGGTTGTATGGACATGTGCCACGGCTTGCTTGCAAGCCGTGCTGACGTTGTTTTGAGACGAGTCTTACAGCACCTCGGGTGCAATCATCCAGGTCAGGCGTCCCACCTCCCCGTCGGCTCAGTCGTCGGCGCCTTCGCGGACGAAGATGACCTTGCCGGTCTCGCCGCCGGCGAACGCGGCGTAGGCCTCGGCGGCCTGCTCGACGGTGAACCGGTGGGTAATCATGTCGTCGGCGGGCAGGCCGGCGTCGAACGCCCGGACGATCTCGTCGAACTCGCCGATGGGAAAACACGTCGAGCCCGACAGAAAGATCTCCTTGCGGTTGAAGTGGTTCGACGGGCTGATGGTGGCCTCGGCGTTCTCGCCGATAATCGAGACGTGCCCGAACGACCGCACCAGGTCCAGGGCCGCCCGCAGCGGCGGGGCCTTGCCCGAACACTCGAGCGCCCGGTCCAGCCCGTACCCGCCCGTCAGGTCGCGTATCTGCTTGACGACGTCGCCGTCGGCCGGGTCGATCGTCGCAATGGCCCCCAGTTCCATCGCCAGGTCGCGGCGGTAGGCGATGGGGTCGACGCCGATGACCTGTGCCCCCAGGTGCGCCGACGTGCACACCGCGCCCAGCCCCATCGGCCCGAGGCCGAACACGCCCACCACGTGCGTGGCGTTCGTGCCCATCCGCTTGTGCGCGTGGAAGGGCGTGCCCACCGGGTCGAGCACCAGGCACCCTTGCTCGAACGACATCGTCTCCGGCAGCATCAGCAGCGACCCCTCCGACAGCCGCGCGCACTCGGCGTGCACGCCGTTCAGGCCGAACCCGTACACGCCCTTACTGTGTCGGCAGTAGATGGTGTACCCCGCGCGGCACATGTCGCACGTGCCGCAGGGCGAGACGGCCGACGTGCACACGCGGTCGCCTTCCTTGAGGTGGTGCGGCCTATCGACCGCCACGACGACGCCGGCGCCCTCGTGGCCGGGTATGAACGCCTTCTCGCCGGGCGTCTGGTAGAGGGCGTGGAGGTCGCTACCGCAGATGGCGGCCGCTTCGAGTTGCACGACCACCTCGTCGCCTTCGGGGACGGGGTCGGGCCAGTCGCGTGTTTCTACTTTCTCTGCGTCCAGGATTTTCGTGCCGCGCATGCCGTGGTCTCCTATTGCTGCTTTGTCAACTCCTCGCCACCGTGCGCGGCGGCCTTCCTAGGCCGCCGCGCCAGGTTGCCCCGCGCCAAGGTGCGGTGGCCTGGGAAGGCCACCGCGCGGGGTCCTGACAGGCCCTCGCGGAGTTGACAAAGTAGCGCTATGTAGGGGTCGCCAACGCCGCCCCGCCGCCGAGCATGATAGCACCGCCCGGGACGAGGCAAAAACATTTTCTTTCGCCGCGCCCAGGGCGCGTGCTATCGTGCTCGCGCCGGGGCAGGGGGCGCCCCGCGACCGGGAGGCAGCCGCCATGAAGATCGCGAAGAACAGCAAACTCGTCATGATCGGCGACTCGATTACCGACGCCGGCCGCGCCCAGCCCGTTGGCGAGGCTGGCGGACTCGGCACCGGGTACGTCGCCTGCGTCGACGCGCTGCTGGGCGCCGCGTGCCCCGAGGCGGCCATCCGCGTCGTCAACGTCGGCACCAGCGGCAACACCGTCCGCGACCTCAAGGCCCGCTGGCAGCGGGACGTCATCGACCTCGGGCCCGACTGGCTGAGCGTCATGATAGGCATCAACGACGTGTGGCGACAGTTCGACCTGCCGCACGCCGGCGAGATCCACGTCGGCCTGCCGGAGTACGAGCAGACGCTCGACGACCTCGTGGGGCGCGTGCGGCCGGGGCTGAAGGGTCTGGTGCTGATGACGCCTTACTTCCTGGAACTCAACCGCCAGGACGCCATGCGGGCCCGGATGGACGCCTACAGCGCCGCCGTCAAGCGGCTGGCCGCCAAGCACGACGCCGTGTTCGTCGACACGCAGGCCGCCTTCGACGCGATTCTGGCCACGTGCCACCCGGCCGCCATCGCGGGCGACCGCGTTCACCCCAACCACGTCGGGCACATGGTGCTGGCGCGGGCGTTCCTCAAGGCGATCGATTTCGCCTGGTGAGGCCGGCGGCCGCCCTTAATCCGGAACCGCCAGTTGCCGCGCGGCGGCCTTCCTAGGCCGCCGCGATCGGGCCTGATGCGTGTTCCTGGCGGCCTAGGAAGGCCGCCAGGCGGTGTGAAGTAGCGAAGTGGCGTTGTGGCATTGAGACGAGAAGGATGCTGTGAGCGACCTTTGCCTCGACAGCCTGAACGATGCGGCGACGATGCGGGCCCGGCTGGCGGCGCGCGGCCTGGGCGGCGCGGCGGCCGAGGCCAAGGCCGAGCGTTTCGGCCGGTGCGCCCGCGCGCTGGCCGGGGCCGGCGCGGCGGCGGACGGGGCGGCCCGCGCTTTCTTCGTGCCCGGCCGCATCGAGGTCCTCGGCAAACACACCGACTATGCCGGCGGCCGCAGCATCGTGGCCGCGGCCGAGCGGGGGTTCTGCCTGGTGGCCGTGCCGCGCGGCGACTCAGGCGTCCGGGCGTTCGCCCTCGACCTGGACGACGCCGGCGAGTTCGCCTTCTCGGCCGACCTGGCGCCGACGGTGGGTCACTGGTCGAATTACCCGATGACGGTGGCCCGGCGCCTGGCGAAGAACTTCCCCGGTCCGCTTCGCGGGGCCGACGTGGCCTTTTCGAGCGACCTGCCGTCGGCGGCCGGCATGAGCAGTTCCAGCGCCCTGATGGTCGCCACCTTCCTCGCCCTGTCGGCCGTCAACCGCATCGAGGAGCGGCCGGCGTACCGGGCCAACATCGCGGGCCCCGAGTCGCTGGCCGAGTATCTGGGCACGGTCGAGAACGGCCAGGCTTTCGGCACGCTGGCGGGCGACAAGGGCGTCGGCACGTTCGGCGGAAGCGAGGACCACACGGCCATGCTGTGTTCCCGGCCGGGGCGCGTCATCCAGTACTCGTATTGTCCGACACGGCCCGAGCGGCGCATCGCCGTGCCGCGCGGATGCGTGTTCGCCATCGCGTCAAGCGGCGTCGCGGCCGAGAAGACCGGCCAGGCCATGGCCCAGTACAACCGGGCGTCGCGTCTGGCGTCGGCCGTGGCCGAGGCGTGGCACCAGGACACGGGCCGGCCCGCCGTGACGATGGCCGACGCGCTGGCCTCGGCGGCCGGTGTGCCGAGACTTCCTGAGACGGGTGGCATGCCCAGGCCGCCGTTGCCTGGGCATGATCTCCGCCCTACGAGGAACATGCCCACGCGAGAGGCGGCGTGGGCATGCCACCCAAGAGCGGGGGGCTTGCCAGCAGGTTCAGGCACATGCGGCGCGGCCGAGGCGATGCGGCGTGTTCTGGCGGCCCGGCCGGCGGGGGGACCGTTCTCGGCGGCGGAACTGCTCACGCGGTTCGAGCACTTCCTGGTCGAGAGCGTCGAGATCGTCCCGGCCGCCGGCGACGCCCTGGCGGCGGGCGACCTCGAGGCGTTCGGCCGCCAGGTCGACCGGTCGCAACAGGTGGCCGAGACGCTGCTCGGGAACCAGGTGCCGCAGACCGTCTTTCTGGCCCGCGCGGGTCGCGAGTTGGGGGCGTCGGCGGCGACGGGGTTCGGGGCGGGGTTTGGCGGCAGCGTCTGGGCGCTGGTCCGCGAGGCCGACGCCCCGGCCATGCTCGACCGCTGGGCCGCGCGATACCGCGAGGCGTTTCCGGCCGAGGCCGCGCGGGCCCTCTTCTTCCTCAGCCGCGCGGGGCCGGCGGCGTTTGACCTTGGCGGGTGAGGCGTGCCCCGGCTGGCTTTCGGGTTGACAGGCGCGGCCGTCGCGAGTACGTTCTTGACCCCATTCCTCGCTATCGGGGCAAAGGAGCGGCTCGCATGCGGCTGATCCTGCTTGACCGATCGAAGGAAATCCGAAGCCGGTTTCACCCGCTGACGCTCAGCCGGCCCATCTGGGAACTCCGGACCGGCATCACGTCGCTAGGCGAGAAACTCGTGGCCAAGGTCGGCGCCACCGACGTGGCCTGTTTCGTGCCGGACTACATGGCCGACACGTACCGCGAGCAGACCGCCTGGCCGGTCAACGACCCCGCCGCCCTTCGGGGCGACGGCCTGCTGATCGTCGATCCGCGCCTGAAGGCCGAGACCTTCGACGTGCCTCTCCAGGGCCCCAGCGAGATCGCCCTCGATGACGAGGGCCAAGTGCTGTACGCCCGCGTGGCGCGGGTCGATTTGGCGGCGCTTCAGACCGGCGACATCGGCAAGTTCCTGTCGGCGGCCAAGGCGCGGTTGCCGAACGTGACCTCGTCGCTGCCCCGGTGGCAGTACGTCTGGGACCTGATGCTGGCGAACCCGGAGCAGTTGACGGCCGACTTTGCGGCCGCCGGCCGTAGCGGCATCGAGGGCACCGTCGAGGACCCGGGGGCCCTGCGCGGCAGCCGGAAAGACGTGTACATCGCGCCGGGCGTTACGGTGCACCCGATGGTGGTCATCGACGCCACCGGCGGGCCCGTGTACATCGACGAAGGGGCCGAGATTCTGCCCTTTACGCGTATCGTCGGGCCGTGTTACATCGGCCGCAAGACGATTCTGCTGGGCGCCAAGTGCCACGAGGGCAACTCCATCGGGCCCGTCTGCCGCATCGGCGGCGAGGTCGAGTGTTCCATCATCCAGGGCTACTCCAACAAGTGCCACGACGGCTTCCTGGGGCACGCCTACGTGGGCGAGTGGGTGAACCTGGGGGCCCTGACCACCAACAGCGACCTCAAGAACGATTACTCCACCGTCTCGGTCATCATGCACGGGCGGCTGCCCATCGACACGGGGTCGAACAAGGTGGGGTGCCTCATTGGCGACCACGCCAAGACCAGCATCGGCACGTTCCTGAACACGGGGGGGTACGTGGGGGCCATGGCCCTCATCGTGGCCACCGGCAAGCCGATGCAGAAGTTCATCCCGTCGTTCGCCTGGCTGCTGGAGGGCGTGGTGACCAAGGGCTTCGGCAAGAAACAGTTATACGTGACGGCCCGCATGGTCATGGCCCGCCGGGGCCGGCAGTGGACGGCCGCCCAGGAGGCCATGTGGGACGTCGTCTTCGAGATGGGCAAGGCCCGGCGCGACGAACTCATCCAGAAAGGCCGCCGGGCCATGAGAAAACTGTAACCCCCCAGGAGGAGCGAAACGCATGGCAACCGTTGAGCAGCGCGTCAAAGCCGTAGCCGCCCGGGTCCTGAACGTCGACGTCGACGACGTCCGGTCGGAGCATTACTTCACCGTCGACCTGGGGGCCGAGAGCGTGCAATCGGTCGAACTGGTCGCCGGGTTCGAGGAGGAGTTCGGCATCGAGATGGACGAGGAAGAGGCCCTCTCGGTCGAGACGGTCGGCTCGGCCGTCGAGTACATCACCAAGGTCTGCAAGAAACAGGGCATCGAGGTCGACGAGTAGACCGTCCCCGTAGCCCGCCACGAAAGGACTGCCCCTCATGGCCGATGCCCGGAAACCGCATCCCCTGGTCGACGCGACCGAGCCGAACCTGATGGAGGACACGTTTCCATACGATCTGCCGCCGCTCATCCGGTTCGACTCGCCGGCGATCGAGATCATCGACGGCCGGCCGGTCGAGTTCGACCTGGCGGCGGTCCGGAAGCGCGACATATCGATCACCGACACGACGTTCCGCGACGGCCAGCAGGCCCGGCCGCCGTACACCACGGAGCAGATGGTCCGCATCTACGACCTGCTGGCGCGGATCAGCGGTCCGCGCGGCGTGGTGCGCCAGACCGAGTTCTTTCTGTACACGAAGAACGACCGCGAGACGCTCGACCGGTGCCGGGCCCTGGGGCACCGGTACCCGGAGTGCACGGGGTGGATCCGGGCCGTCAAGGGCGACTTCCGCCTGGTCCGCGAGGCCGGCCTCCAGGAGACCGGCATGCTGACCTCGTCGAGCGATTACCATATCTTCCACAAACTCAAGTTCAAGAGCCGCCGCGAGTGCATGGACAGTTACTGCGAGGTCGTCGACGCGGCGCTGGAGGCCGGCGTGCGGCCGCGGTGCCACCTGGAGGACGTTACCCGGGCCGACATCGACGGGTTCGTTCTGCCGTTCGTCGACCGGCTGATGGAGATGACGCGCGGCCTGCCCGAGGACCGGACCGTCAAGATTCGCCTGTGCGACACGATGGGGTTCGGCGTCTCGTACCCCGGCGCGCAACTGCCGCGGAGCATCCCGAAACTTATCTATAAGTTGAACCGCGAGTGCGGCGTGCCGAGCAGCCGCCTGGAGTGGCACGGCCACAACGACTTCCACAAGGTGCACGTCAACGGGGGCACGGCGTGGCTGTACGGCTGCGATTTCGTCAACGCGACCGTCTTCGGTTTCGGCGAACGCACCGGCAACCCGCCGCTCGAGGCCGCCGTGTTCGAGTACATCGCCCTCAAGGGCGACCTCTCGGGCGTCGACACGACCGCCATCACGGCCCTGGCCGAGTACATGACCTCGATCGGCCTGCCGATTCCCGACAACTACCCCTTCGTCGGCCGCGCGTTCAACGTGACGCGGGCGGGCATCCACGCGGGGGGGCTGCGGCAGGACGAACGCATCTACAACATCTTCGACACCGAGTTGCTCCTCGGCCGGCCGCCGCGCGTCGCCATCACCGACAAGAGCGGCGTCGACGGCATCGCCCACTGGGTCAACGAGTTCTTCGGCCTCAAGGGCGACGACCGCATCTCGAAGTTCAAGGTCCACAAACTGGCCCGATGGGTCATCGACCAGTACGAGATCGAGGGACGCCTCACGGCCATCAGCGACACCGAACTCGAGGCCAAGACGCACGAACTCCTGCCCGAGTACTGGCAGAAGTACAGGTCCGCGGCCCGGTAGCGGCGCCGCTCCTTGGCGGTCGCGGCTCGGTTTACGGGCGCGGCTTTCGCGTTGCGTGCCCAGGCGGGGCGTGGTACCATCGCGCAGGACGGAGAGTTGGCCTGCACGTCGTCTTCCGTCGAGGTGTCGCATGTCGGATAGGTTTCTCGGTCACCAGGGAATCGTGGCGAGCGTGGCCTGTTCGCCGGACGGTCAGGCCGTCGTCAGCGGCGGCGAGGACCGGACGGTCCGCCTCTGGGACGTCCCGGCGGGTGCCGAGCGCCTGTGCCTCCGCGGTCACGAGGCCGAGGTGACGAGCGTGGCGTACTCGCCCGATGGGCAGTACGTCGCCAGCGGCGCCGAGGACCACACCGTGCGCCTCTGGGATACCGAGACGGGGGCCGAGCGGCTGTGCCTGCGCGGCCACGAGGGCGAGGTCATGAGCGTGGCGTGCTCGCCCGACGGTCGGCGCGTCGTCAGCGGCGGCGACAAGACGGTCCGCGTCTGGGACGTCCGGACGGGCGCCGAGCGGCTGTGCCTGCGCGGGCACCGCATGGGTGTCTGGAGCGTGGCCTACTCGCACGACGGGCGCAACATCATCAGCGGCGGCGGCCAGACCATCCGCATCTGGGACGCCATCGGCGGGGCTGAACTCGAGTGTCTTCGCGGCCATCGTATCGGCATCTGGGGCCTGGCGTACTCGCTTGACGGTCACCGGATCGCCAGCGCGGGCAGCCGCACCGTCCGCGTGTGGCAGGCCGAGGACGGCACCAAACTGCACAACCTGCACGGACACGACGCCCTCGTGAGCGGCGTGGCTTTTTCGCCTGACAGCCGGCACATCGCCAGCGCGGGCGCCGACGGCACCATCCGCGTCTGGAACGCCCGCACCGGCGACGAACTGCAATGCATCCGGGGGCACGAGGGGCCCGTCACGTCGGTGGCTTACATGCCCGACGGCCGGCGCCTCGTCAGCGCGTCGGCCGACGGCACCGTGCGGCTGTGGGACGCCCCGGTCTGACCGGCCGCGCGCCCTGGGCCTACAACGCCACTTGTCGCGCGGCGACCTTCCCAGAGCCTGCCCGCCTCGGGCGGGGGCGGGCCGCCGCGATCGGGCCTGAAGCGTGTTCCTGGCGGCCTAGGAAGGCCGCCAGGCGGGATGAAGTACGGAACTGGCGTTGTAGGACTCGGCCCTGCCGCACGCGTGAGGAGCCCCATGAAGTCGTATCGCAAAGAACTCTGGTTCAAGACGCCGCACCGGCGCGAGTTTCTCAACATCACGCCCGAAGTCGAGGCGTGCCTGGCCGAGAGCGGTGTCCGCGAGGGTCTCCTGCTCGTCAATGCCATGCACATTACGGCCAGCGTCTTCATCAACGACGACGAGTCGGGCCTGCACCACGACTTCGAGGCGTGGCTCGAGCGGCTCGCCCCCGAGAAGCCGCACGACCAGTATCGCCACAACGTGGGCGAGGACAACGCCGACGCCCACATGAAACGCAGCCTCATGGGCCGCGAGGTCGTCGTGGCCGTGACCGGCGGCCGGCTCGACTTCGGACCGTGGGAACGCATCTTCTACGGCGAGTTCGACGGCCGCCGACGCAAACGCGTCCTCGTCAAGATCATCGGCGAGTAGCCCCGCCGCCCCGCTGCGGCGCCGCCCCCGGGCATCGAGAGGTGACGTGCCGATGATGGTATCGCGCTATGGTGTCGTTGCGGCAGCGCTGGGCGTGGCGGGTCTCCTGTGGCCGTTGGCCGCACGCGGCACCGAGGCCGATGCGGCCGACGCCACGCCCGCGGCGCCGTCGCGCCGCGGCGACGTCGAGGCCCGCCTTCGCGGCCGGACGTTCCCCTCGGTCTTCCAGGCCTGGAACCCCGCCGACAACGTGAAAAACGAGCCGCGGGCCAAGACACTCGCGCGGCACGACCTGGTGTTCCATGGCCCCGGGTACTTCGGCCTGCGGTGGGACGGGTCGCCCGGGGGCGTGGCCACACGCTTCGATCGCGGCAGCGTGATCCGCGGGACGGTGCTGCGGCGGCAGTTCCTGGCCCTGAACCCGAACATGATTCTGCTGGCCGAGATCCGGTACCGCGACGCCCCCTCTAACTTCCTGCCACGCGACCATCCGTGGTGGCGCCGCAAGGACGGCCGGGTCGTGCCCGGGTGGGGCGAGGGCGGGTACCTGCAACTCGACTTCAGCAACCCCGACTTTCGCCGGCACGTTGCCCAGCGGGCCCGGGCCGTCGTCGAGACCGGCGTCGTCGACGGCGTCATGCTGGACTGGTGGCACGATGACGACGACCGCTTGGCCCTGGCCCAGGCCGTCCGCGAGGCGGTCGGACCCGACGCCCTCATCATGGTCAACGCCAACGACCGCAAGACGCCCCGCACCGCGCCCTACGTCAACGGGTACTTCATGGAGTGTACCCGCTCGGCCACGCCCGACGACTGGCAGCGCCTGGCCGACACGCTTGTCTGGGCCGAGGCCAACCTGCGCTCGCCGCGCGTCAACTGCCTGGAGACCTGGTACCACCACTCGCGCCAGGACCTGAACCTGATGCGGGCCACGACGGCCCTGGTCCTCACGCACTCCGACGGGTACGCCCTCTTTTCCGACCCCAATCCGCTGCCCAAGCCCGACCACGGGCACGACTGGTACCCGTTCTGGGACAAGGGTCTCGGCCGGCCGAAGGGGGCGGGCGCCAAGCGGCCCGACGGAGTGTTCGTCCGCGAGTTCGAGGGCGGCCTGGCTGCCTACAACCCCATGGGCAACGGCGAGGTCGTCCTGGAGTTCGACGAAGACCTGACGAGCCGCGCCACCGGCCGTCGCGGCAAGTCGCATCGGCTCGCGCCCTGCGACGGCGACATTCTTCTACGGGCGCCGGTCCCCGCGGTCTCGCCCTGACGGCCGGCCGCCGCCGGGGCACCTGAAGGAGGGGGGAACATGTTGACAGCACGCATCGCACGCCGGGCCTGGCTGGTCGTGGTCCTTGGCCTTGCCATTGCCGCTGCCGCCGGGGCCGCGCCCGTCCGGAAGAAACCGTATCGGCTGCCCAGCGTCGACCTCAAGCAGCGCGTCATCTGGGGCGCCACGTGCGACGGGCCCGACGGCACGGGCCTCGCCTTCGGCGGCCAGGACCAGGAGGCCGACGACGGACGCCCGCACACCCGCGTCCGCGAGGCCGGCGGGTGGAAGGCCATCCACGAGGCACTCCGCGCCGCCAACCCCCTCCAGCCGTACCGCGACCGCGTCGGGGCGGTCCGCACCCTCCAGAAAGACGCCCTGGCCCGCGCCCGGGCCGTCTACTTCAAGGGCCTGCCGGAGGCCGAGCGGCGACGGCGCGGCCAGATCGACCTCGGCCCCGCTCAGGACGAGGTCGTCCGCCAACTCGACGCCCTGCTCGAGGCCGTCCGGACGATCCGGAACCTGGATGCCCAGCCGTCGGTCCAGCAGGGGTGGGCGTACGCCCGGATGGAAGCCGCGCGGCGTGCGGCCGCGCCGCTGGCGGGGCAACTTCGCCAGGACGTCGCGGCCGAGACGCTCGCCGGGATGCTGGCCGTCCAGCGCCTCCTGGAGACGGCCGCCGAGGCGCTCGACGCCGAGCCGCCCGCGCGGGCCCTGTCGCCCATCGTCTACGAACCGCGGACCGGCCTGTACGTCGTCTTCGGCGGCGACCATTGCGATTACCTGACCAACGATACCTGGGTCTTCGACCCGAAGGCGCGGCGGTGGACCCAGCGTCATCCGCCCGGCGCCCCGCCGCCGCGGGCCAACCACACGCTCCGCGCCGCGGGCGACGGCAAGGTCGTCCTCTCGGGCGGGTACGTGTACGCCTTCAACACCGATTACATGGGCGGCCAGTACGTGGACCTGGACGACGGCGAGTGGACTTACGACGTGGCCGCCAATACCTGGACCGGTCCCGCCGCCGGCGCGCCGCCCGATACGCGCGTCTACCGCACCGGGCCGTTCGACCCCGGTTTCTACCTGGCCGGTCCGGCGCCCGATGCGGCGGCGCACGAGCGGGTGCTGGCCGACCTGCCCGTCAACCGGTGGGTCCTGCTCGACCCGCCGCACGCCCCGGCGCTGAACCGCGACTGGGGCACCGTGCGGATCGACGCCCACCGCGACCAGATTCTCGTCTGGTCGGGCGGGCACTGCGCGCACGGCGGCAGCGACGTCCTCCACTATCACCTGGCGACGAACCGCTGGGAACTGCCGCACGCCGTCGAGTTCCCCCTGGGCCAACTCTATGGCAACACCGAGTACCCCGCCGGGTTCAACTTCAACCGTCGCCCCTGGGTCACCGGCCACACGTACCAGGATTACGAGGTCGACCCGGTGTCGCGGCAGATGCTCTTCACGGGGCAGCGGCGGTACTATTACGTCTACGACCCCGACGTGGCCGACTGGACGGCCCGTGCCCCCAA
>DATKZB010000107.1:0-2727 GCA_035528235.1 Phycisphaerae bacterium
GGCGATGCGTTCGCCGCGGCGTTGCCGGGCTTGGCCCTCGCGGTCGAACGTGCCGTAGAAGAGGGCGTTGGCGTCCATCCAGGTGGCGAGCCGCTCGATGTCGCCGGGGCCCAGCGCGACGTCGTTGTGCCCCTTCAAGAGCATACGCATCAGGGGGCTGCCGCGCGCGCCGAAAAAGTCGGGCCGGCTGACGGGCTCGCAGTTGACCTGGCGGAAGTCGCCGCCCCGGCCGCCCCACGCCGACCACGTCACGCGCGGCGCCAGGACGTTGTACGAGCGGCTGAAGTGCCCCTCGGCCTCGCCCGTCAGCACGATGCCTTTCTTGGGCTTGGGCCCGCCGTGGCAGCGGACGCAGTGCCGGTCGAGCACCGGTTGGACCAGCCGCGGGTAACTCCACGGCCGGGTGCCGTCCGGCCCCGGCTCGATGGCCGACGGCGGACGCCGCAGGGCCAGCGCTGCCGCGCGGTGCGGCGGGGCCGTCGTCCGCGGCTCGTGGCAGCCGACGCACGAGGCCGTCTCGCCCGGCTGGACGTACACGATGCTCCGCATCACCTGCACCGCCATGCCGCGCTCGTCCAGCGCCTGGACCGCCAGCGGCAGCCCCGCCGGGACCCGGAAGTACGCCGAGCCGTCGGCCTCGACCGGCACGGTGCCCAGCACCTGTTTGCCCGGCGAGGCGTTGGGCAGACCCACCGGCGGGTCGTTGATGTGGGGCGTGGCCTTCGGCAGCACCTGGACGACGCGCAGGGCCGCGACCTGGCACCCGGCCGGCAGGGCCGGGTCGCTCTCGTAGACGTTCAGGAGGAAGAAGGCGCCCTCGCCCATCCCGGCGGCCGCGGGCTCGGCCGGCGCGGACGCGGTGCCCGAGGATTCCGTATGCCCGGCCGCCGCGGCGGCCGCTGGGGCCGAAGGCGCCGGGCCGTCGTAACCGCCCTCGGCGGCCGCCGGGATGACGGGCGGCCGGGGTCGCGGCCCAAGCGGAATCGGCCACAGGCTCGAGATCTCGGCGTCGCGGTACAGGAGTTCCTTGTTGCCGAAGCAGTCGACCAGGTACAGGCCGAACATGTGCGGCGGGTTGGCCGACGGCTCGCCGATGAGCGGCTCGTAACTGTACGCTGCCAGGAAGTACTTCTCGCCCAGCGGCCAGGGGCTGCGGTAGCAGTGGCCCGGCCAGCGTTTTTGTTCGATCGGAACCGGCGGCGGCGACGGCACGCCGACCGGGGCGTGCCAGTAACCGCCCGACCCGTTGCTGACGGGCGCCTCGCTCTCGGGGAACAGGGCGTCGGGCGTCAGCCGCGTAACGGGGGCGGGGCCGTCGATGCCGCGCGACACGTCAATCAGGATAATCGACCCGGCCGTCATCGCATGGTGCGCCGCCGCCGTGGCCATAACCTGCGTGGACCCGGGCACCGGCCGCGCCTCCCAGGTGCCCACCGGGTTGAGGGTATTGTTGCCGTAGAAGGCCGCGGCCCGGCTGCCGTCGGGGTGCGACGTCCAGAGTTGCTGGTAGTGGACGGCGTGGCGGTCGACGTAGTCCCAGCGGGTGTAGACGAGGCGGCCGTCGTTGAGGACGCACGGATCCCACTCGTGGGTTTCGTGCCAGGAGATGACGCGCGGGCGCGAGCCGTCGGCCTCGCACAGGGCGAGGGTGTGGGTGGGGCATGGCCCCCGTCCGCAGCGGTGGAACCCGCCCCGGCGCGTCGAAAGAAAGACGATGCGTCCGCTGGGCAGGTACCGCGGCGAGAAGTCGTCGAACGGCCCGTCTGTCAACTGCCGCAGGCCCGACCCGTCGGCGCCCACCTCGTACAGGTGATAGCAGACGCCGGCGTGTTCCTCGCGGTCCTTGGGCGCCTTCTCGACGTGACAATAGGCGAAGAGGACCCGCCGTCCGTCGAACGACACGTCGGGGTGCAGGTAACTGCCCGGTGGCAACTCGGCGGCCAGGCGTCGGCACCGCATCGATCGGCCCGGTTCCTGGAGCACGAACACCCCGCCGCCCGGCCGCGCGCTGGGCCCGTAGTACTGGCCCAACTGATGGCTGAAGGCGCTGGGCACGCGCTTCAGGAATACCAGCGGTCCCACCCGTGCCAGCGGGTTGGCCAGGGCGATGCGCCGCCGCAGCACGTGGACGCGCCGCCAGAGGTCTTCCCACGCCGCGTCGGTGGCGGCGGCGTCCTGGCGCAGCCGCTGGGACTCGCCGGCCAGGGCCTGCCACTCGCGGGCGAGCGGGCCGAGGTCCACGCCGCTTGCGGCGAGGTCGGTCACGAGGCGGCTGCCGCGGGCCAGCGTCCGCTCGACGGCGGCGGCGAATGTGCCGGGCTCGCGCGGCGTGGCGATGCCGTCCTGCATCCGCCAATCGTGCTCGATGAGGGCCTTCTCGTCGGCCGGGCATGCGGCCGCCCATGCCAGGGCGACGCCGATGGCGATGGCCGACCCGAGATGCGGGGCTCGACGCACGGTAGGCACTCCTGGGCCCGCCGCACGAGGATACGTGCCGCCGGCCCGCGCCGCAAGGGCGCGAAACCCACCGTGTTTCGGATCGCGGGCGTGCCGCCGCGAGGTGGCGGAGAGGGGGGATTCGAACCCCCGGTACCCAGAACGGGCACGCCGGTTTTCGAGACCGGTCAGGGCTTCGCCTAAGCCTAGCCAGTAACGGCACTTAAGAAACCGGCCCCACTCCCTTGCCGACACCTTGCGAGAAACTTCGGATTCTTCGGTTAAGGCCAA
>DATKZB010000108.1:0-6749 GCA_035528235.1 Phycisphaerae bacterium
TCCAGGGTCAGGAACGTTGGGAGGCACATCGGCAGTGACTGCCGATTGGAACGTAGCCGGGCGCCGCCGTCAAGCGTTGTGGGGCGGCCGCCGCAGACAGAAAACGGGGTACCGCGGCCGCGACCGCAGCACCCCGCTAGGAAATCGTGATGTCGCCGACCCGTCTTACTTGGCGGTCGTCGCGGCCGGCTGGGCCGTGGCGGCGGCGGGCGTGGCGGGCTCGACGGGTTCGATGCTATCGAGCCAGAAGACGAACTCCGACGGCTTGTACGTCAGGCGTACCGCCACGCCGCGACGGAGCTCCTTTAACTTCTTCAGGAGTTCCGGATCGGGCTGGTAGGCGGTCTTCTTGCCGTCGTCGGCATCGGCGTTCTTGTCGGGCAGCAGGAACTTCCACGACAGGCTCCCGCGCGACGCCAGCACGGCTTGGCAGGCCTTGCCGCGATGGGACACTTTCCGGGTGCCGCCGTAGGTGAACGTGGTGTCTTCCTCGGTGACGCCGGGGGTGACCGTGGCACTCGAGAAGGTCGCCTTGCCGGCGGAACTCTCGTACGTGAGGTTGACCGAGTCGCCCGCCTTGAGTTGGCCGGCCAACGACTTCACCGCCTCGGAGACCTCAATGGTGCGGCTCTCTTTCATCTTGTTCGGGACAAGGAGGGTAAGAGGCTTCTTGCCCGGGCCGTCCGGCACGACGGTCATGGTCAGGCACGGCCCGGTCCTGGTCGCTATGGCACCCCACTGGACGAACTTCGCAGACCCCTTGATGATTTTCGGCCCCGCCGCGGAGCCGCCGTATCCGCCTCAGCCAGCCTCGGCTGCGGGGATACAGACGAGGACGTAACAGATGGCGATCATGGCACCCAGAATCGGTGCCACTCGCCAAGCTGCCTTACTGCGAGTTCGCTCCCTCATTGGAATCGCTCCCGCCCCCACATGAGGAGGCTGCTATACCACTGACCGTGGCTAGACCCTGACTTGGTACAAGCTGCACCACTATATTCTACGATTGGCGGGGCGGGACTCCAGGAAAAAACTGGAAAAATCCCGTCCGGCCCAGTTTGGGGGCGGGATCGGGTCTGGCGGGTCCACTCTTGCGTCCGGCGGGATTCGTTGTCATGATGGGGTGCCGTCCACCCCAGGAGTGGCCCGTGCGGGGCGGGGGTATGGTCTGCGGCGGGCCTGGGGAGGCGGTATCGTCGCGCCGAGACCCTGGCCAGGAGGCAGACCTATGGGCACCCGATGCGGTGCGAAGGCCCGGAAGTCGTCGTGTGGCCCCGCGCCATCGCCGTGCGGCAGCCGGGCCGCCGCCAAGGACGACGGCTGTCCGCTCACGCGGTTCAGCCACATGATCCAGAACTGTTACGAGTACGCCACCGCCGCCAAGGCCGAGGGCCGACCCATCGTCGGCATCCTGTGCGAGTACACGCCGCGCGAGGTCATCATGGCCGCCGGCGGCGTGCCGGTCTGCCTGTGCGGCGGATCGGCCGAGATGATTGCGCCGGCCGAACGCGACCTGCCGGCCAACCTCTGCCCGCTCATCAAGTCCACCTACGGCTTTCACGTGGAACAGGCCAACCCGTTCCTCGAGATGGCCGACCTCATCGTGGCCGAGACCACCTGCGACGGTAAGAAGAAGATGTACGAGCTGATGGCCGAGACGCGCCCCATGTACGTGCTCGAACTGCCCCAAAAACCCGACGAACCCCAGGCCTTCGACCACTGGCTGGGCGAACTCCAGCGCCTCAAGGCCGAACTCGAGCGCCGCTTCCACGTCCGCATCACCGACGCGAAACTGCGCGAGGGCATCGCCGCCATGAACCGCGAGCGGCACCTCCGCCGCACACTGGCCGAACTGATGAAGGCCGACGCCCCCGTCCTGACCGGCAGCGAACTCCTCGAGTTCAAGAGCAGCATCTCGTGCATGCCCGACGACCTGGCGGCCTACGAGGCGGCCCTGCGGATGCTCGCCGGCCGCACGCCTCCCGCCGGGGCCGCGGAGCGCGTCCGCGTCCTCATGACCGGCGTGCCCATGGCCCACGGTGCCGAGCGGGTCATGGACATCATCGGGAAGGCCGGCGGCCTGGTCGTCGTCATGGAGAACTGCACGGGCCTCAAGCCCATCCTCGAAGACGTCGACGAGAAGGCCGCGGATCCCCTGCGGGCCATCGCCGAAAAGTACTTCCACCTGCCGTGCTCGGTCATGACGCCCAACCAGCGCCGCATGGACACCCTGAAGACGCTCGCCAAGGAGTATCGGGCCGACTGCGTCATTGAACTGGTCTGGCAGGCCTGCCTGACGTACGACGTGGAGTCGCACCGGGTCAAACGCCTGGCCGAGAAGGAGTTTGAGATGCCCTACCTGCGCATTGAGACCGACTACTCGCCGTCCGATTCGGCGCGCATCGCGGTACGCGTCGAGGCACTGTTCGAGACCGTCCGTGCCGCGGCGCCTGGCTGAGTAGGCTGCGTGCCTCCCGGGCAACCGCGACCCCAGGGCCGGAGCGGTTGTCCGGCCACTGGTGGCCAGTGGACATTACGGGTGCCCGAGCGGAGGTCTTGCCATGAAACGCAAGAGCGGTATCGGCTTAAAGGAGGTGCAAGCCGTCTATGGCGGTCCCGAGGGCGACCTCTGGGAACTCGTCATGGGCGAGCAGATTCACATCGGCGGGTTCAAGTCGTCCATGGACCTGGCCGAGAAGGCTGGCATCAGCGCCGGCATGACGGGCGTCGACCTGTGCTGCTGCAACGGCGCCGGCATGCGGTTTCTGGTGCGGTTCCGCGGCGTCGCCGGGATGACCGGCGTGGACGCCACACCCACCGTCGTCGAGAGGGGCCGCGAGCGCTGTAAGGCGGAGGGGCTCGACGGCAAGATTCAGTTCGTCCTGGCCGACGTCTGCCAGAGCGGTCTGCCCGACGCCGGCGCCGACTTCGTCTGGGGCGAGGACGCCTGGTGTTACGTCGTCGATAAGACCACGCTCATCGCCGAGGCGGCCCGCCTCGTCAAACCCGGCGGCACCATCGCCTTCACCGACTGGGTCGAGGGCCCCGCCGGCCTGACCGACGCGGAAGCCGACCGGTTCCTCGCGTTCATGAAGTTCCCCGGCGTCCAGGACCTGGGGGGCTACGCCGACCTCCTGAAGGCCAACGGCTGCGAGGTCAAACTGGCGGCCGACACCGGCCGGTTCGCCCCGTACGTCGACCTGTACCTGGGCATGCTCGATCAGCAATTGACCTACGACGCCCTGCGGATCATCGGTTTCGACATGAACCTGATGGGTGCCATGGCCGCCGAGATGCAGTTCATGCAGGGCCTGGCCCACGCGGGCAAGATCGCCCAGGGGCTCTTCGTGGCCCGCAAGGCTGGAGCATTCTAAGATTGCGTACTTACACCACCGCTTGGGCGCGGTGGGTCCCCCTACCCACCGCGCCTACTCGCAGTCGGACTGCGAGCGCGGCGGGTACGGGGACCCGCCGCGCAAACACGCAAAGTTAAACCGCTATGAGTAAGCACAGACCGGACCGGCGGCCCATGAAGACCATCATCTACAGTTCGCCATTTGTTCCCGCGGAATGGATTTCCGCTCACGGCGCCCGGCCGAGGCGGATCCGTCCCGACCCCGCGGCCGCGGCACCGTCGGGCGCCCCCGTCATGGGCATGTGCCCGTACGCCCGGGCCTTCGCCGCCGAGGCCGCCTCCGCGTCGGACGCCGATGCCGCCGTCTTCACCACCACCTGCGACCAGATGCGCCGCGCCGCCGAGTGGGTCGCCCTGGACGGCACCCGGCCCGTCTTCCTGATGAACGTGCCCGCCACCTGGCAGTCGCCGTCGTCGGTGCGGCAGTACCGCGACGAACTCGAGCGGCTCGGCCGCTTCCTGGTCGGCCTGGGCGGCAAGCGTCCGTCGCCCCGGCGCCTGGCCGAGGTCATGGAGGCGTACGACACCCGCCGGGCCGCGCTGCGCGGGGCGCTGGGCACGCTGAGCGCCCGGGGGGCGAGCGAGGCCGTCGCCCGGTTCGACCGGGGCGAGGAAGTTGCCGCCCCGGCCCCCGCCGCGACCGCGCCGCGCGGCGTCCCGGTGGCGCTCGTCGGCGGGCCGCTGATGCGGGGCGACGAACGCGTCTTCGACGCCATCGAGAGGGCAGGGGGCCTCGTCGTCCTCGACGGCACCGAGAGCGGCGCCCGCACGCTGCCCGCGCCCTTCGACCGGCGACGCCTCGGCGACGAGCCCTTCCTGGCACTCGTCGACGCCTACTTCGGGGCCGTCCCCGACGCTTTCCGCCGGCCCGACACGGCGCTCGAGCAGTGGCTGACCCGTGAGGTGGCCGCCAGCGGCGCGCGCGGCATCATGGTGTGGCGATACGTGTGGTGCGACATGTGGGCGGCCTGGGCCACACGGCTGCGCGAGGCCGCCGGCCTCAGCGTCCTCGACCTCGACGTCTCCGGCGACGACGCCGGCCTCGAGCGCACCGTCCATCGGATCGAGGCCTTTCTGGAAGTGCTCGGATGAGCGGACCCGCCAAACGGCTGACGATGGAAGAACTCGACCGGCTCTGCCGCCGACGCCAGGCCGAGGGCCTGCCCATGCCCGCGTACGCCGGGCCCCTCGCGCGGCACGTCGACGACGGCGACCGGCGGCTGCTGCACCTGGAGTACGACGACTCGGCGGC
The DNA here is from genome assembly GCA_035528235.1 of Phycisphaerae bacterium. Taxonomy (GTDB): domain Bacteria; phylum Planctomycetota; class Phycisphaerae; order FEN-1346; family FEN-1346; genus DATKZB01. Next base: position 4,668 of record DATKZB010000108.1, read on the forward strand.
CGCCCTGCGGCTCTGGAACTTTCTGCTGACCGAGGAAGAGCGCCTGCACGCGGCCCGCGCCGCCGGTAAGAAAATCGTCGGCACCATGAAAGACCTGGGCACCGTGCCCGTCATGGCGTACGCGCTCCAGAACCTCGTGGCCTTCTATCCCGACGGGGCCTGGTGGACGCCCTGCGTCATGGAACTCGGCGAGGGCCTCTTCGGCCTGGCCCAGTCGCTCGGCCTGGGCGACGCCTTCTGCCCGGTCCGCGCCATGGCCGGGGCGTTCGTCAACCGGGCCCACTTCCCCATACCGGACCTCCTGACGTGCAGCGTGGGCGCCACGTGCGACGACTTCTCGGCGGTGGCCCAGCGGCTGGAATCGATCGGCTTCCCCATCCTCTGGTGGGAGATGCCGAGCCGCCGCCGTCCCGACCCCGGCGAGGCCGCCGTCACGCTGCCCGGCGGCTTTGCGGCGCCCGAGGTGCAGGTGGCGACGGTGCGGTCGGAACTCGAACGCATCCGCGCGGCCCTATCGGACCTGGCGGGGCTGCCGCTGGGCGATGCGGAACTCGCCGCCGGCATCCGCGAGGCCAACCGCGTCCGGGCCCTCCTGGCCGACCTGCGGCAGGCGGCCTACACGGCCGACCCGTGCCCGATGCCGGCCCTGGAGATGCTCATCGCCGAGATGCTCGCCATCCATTTCTGCTCCGACCGGGCCGAGGCGGTGGCCGTCCTCGAGGAACTGCTGGCCGAGGTCCGCCGCCGCACGGGCCGCCGAGAGGGCGTGCTGCCCCCGGGGGCCGCGCGGCTCTTCTGGGTCAACCCGGTGGCCGACCTGCGCGTCATGAACCTGGTGGAGGACTGCGGCGCGCGGCTGGGCGGCACCGAGTACCTTTTCTGCCACGCCCTCGACCCGATTCCCGAGGACCTGGCCCCCATGGAAGCCCTGGCCCGGACGGCCCTGGCCGACCCCATGGTGGGCCCCTCGGCCGACCGGGCCGCGCGCATCGTCCGCGACGCCCGGGCCTTCGGCGCCGAGGCCGTCGTGGTCTCGCGCATCCCGGGCGCCAGCCACTGCGCCCTGGAAGGGGCCGTCATCGGACGCATCGTCCGTCGCGAACTCGGCCTGCCGCTCGTAGAACTGGAAGTGCCTCCCGTCGCCGACCCCCTGTGGCCGACGCTCAGGACGCGGCTGGAGGCCCTCGTCGAAACCGTCCTGGAACGGAGAACACGATGATCGGTGTCGGAATCGACGGCGGATCGCGGGCCATCAAGATCGTCCTCATGGATTGTGCCACCGGCCGCGTGCTGGCCGAGGGCGTCCGCGACCAGGGCGTCGACCACGACGGCCTGGCACGCGGTCTGCTGGACGACCTGTTGAAGGAGGCGAACCTCGCGCGCAGCCGCATCGGCCGCACCGTCGCCACGGGGTACACCCGCGGCGCCATCACGCTGGCCGATACGACGGTGACCGAGATTACCTGCCACGCCGTCGGCGTCCGGCGGGGCGTGCCCGATGCCGCGACGGTCGTCGAGATCGGCGGCCAGGACTCGAAACTCCTGCGGCTGAACGCCGACGGCGGCGTCCGCGACTTCGCCATGAACGACCGCTGCGCCGCCGGCACCGGCCGGTTCCTCGAGGTCGTGGCCGCACGCCTGGGCGCCGACCTGGCCGACCTGGGCGACCTGGCCCGTGCCGCCACGTCGCCGGCACCCATCAGCAGCATGTGCGTCGTGTTTGCCGAGACCGAGATCATCGGCCTCCTGGCGTCGGGCGCGCAGCCGGAAGACATCGTGGCGGGCGTGCAGGCGTCGATCGCGTCGCGCGTGGTCGCCATGATCGGCCGCGACGCCCCCCCGCCCGTCATCCTGACCGGCGGCGTGGCCCTGGTGCCCGGCATGGCCGACGCCCTCGCCGCCGCCCTGAAAACCCCCGTCCGCCTCGCCCCCGACCCCCAAATGACCGGCGCCCTCGGCGCCGCCCTCCTCGCCTGCCGGCAACTGTCCGCAAGCTGACGGCGGGTGCTGGTGCGACAACGCTGCTTGACCGCCGGGTGCCACAGTTTCTTGCGTCGGATGGCAGCGTAATGCTTGCGGCGT
>DATKZB010000109.1:0-9956 GCA_035528235.1 Phycisphaerae bacterium
CACCCGGCACACTATCTCGGAACCGGGGATCACGGCTTGCTAGCAAGCCGTGGCACGTACACGGACGAGGCGGAGACACGGTGTGATCCTGGCCCTGGGCGAAATGCGGCTGCTCTTCCACCCCGAAGGCCTGACGATGACCGGCTACGTTACGGCCATCGTCGGGGCGGCGGCGTTCGTCCTGGTGCTGGTGCACGGCCTCGTTCGGGCCAGCGCCCCGGCCACCGACGGGGCCGCCCAGTCTCGGACCATCGACCCGATCCTGCCGGTGTGGCAGGTCATGGCGGGCCTGGCCCTGGCGGGTCTGCTGATGCTGGTGACGTGGGTGGCGGCGGGCGACTCGTCGTGGCCCGTCCAGTTGGGGCTGATGATGCTGGTGGCGCTAGCGTGCGGCGTGTGGGTCCTGTTCTTCTACCTGCGGGTGTTCACCTACCTGGGGCGGCTGCCGATGGCGGCGCTGCTGGCCTTGCGGCTGGCGGCCATCCTGTTGCTGGTGCTGCTCATTTTCAAGCCGGTCCTGAGTTTCGAGGAGGCCCTCGAACACCGCACCGACCTGTACGTGCTGCTGGACGCGTCGGAATCGATGAGCGTCAGCGATTACCCCGACATGCCCCACCGCCTGAGCCTGGCCGCGCGGCAGGTCGAGCAGTACCTGAAGCGGCTCCAGACGGCGTTCGAGGTGAAACTCTACTGGTTCGACACCCGGGCCCACGAGGCCAAGCCGGGCGCCTGGCCCGACCCCAAGGGCGAGGCCACCAACATCACCCGGGCCGTCAAGGACGTGCTGGGGTCGGCCCAACTCATCGACACCACCGGCGTCATCCTGATGAGCGACGGCCTGCATAACGCCGGCGGCAACGTGGCCGACGACATCGCCGCCCTCGGGCCGCCGCGCATCTACACCGTCGGCATCGGCACCGACCTGACGGCCCAGAGCGGGTACCAGGACATCAGCATCGAGAACATCCTGGCGCCCGAGGAGAGCACCGTCAACAACCTGACGAAGATCACCGTCGACGTCGAGGCCATCGGCCTGGCCGACCGCAGCATCGAGGTCGAGTTGCGCGAGAACGACCAGCCCCTGGCCTCGGCGCCGCTGCGGCTCGACGGCGTGCCCGGCAGCCAGGGCGTGACGCTGACCCTGACGCCCGAGAAGCTCGGACGCCACACCTACACCGTCCGCATCCGGCCCGACCCCGCCGAACGCCGGTCCGAGAACAACCAGCGCGAGGTCCACCTGCTGGTCACCGACCCGAAGATACGCGTCCTGTACGTCGAGGGCGTCGTGCGGCCCGAGTACAAGCCGCTGAAGAGCGTCCTGGAGACCGACCCGAACGTGGAGGTGCTGTCGCTGGTTCAGGTGAAGCGCGGCGAGTTTCTGCAAGCGGGCACGATGACGGGCATCACGCTGGCGGGGTTCCCGCAGACGCTGGAGGACATGCGGAAGTTCGACGTCTTCATCATCGGCGACCTCGACCGCAGTTACTTCTCGGCCCAGCAACTGGCCAACCTCAAGATGGCCATCAGCGAGGGACGCGGGCTGGTCATGGTGGGCGGGTACAACAGCTTCGGCCCCGGCGGGTACGAGGGCACGCCGATGGAGGAGATCCTGCCCGTGCTCGTCGGCCCGCGAGGCATCGGACAGGAAACCACGCCGTTCGTCCTCAAACTCACCCCCGAGGGCGCCAACCACGCCATCTTCTACGGCACCAAGGACTTCTTCCAGTACCAGTCGAGCGCGCCCCGCGAACGCCTGCCGCAACTGAAAGGCTGCAACATCCTGGGCCGGGCCAAGCCCGGCGCCAGCATCCTGGCCGAGCACCCCGACCGGACCAACGAGAACGGGCCGCTGGCCGTCCTGGTGGTCCACAACTACGGCAAGGGCCGCGCGGCCGCCTTTGCCGCCGACACGACCTACCAGTGGTACCTGCCGTTCCGGGCCCTGGGGCGCGAGTCGCCCTACCTCAAGTTCTGGGGCCAGATGGTGCGGTGGCTGGCCGATAAGGAGGTCAAGGAACAGACCGCCCAGCCCGGCGTGGAACTGCTGGTCCGCAAACCGTTCTACAACCCCGGCGAGACCGTCCTCGTGCGGGCCAAGGTCCGGGCCGAGGAAGGACGGGCCACCAACTTCGCCAGCACCACCGGCGTATTGCTGGGGCCCGGCAACGAACGCAAGAGCCTCTCTCTGCCGCTGGCCCTCGGGTCGGTGGGCGTGTACGAGACGACCCTCGAGCCGCTCGACCCCGGCAAGTACAAGGTGCTGGTCGAGGCCACCAAGGACGGCATCTCGCTGGGCAAACAGGAGGTCGAGTTCTCCGTGGGCCGGCCGAACCAGGAGTTCGACCGGCTCTCGATCGACCGGGCCCTCCTCAAGAAGGTGGCCGAACGGACCCAGGGCGATTACTACGAGCCGGCGGCCTTCGGCGACCTCGTCGACCGGCTGCGGGCGACGACCATCAAGGAGAACATCCACCGCGAGATCGGCATCCAGAAGGTGCCGGGACTGTTCGCCGTCCTCTTCGGCCTCTTCCTGGCCATCGTGACGGGCGAGTGGCTGCTGAGGAAATATTACCAACTGAACTGAGGCGCCGGCGGCGGTATAATCCGCTTGGCGCACCGGCACCTAAGGTTGAGGCGCAGTATGAGCAACGCGACGTTACTGAAACGCGTGAAGTCGGCCCTGGCCAAGGCGTTCGGGCCGCGATTGCGCGGCATCGTGCTGTACGGCAGCGAGGCCCGCGGAGAGTCGTCCCCCGACAGCGACATCGACCTCCTGGTGCTCCTGGACGGTCCTCCCCGCGAACCCGACGACTCGTGGGCCTGTCTGCATGCCCTGTACCCGCTGGTGCTGGAAGGCGGCCGGCCGATTCATGCCGAGCCGGTGGACGCGGCCGAGTACGAGGCGGCCGAGTTCCCGCTCTACCGCAACGCCAAACAGGAGGGCGTAGCGCTATGACGGAGGCCGCCCGAGACCTGTGGAACCGCGCCTGCGACGCCCTGTGCGTGGCCCGCCATGACCTGGCAGTCAGCCCCGATGCGACCGCCTCTCGTGCCTACTACGCCGCCTTCTACGCGGCCTCGGCCCTGTTTGCCCTTGAGGGGAAAACCTTCGCGAAACACTCGGCCGTCGAGGCCGCGGTCCATCGCGACCTGGTCCAACCCGGCACCTGGCCGACGGACCTGGGGAGGGGTTACTCGCGGCTGGCCCAACTCCGGGCCCGAAGCGACTACGGCGGAAGCCGGCATGTATCGCCGGGCGAGGCCGAGGAGGCCGTACGCATCGCCGCCGACATCCTCCGCGCCGTCGCCGGGAACCATCCCCACGAGTTCACCCAGCCGCAGGAGGCCTGAGCCGTGAGGCGATCACGCGCGAACGACCACTTCATGCTGCTGGCAGTGGGCCTGTGTCTTGCCGGGGCGGTCGCCGCCGCCGAAGCCGAGAAGGAGCCTGCCATGCCCGACACCTCCCTGCCGCGCGCCGCGCGCGGGGCCGAGGAGCGCATCGCCATCGAGACCGATTGCCTGCGGGCCGACGTCACACCCAACGGGTACACCACGGGCGTGGCCGGCGGCACGTTGCTCGACAAAAAGACCGGCGCCCGCGACCATTCCTTCGGCCTCGACATCGTCGATTTCCTGATGGGCCCCGGGGCCAAGGGCGGCGCCCCGTACGATTTCAACAACGCCTGGCACGGCAAGATTGCCAAGCATTACATCGAAGAGCCGCAGATCTGCACCCAGGCCAAACACATCGAGTCGGAGTTCGTCGTCGGGACCGATTTCGTCGCCGTCCGCCAGTGGTGGACGTACACCAAGGCCGCGCCCGGGTACCAGCCGGGCTCCGCATGGCAGCAGACGCTCGTCTTCCCGACGGGCAAGCGGTGGTTCCTGGCGGCCGACCGCATCACGAGCGCCAACGACGTGCCGTGCGTGTTTCTGCGGCTCGACATGCCGGGCCACGTCAAGCACACGCGCGGCGACACGTTCGAGGAGGTGTACCTCTCGTACGAGGGCCGCATCCCGGCGTCGGATTTCTTCGACGATTACCCGCCCGACGGCCGTCACCTGTACCAGCGCGGCAAGGCACCGCTGCCGGAGCGGTTCGTCCGGGCCCGCAAGATTCGCGGCGAGGGCAAACCGTGGCTGGCGGGCATCACGCTGGACCCGAAGATCGTGTACGAGGCCTGGTGCCACCAACGCGGGTACATCTGTTTCATCGAGGAGATCGGCGGCCTGGAGGTGAAGCGCGGCGACCGGTTCAGCGCGGCCTACGTCGTGGGGTACTTCGACTCGGTCGAGGAGATGGACCAGACCGCCGACGCCCTGCGCGGGTACACGTCGCTCGCCGCCACGAAGGACTACTGGCTGCTGGCCGAGGGGGTCATCTTCCGCGATCCGGCCGCCGCCGCCGACCGCTATCGGCTCGTGCCGCAGGGACGCCGGCCGGCCCCGAAGACGTACCGCGTCCTCACCCACGGCCGCGGCCAAGCCGCCATCAACGGCCGGTCGGTCGCCATCGACGGCGAAGAGGTTATCGAGGTGCCCGCCGAGTGAGACCCCGTCCTCAAGCGCCCTCGCGCACGTTTAGCCGCGGGCGGTACGGCCGCGGGAAGCGCCGATGGATGCTCGATGGCCGTGCCCGTCGCCGTACCGGCGACGGCTAAACGGGCGGCATGGCATGACCTCGCGCGTCGTCGTTTAGCCGCGGGCGGTACGGCCGCGGGAAGTGCCGATGGACGCTCGACGGCCGTGCCCGTCGCCGTACCGGCGACGGCTAAACGGGCGGCATGGCATGACCTCGCGCGTCGTCGTTTAGCCGCGGCCGGTACGGCCGCGGGAAGTGCCGATGGATGCTCGATGGCCGTGCCCGTCGCCGTACCGGCGACGGCTAAACGGGCGGCATGGCGGCGCCGCTACTTCGCCTGCCGTCCCACGGCGAGGATCTTCTCGACCTTCTCTTCGGTCAGTTCGTGGCCCTTCAGCAGGGGGAACCCTTCCCAGACGACGGCGCCGCCGGGTTCAATCAGGATGACGTGCGGAATGCCGAAGACGCCCAGGGCGTTCTTCATCCGGGCCTGGGTGTCGATGGCGCTAGAGTACCGGATGGCGGGTTCCTTGAGCCGGCGGACGGCCTCTTCGGTCTCGTCGGAGATGCCGATGACCACCAGGTCGCCGGCGAACTTCTCGGCCAGGGCGTTGAGGAGCGTAATCGACCGCCGGCACGGCGGGCACCACGTGGCCCAGAACTCCACCAGGACGTACTTGCCGGCCGTCTCGGGCTCGGCGGTCAGCCACTTCTCGACCACCAGTTTGGGCGCCTCGGCCCAGAGGCACGACCTGGCCCAGAGCTGTTTGCCATCCCGCGCGACCGGCGCCTGGTAATCGGCGTCGAACGGCGACCCCGCGGCAAAGCGTCCGGGCTTGCCGGCGGAGGTGCCGGGGGCCTTCGTGCTCGGCTCGGTCGGACACGGCTCGGCGTCCGGCGCCGCCGGCGGCGCCTTGGCGGCGGGGACGCAACCGGCCAGCGCCACGCACAGCGCCAGGATGCCCAGGCCCAGGCGGAGGACGGCCGGCGGGTTCTCCGGCGGCCGGGGCGTGGTGTCGGAAGCAGTTTCCATGCGGTTCTCTCCTCTGACAAGGCCGACGGACCGGCAGGCCTTTCGCCGCCGGCTACGGCAGACCCTCACAGGCCCAGGCACGTCGCGCGCAGGTCGGCCGAGAGGCCGCCCACGAGACGGAAGGCCCGCGCAGCCGTCTGGGGGTCGCGCGTGCCCAGGCCGCACGCCGGTGTGATGAGGCTCTGTGCGAGGACCTTCTCGCGCGCAAAGCCCAGGGCCTCGACCCGGGCAACCTGCCCCAGCAGTCGCTCGCGCAGGTCCTTGACCGTGGCGCCCGCCAGGGCCTCCGGCTCGGTCGGCACAATGCCCCACGCGATGTGGCCGCCGCGCGAAAGAAACGCCGCCAGCGCGTCGCGGTACACGAGAAACTTGTCGGCGAACTCGTACGCGTCGAACGAGACGATCGTCAGCCGCGGGCACCCCAGCAGGATCGACCAGTCGGTGTTCGAACAACAGTGCGAGCCCACGATCTCGGCCCCGGCGGCCACGGCCTCGATCGTCTCGCGGACCTGCTCGACACCCCACCCGAAGAACGGCGTGCCGTACGAGGCCAGGAACGGCTCGTCGACGAAGACGACCGGCCGGGCCCCGGCCGCCGCCAACCGCGCGGCCTGCCACCGGACGCGCAGGTGCAGAAACTTCAGGAGCACGTCGCGCAGGACGTCGTCGTAGAGGATGGGGTTGCCGTCCTCGCCCAGGATGGCCATGCCCACCGTGACCGGCCCGGCGACCTGGCCTTTGGCCTCGGCCGGTCGGCGTGCCGCCACCTCGGCGATGAACGGCTCGAACGCGACGGCCGACTCAGGGCCCAGCGCCGCCACGGCCGCGTCGCCCGCCTCGTGGGCGGCCAGCAACCGCTCGACGGCCAGGTAGAACGCCTCGTCCAGGACGAGGCGCAGCCGCTTCCCGTCGACGACCAGGCCGGGCAGCCCCGAGGCCGCCTGCTCGGTCATCCCCTCGGCGGGGGAGACCCTCGGCAGTTGCGGCCAGTACGGCAGGTCCGGGCAGTCGGCAAAGACCGACGCCACGGCCTGGCCGACCTCGGTGGCCGGCAGGCTTCCGATACCCGTCGCGCGGCAGTTGCCCTGGAATGTCATCGGGGTTCCCCGGAGGCGGACCCGCAAGATGCGCCGGCTACCAACTGTAGTGCACGGTGTAGGTGACCTCGGCCTTGCCGTCCTTGGCCACCGGCACGTCGAACTCGATGGTCGAGGCGTCGATCTTCTTAAAGTCCTGGCTCTTGGCCTTGATCTCCCACTGGCCACCGGCCAGATGTTCACGCACCCGCACCGTCACGGCCTCCTCTTTGTGGTTCCGAAGGTCCAGGCGGATCGATTCCTCGCGCCACCGCTGGTCCTGCTTGCGGTCCGTGACGGTCTTTTCGCCCACCACGTCGAAGGCATCGCCCACGTACAGTTTCAGTTCCTCGTCCTTGGGCGTGTGGTCGATCTGGTCCTCGCCCACGAACTCGAGGTCGCCGTCGGCCGCGTCGCGTTTGTACGTCCGGATCTTGCCCATCGGCAGCGGCATGCCCAGTTTCGACTCCTTCGAGTTCTTGAACTCGATGTACACGTTCACCTTGTACGTGTTCCCCTGGCCGTAGCGGCGGTGCCAGTACCGGCCGCCCGGCTCGAACACGTACCGCTTCGTCACCGGCACGGCGGCGGCCGTCAGCAACTCCACCTGCTTGACCTGGTTGTCGTTGACCGTCGTCGGACGGCCCAGCGTGTACAGGTGATACTCGAAGAAGGTCTTCTCGACGAACCCGCCGCCGCCGCGCCCGCCCTTCTCTCGCGCTGCCCCGAACGCGGCCGCCGGCGGCGCCGGGGGCGGCTGGACGCGGCGGACGTCGCCGGCCATCAGTTTCAGCCGGGCGTCTTTGAACCCCACGCCGCACTGGTTCGTCAGCGTCACCCACCCCGAGAGGTCCATCTGCGTGTCGGCGGCATTGACGACCACCGAGTAGTCCGCCCGCCACGACAGGCCCGTCGTCTGGTACGTCACCTGCGCCAGATGGTCGCCGGGCTTCGCCGTGGCCACCTGCCAGACGAGCGTCGGCCGCGTCAGCAGGCCCGCCGGCAACTTGCCGAACTCGACGTTCTGCACGTTGTTCGGCCGCTGGATCATGTACAGACCGCCCCGAGCCCCTTGAATGATCAGTTGCTGGGCGTCGAACGACAGCAGCGTCCCCTCGTACCGTTTGCCCTGCTGCGTGGTCACGCTGATTTCGGCGTCGATGTACTTGTCGAGGAGTTTGTCGGCACCGACGAGGTCGAACTCGTAATTCTGCTCCAGGACGGTCGTCCCCTCGGGGTCCGTCAGGCTCCGGAAGTGCACGCTCGTCGGGTCAATGTGCTTGGCCACGTCGCGGAACTGGATCGTCGAGACCTTCTCGGGCAACTTGAGCGTGCGGACCTCCTTGACCACCGCGAAGTTCTGGCCGAGGTCCTCATCCGGGCGCTCGAGGAACGGTTCGGCAGCGACATGCTGCGGTTCTACGCCGTTGTAGACCGTCAGCGACACGCCTTCCTTCGGCGGGGCCTCGGCCGCCCAGGCCGCGACGCCGGCCGAGAGGACCGCCGCAACGGCCAGCCACCGCATCCGTGGGAAATGCCTCATACCGGTCTCCTTTCCGTTTCGGTCGGCGCCCGCAAGGCGCGCACCCGCCCGGCGAGCCGTCACCATGATACCCGTTTGACGCGAGGGATACAGGGGAGTTCCCGGAATCCCGTGCGCGGGCGCACCGGTTACCGGGTCAGGACGAAGGCAGCGCGGCCGCGGCGGGCCGGTTACTTGCCGTGGTTGTAGACTTCCCAGCCGAGGTACGTCTCGAAGGCGTCCTCGATGCCGCGGGCCACCTGGCCTGCGGCGATGGCCACGTGATGCTCGAACCCGGTGTCGCAGATGAACCGGAGCAGCCCCTGGAGGTCGGGGATCTCGGCCACGCCGTAGCCGCCGAAGGTCTCGAGCGGGTCGGCCGTGAGTTTGCCCTCGCCCAGGTAGGCCCGGATCTCGCCGACGACGTCGTCGGTGGCGACGCGGCAGTAGGTGATGGGGCCCTTCTTGAGGCGCCCCACGATCGAGCCGCAGGCGTTGCCGGCGCCGACGCCCTGGGCGATGATCTCCTGGACGGCCATCTTGTGCGCGGCAAAGAGACTCTTGGGCAGGTTCGAGCAGTGGAACAGGACGCACTTGTCGGGGTCGTCGCCGTAGTTATTGTTCCAGTCGACCAGCGCCGCCGGGCTCTCGGTGGCGTGCCGCAGGGCCAGCATGCCCACCAGGCCGGTGACGTCGACCTCGCAGGCGCTCGGCAAGAGGGCGTCGCTCATCATGCTCATGACGGCGCAGGGCACGATGCCGTAGAACTCCTCGATGCTCGTCCAGCACTGGATGGCCGTGCCGACGAGCCCCTGGTCCTTCATCCAGCGTTCGACGACCACCGCGAAGCGGGCCATGCGGTCGAGGCCATCGGCCGTGACGGCCGAGCAGTCGGTGTAACCCTTGATGGCCCGGAGTTTGGCGCGGACGGCCGAGGCGCTCGCCTTGAGGGCGTTGGCCCGGCCGAAGATCTCCGACAGGTCGATCGTCTCGACCGAGATGCCGGCGCCCTCGAGAATCTTCTCGGAGTACCGGACCGTGTTGAACGGCCCCGTGCGGGCACCGATGGCACCCAGCCGGGCGCCCGTCAGGCCCTTGACCACGCGGCAGGTGGCGCCGAAGCGGGCCAGGTCGGCCCGGAACGACTTCGTGTCGGGCGAGACGGTGTGCAGATCGGTCAGGCTGAAGGGGATGTCGTACTGGTCGAGGTTCGAGCAGACGCTCATCTTGCCGCAGAACGAGTCGCGCCGGTTGGCCACGGTCATCTTCTTGGCGTCGTCGGGCCAGGCGTGGACGAGCACCGGCACGTCGAGGCCGGCGAACTTCAGGGTGTTAGCGACGGACTTCTCGTCGCCGAAGTTGGGCAGCGTGACGAGGATGCCGTCGATGCGGTCGGCGTGCTTCCGGAAGAGGTCGGCGCAGGCCCGGGCGTCGGCCAGGTTCTCGACGGCGCCGCCGGTGGCGTCCTTGGGACCCAGGCAGACCGTGTCGAAACCCTCCTCCTTGAGGATCCGGAGGATGTCCGTGCGTCCCTCGTGCGCGAGGTACGTGGGGAAAAAGCCGCGCGTGCCGACCACCACGCCCAGGGTCGTCTTTTTGGCCATCGGAAGGCTCCTTGACAGAAAGTGCCTGAGTACCTAAGTACCTGAGTGACTGAGTAACGGCCACGGCCCGACTGCCGCAACCGACGGGTCCAGCGTACCGCGCCCCGCCGGCCGGACGCAACGGTTTTCGCGGGAG
>DATKZB010000110.1:0-8917 GCA_035528235.1 Phycisphaerae bacterium
GATGCTCCGCGAGGGGAAGGCCCGGGCCGCCGAGGTCAAGCGCCTGCTCGAAATGAACCGCGGCAACTCCTCCGGCCACGGCATCGGGTGCATCAGTTGGGACGGGGCCGTCCACGCCGACCAGTTCTGGCGGCACGTGACGTTCGGCAACGTCCGCGAGCGGCCGTTCTCCGAAATCTGGACCGACCTCTCGGACCCGCTCATGGCCCGCCTCAAGGACAAACGCCCCTGGGTGACGGGCCGCTGCGCGACGTGCCGATACCTGGATGTGTGCGGGGGCAACTTCCGCGTCCGGGCCGAGGCCGCCACCGGCGACCTCTGGGCCCCCGACCCGGCGTGTTACCTGACGGACGAAGAGATCGCCGTCGCCGCCGACGCGCCCGACTCACCGTGCGAGCCGCCCGAGGAGTAACCCGTGCCCGGACACGCGCCTGCCGACGCCGGCCGCTTTCTGCCGCGCCTCATCGCGTGGGAGGTCACCCGCTCGTGCCCCCTGGCGTGCAAGCATTGCCGCGCGGCCGCACGGAACCAACCGTACGAGGGGGAACTGACGACCGACGAGGGTCGGCGGCTGCTGGAGAACATCGCCGCGTTCGCCCGGCCCACCATCATCCTGACGGGCGGCGAACCGATGCTGCGGCCCGACATCTACGACCTGGCCGCCCACGCCCACGGCCTGGGGTTGGGCGTCGTCATGGCACCGTGTGGCCAGATGGTGGACGACACGGCCGTGGCGCGGATGAAGGCGGCCGGCATCCGCGCCATCTCGATCAGCCTCGACGGCGCGACGGCCGCGTCGCACGACGCGTTTCGCGGCGTCGAGGGCGCCTTCGCGTCGGCCGTCCGGGCGGCCGAGGCGGCGCGGCGCGGGGGCCTGGACTTCCAGATCAACACGACCATCACGCGCCACAACCTGGCTGAACTGGCGGGCCTCCGCGACCTGGCCGTGCGGCTGGGGGCAGGCGTCTTCAACCCGTTCCTGCTGGTGCCCACGGGCCGCGGCAAGGACCTGGCGGGGCAGGAGATCTCGGCCCAGGAATATGAGCAGACGCTGCGGTGGCTGGCCGAGCAGGAGGACCGCGGCGACATCCGCATCCGCGTGACCTGCGCGCCGCACTACGCCCGCATCGTGCGGCAGCGGGACCCCGAGGCGTCGGGCGGCAAGGGATGCCTGGGCGGCAAGGCGTTCGCCTTCATCTCGCACACGGGCAAGGTCCAGATTTGCGGGTTCCTGGAGACCGAGTGCGGCGACCTGCGGCGTGAGAACTTCGACTTCCGCCGCATCTGGGAGACGAGCGACGTCTTCCGCCGCATGCGCGACGTCGACGGCTATCATGGCAAGTGCGGCGTATGCGAATATCGGCACATCTGCGGCGGATGCCGGGCCCGCGCCTTCGCCATGACCGGCGACGACCTGGCCGAGGAGCCCTTCTGCGTCTACCGGCCGAAGGGCACGGGCCGCCGGAGCGGTCCGACGTAACTCCTGCGCGGTGGGTGCTACTACCGCTACGGCGCCTGTTCGATGTCCTTGGGCGTCACACCCTTGGGCAGCCAGGGGGAGACCTTCTTGATGTCGGACTTGGTGGGCGTCCTGGGTTTCACCGTGCCGGTGGGCGGCCGTTTCGACAGGGGCGTCTCGATGGGCTCGAGCGGCGCCGGTATCGTGGTCTTGAACCGTTCGGTGACCACGACCATGGCCGTGTCGGCCTGGCCCGGCCCGGACGGCTCGACGCGGACGTTGACGGGTCTGGCCACGGCGAAGTACATGGTGTTGCCGCGCTCCTCCCGGGCGACGATGATGCCATCGCGCACGGCCCGAAGGTAGTTCCGATACTCGGTCTTCTGAACCGCCGTCAGTTTGGGGACACCCCGGAAGGGCGTGTTCGGGTCCTCGTCCTCGTAGTGGACGGTCCGCCATTCGGACACGCCCATGAAGGGTTTCGCGCAGCCGCCGATCGCCAGGGCAGCGAGCAGCCACAGGCTCAGGGCGATGAGTTTACGAGTCGCGTCAGACATTCCAGCATCCTCTCCCCCCACGAGCCAAACCGCGCGGCCGCCGGCGGGTGTCAGGCCAGGCGCTCCCAGGCGATGGGGATCTTCCGCAGGGCGTAGCCGATCTCGCGCGTGTAGTCGCCGTAACAGGTCATCCAATGGAAGCCCGGCATGTTCTGGGCCACGCGCAGGTCGTCGGCCTTGTAGGCGACGTCGATCTGGCTGCGGCAGATGGGCAGGAACGGCGCGTCGACGATCTGGCCCGCGAAGCCGGTCCATCGCTCCATCTTGAAGTCGGGGATGATGTTGGTGACCGTCTGCCCTTTGCGCATCTCGACCTTCGGGGCGGCGCCGTAGTCCGACTCGAAGTGCGTCAGCAGGCGGGCCGGGTCGAGGTCCTTGCCGTTCATCCGGCGCGGGGCCGTGCAGTGGGCCAGCGTGATGACGCCCTGGTGCGGGTACGTGGGGTCGTTCAGGAACACGGGCCGGCCCGAGATGCCCGCCAGAAGAATGCCCGACGGGATGACCACGAAATCCGACTCGCAGTAGGCCTGGTAGCCGGCGTCGTTGAGGAGCGAGAGCGTCAGGCACGCCGTCGTCTGGGCCATGGGCATGATGGTGCCCATGCACGAGTTGATGGTGATCGTCCCCGTGCCGGCCTTGGCCATGAGGCCGCGGAACACCTGCTCGAGGAGGAAGCAGTTCTCGACGTAGCCCTTCTCGGTCTCGAGCGTGACGCCGTCGGCCTTGAGGTACTCGGCGGCGCGCTGGCGGGCCAGGGCGACGGCGGCGGCGTCCGCGCGGGCCGCCTGGATGAGTGCGCTGAGGTCCTTGTAGTCGACGGTCTGGATGTCGAGTTTCCACTTGGCCCGCGAGAGGTCGGGGGCCTGCGGGCACTCCCAGCCGCCCGCGCCGCCGATGGCGAGGATCTTGGTCCCCAGGGCGTTCTTGAGGCCGCCCAGGGCCCGCAGCCGCCACGCGAGTTCGTCGAGCGAATCGACCACCACGTCGGTGTTGTCGACGCCCTTGACGGCCAGGCTGTCCGTGTGCTGATGCAGGTACCGGGGACTGATGATCTCGTACCACAGGGAAACGGGGCCGGACTTGTGGCGGATGAAGAAGACGACGGGCTTGCCGGTCTTGACGATCTGGCTGAAGATGTCCTGCCCCGCGCCGGCGGCGTAGATGACGACCGCATCGGCGCCGGCCATGTCGGCGGCCTTGGCCAGGTCGCCCGCGCCGCGGACGGCGGTCACGGGCAGGAACGTGACGGGGAAGTCGGCGGCGGCCTTGACCTTCTCGAGTTCGCCCTGGATGCGGGCGACTTCCTGGTTGGCCTCGTCCTGGGTCTGGATGCCGCCCCACGACCGCCAACTCGTCTGCGGCCGGCGCTGGGGAATCTCGTAGGTGAGAACCGGCTTGACGACGAGGGGCTTCCTGGACGGCGGGGCGCTCAGTTGGCTCTCCTCGGCGCGCAGGGCCGACCACGCCAGGCCGGTCATGGCCAGGCCCCCGACGACGATGCCGCCCGCCTTCAGAAACTCGCGCCGCGATACGCCGGACGGGTCGCCTGCCGCAAGCCGACCACACGGACAACAACGGGGCGCCTGGACCCTTGCGGGAACGTCACCTGGAGTGGCCATGCTCATCGTCTCCTTCCTGATTGTGCCGCACGCCCGGGGGCTTGCGGCCGGTTACCCTTAACGGCCGGAACGGGCCGGCAGGCCCGTGTTCGTCAGGCTTCAAGTTCGGGCACGTCTACCCAGGCCCGCCGGCGCCACGACTCCAGGCCGAGTTCGGCCAGTTGCACGCCCTTGGCGCCCTCGAGCAGGTTCCAGCGAAACGGTTCGCCGGAGACCACGTGCCGCAGGAACAACTCCCACTGGGCCTTGAACGCGTTGTCGCAGGGGCCCGCGTCGGGCACCATCTGCCAGCCTTGCTGGAAGTCGATGGGGCTCGGGATGTCGGGGTTCCAGACGGGCCGGGGCGTGTCGCCCAACGACTGCGCGCGGCAGTCGCGAAGCCCGGCGACGGCCGAGCCGTCGGTGCCGTCGACCTGGAGCACCAGCAGGTCGTCGCGGCGGACGCGAACGCACCACGACGAGTTGAACTGGGCGATGGTGCCACCGTCGAGTTCGAACGTGGCGTAGGCCGAATCGTCGGCCGTGCAGGCGTACGGCCGGCCGGCTTCGTCCCACCGGCGCGGCACGTGGGTGGCGCCGACGCACGAGAGACGGGTCACGCGGCCGAAGAGGTTATCCAGGACGTACCGCCAGTGGCAGAACATGTCGAGGATGATACTGCCGCCGTCCTCTTTCCGATAGTTCCACGACGGCCGCTGGGCCGGCTGGCCCTCGGCCTCGCCCGTGAAGACCCAGTACCCGAACTCGCCCCGGACGGAGAGGATGCGGCCGAAGAACCCCGAGTCGATGAGGCCCTTGAGTTTCACCAGGCCCGGCAGCCACAACTTGTCCTGGACGACGCCATGCCGCACGCCCGCGTCGCGGGCCAGGACGTACAGACCGTAGGCCTCGTCGGCCGAGAGGGCGATGGGTTTCTCGCAATAGACGTGTTTGCCGGCGGCGACGGCCTTGCGGACACCGGCGGGCCTGAGCGACGTCGAGAGCGCGTCGAAGTAGACGCCGAGCGACGGGTCGGCCAGGGCCTCGTCGAGGTCGGTCGTCCATCGCAAGGGACCGTACTCGGCGGCAAGGGCCTCGAGTTTCTTCGGGTTGCGACCCACGAGGACCGGCTCGGGCATGATGACGTCGCCGCCGTCGAGCCGCACGCCTCCCTGCCGGCGGATGGCCAGGATCGAACGGACCAGGTGCTGGTGGGTGCCCATGCGCCCGGTGACGCCGTTCATGATGATGCCGACGCGATGGACCGTGCCCGCGTGGGTCATAGTGCGCGTTGCGCCTTCCTAATGCTACTCTGTCAACCTTTCGCTACCGTGCGCGGCGGCCTTCCTAGGCCGCCGCGTCGGTTTGTCCTGTGCCAAGTCGCGGTGGCCGAGGAAGGCCACCGCGCGGTCACCCAGGCAGCAAGGGCCGAGTTGGCAGAATACCACTAACATAAGCCACGGACGAGGCTGCCCCGACGCGGCCGCGCCGGGCTCGCCGGGCCGTTATCCCTCGGGCTTGTCGGTGCACTGGGGCCGGGCGCCGTCGGGCAGCGGCGGCGCGTCGACGCCCGCCACCGGCAGCGTGCCGGCCAGTTCCTGCCGCCAGTGGGCCACGTCGCCCGCCGGACCGTACACGTACAGGAACACGGCCGGCTCGTCGCCGACGTTCGTAATCTGGTGGAACGTGCCGGGCGGGATGTAAACGGCCTGGCCGCCGCCGAGTGTCCGGCGCTCCTCTCCCAGGCACATCTCGCACGTGCCGCGGATGAGGAAGTACACCTCCTCCGAGTCCTGGTCGTGCCACGGCACCTGGCCGCCGTCGGGGTCGAGCGTCACGTAACCCATCGCGAAGTGCCGGCACTGGATGGACGCCGGCCCGCCCACGAGGTTCTGTGTGCGGCGGCGCGCGGGGTAACGGCGTCCCTGGGTCTTCGCGAGGTCGGAGATAATCATGCTTCGCCTTTCGCGCCGGGCCAGCCAGCCGTACGTGCTTAGCGTGTGCCACGGCCTGGCCGAACGGGCACACGCTGAACACGTACGGCCAGCCGGGCCGCCAGTATACCGCCGCCCCGCCCGACACGCAACGGAACCGCCCGGGCGGCCGACAGAACGGGCCGCCCGCTCGAAGAACGGACGGCCCGCCCAATCTCCAGTATGCGGCGCGGCCGCGCTACTCGCCCGTCAGCGTGGCGAGGTAGGCGTCGCCGAGTTTGTCGAGGTGGTCCTGGATGTTCTGGAAGACGCCGAGGTGAGCCTCCTCGTCGGCGAGCAGCGTCTCGAAGAGTTGCTTGGAGATCTGGTCGCCGGCCTGGGCGCAGGCGTTGGCCGAGGCGTTGTACATGGCGACGGCGCCGGTCTCGAGGCCGATGTCGGTCTTGAGCATGGCCGCGATGGCCTGGCCCTTCTCGACATCGCCGTCGGGCTTGGTTGTGGGCTCGCCGTCCAGGAAGAGGATGCGCTCAGCCAAGGCCTCGGCGTGCCGCATCTCTTCGATGGCGGTCTCTTTCATGACCTTGGCGAGTTGGCCGTAGTCCTGGTCGGCCAGTTCGTAGTGGTGGGCCATGTACTGCATGATGGCGGTCAGTTCGCTGGCCCGGCCGGCGTTCAGCAGATCGATGACCTTTTTCGTGTCGGCAGCCTTGCTCATCGTTTCTCCTCCCGTTGAGTTCGGAAAGTGGTTCGTCGGGGAAGCCCCGCGTGCCGCTTCGCCCGGCGACCGCCCTTATCTATCTTTCTAATCGCCCGGCGGCCCAACGTCAAGCGGAAACGAAATTGGCCGGCTAGTCGCCGAACAGGGCCTCGATGAACGTGTCGGGGTCGAAGGGGGCCACGTCGTCGGCGCCTTCGCCGATGCCGACGAACTTGACGGGGATGCCCAGTTCCTGCTTGATGGCCAGGACGATGCCGCCCTTGGCCGTGCCGTCGAGTTTGGCCAGGAACACGCCCGTTACGTCGATGGCGTCGCGGAACTGCTTGGCCTGGGCGATGGCGTTCTGGCCGGTCGTGGCGTCGAGCACCAGCAGCACCTCGTGCGGCGCGCCGGGTATCTTCTTCGCCAGGACGTTGCGGATCTTCCCGAGTTCCCTCATCAGGTGGTCCTGCGTATGCAGGCGGCCGGCGGTGTCGACCAGCAGGACGTCGATGCCCCGGGCCACGGCGGCCTCGGCCGCGTCGTACGCCACGGCACCGGGGTCGGCCCCCGGCTTGTGGTGGACCACGTCGACGCCGACGCGCTCGCTCCAGATCCGCAGTTGCTCGTCGGCGGCGGCCCGGAAGGTGTCGCACGCCGCCAGCAGGACCGACTTGCCCTCGTCCAGCAGCAGCCTCGCCAGCCGCGCGACGGCCGTCGTCTTGCCGCTGCCGTTGACGCCCGCCACCAGGCACACCGTCGGGCCGTCGGGATTGGTGCTCAGCGACCGGTCGGCCTCGCCGAGGCTTTCCTTCAGGTCCTTCTTGATGATGGCGAGCAGGTCGTCGTCGGCCGTGACGTCGCGGTCGCGGTAACGGACCTTGAGGTCCTCGACGATTCGCCTGGTGGCGGCCACGCCGACATCGCCCAGGATGAGCGTTTCCTCGAGTTCTTCGAGGAACTGCGCATCGACCTTGCGTCCGACGCCCAGGAGGCCCCGGACGCCGTCGGCCAGTTTCGACCGCGTCTTGGTGAGGCCCGAGGTGAGTCTGCTCAACCACTTTCCGAGGACCATCGGCTCGCTACTCCTGGTTCTGGGCGCCGGCGGGGCCTGGCGGCGGTTCAGGCACGTCGGGCATCTCGGACGCCGGCACCGCCGTCTCGCCCTTCGCGAGGCGCAACACGTGGTCGAGTACCCCGTTGACGAAGGCCCCCGACTCGGCCGCGCCAAACCGTTTGGCCAACTCGATGGCCTGGTCGAGGGCCACGCGGTCGGGGATGTCGGGGGCCTGGCAGAGTTCCCACGTGGCCAGCCGCAGGATGTTGCGGTCGACCGGTGGCATGCGGTCGATACGCCAGTGCTCGGCGGCGGCCTGGATGAGACGGTCGGCCTCGGCCCGCCACGGCCAGGCGCCTTCGACCAGCCGCCGCGCAAAAAAGTACACCTCCGGGTCGGCCGTGCTCTCGCGGATAAACGCCACGACGTCCGGCTCGAACTCCTCGCCGCGCACGTCCAACTGGTACAGGGCCTGAAGGGCGATCTGGCGTGCCTGCTCGCGTCGTTTCATGTGAAAGACCGGCTCCGCTCTACATCGGCGCTAGGCGTCTCGACGGGCGGACGGTCCGCCGCCCTCGCGACGCCCGTACACGCCTTCTTTCCGCCGCTTCTCGGCCACGGGGCTGATGTGCGTATCCTCGCGGCAGTCCAGCCCCGTCCTTGCCACGAGCGTCTTGATGTAATCCGCGAACAGGCACCGCGGCGAGTGGAAGTTGTCTTTGGTGATGCACGACGACGATGTAATCCTTGTCAGCCATCCGTTGTTCCCGCCGTCGGCCCGGAAGGGTCTGACACAAGACAGCCCCGAGCACACGCCCGGGGCCCTGGTGCCCGTCGCCACCGCGCCGCCGCAGCCGCCGACCGCTATTTCCGTTTGCCGATCTGGTCCAGCAGGTTGGCCATCTCGATGGCGCTGGCGGCCGCGTCGGCCCCCTTGTTGCCGGCCTTGGTGCCGGCCCGTTCGATCGCCTGCTCGATCGTGTCGGTGGTGATGACGCCGAAGATGGTCGGCACGCCGGTCGCCAGGCCCACCTGGGCCACGCCCTTGGCAACCTCGTTGGCGATGTAATCGAAGTGCGGCGTCGACCCGCGAATGACCGCCCCCAGGCAGATGACGGCGGCGTACCGGCCGCTCTCGGCCATCCGCTGCGCGACGATCGGCACCTCGAACGAGCCGGGCGCCCAAGCCACGTCGATCGCGCCCGGGTCCACGCCGTGCCGCTCGAGCGAGTCGAGACACCCGCCCAGCAACTTCGCCGTGATGAACTCGTTGAAACGCGAAACGACCACGCCGAACCGGTGCTTGCCGGCCACCAGTTGGCCCTGATAGACGTTCGCCATGGAAGTCCTCCTTACGCGCCACCTGCCGCACGGGCGTAGCAGCACATCAGTTTAACCGTAAGTGGCGTGGATTCAAGCCAAAACGGTGCCCCGGGCAGGCGTGGGGTGTGACCGGACTTTGTGGCAGCCCCGTCAGGGGCGGCTGGTCTGTAGCCACGGGCGCGAGCCCGTGGAATCGAGAAGGCCCATCCCCCCCTTTGTTTCAAGCCCCGTCAGGGGCGACTGAGACCAGTCGCCCCTGACGGGGCTCAAAGAAGAAGAAAACGTGGGAAGG
>DATKZB010000111.1:0-2058 GCA_035528235.1 Phycisphaerae bacterium
CCCAGGAATGTCAGCGCCTCAGGCGGGCCGAGAACGCCAGCCGCGACCTGCGCGGCGTCCAGAACGTCCAGCACCGCGCCGGCCGACAGTTCGTCAACTACCGCGGCGTGTGGGTGGACGAGCGGTACCAGGGCGACGAGAAACTCACGAAGGTCAAGTGGGCGTCGGAGGCCTACTTCCAGTTGGTCCGCAACCGGGCCGACGTGCGCGCGGCCCTCAGCCAGGGCCAACGGGTGGTCGTCGTGACGGCGCGCGGCCAGGCGGTGGCGGTGGACACCGACTCAGGGCTGGAAGAACTGACCCCCGAGCAGATGAAGGCGCTGTTTGCCGACGCGCCGAGCAGGTGAGCGCAGAAGAAGGTGCCAGGCACCTCTCCAGTTCTCAAGCAGAAGCGGCCGCGCCTACCTCGCTCCAGACCTGGGTGCAGTTTCGGCCGGCCTGCTTGGCGGCGTAGAGGGCTTCGTCGGCTCGCCGGATGAGGTGCTCCGGACCGCCGGGACCCCCGTCCTTCAAGGCGCTGATGCCGAGGCTGGCGGTGACGCCGGTATCGTGCGGCCCGTCGCAGACAGGCCGGCCTGCAATCTGCGCGCGGATCCGCTCGGCAGCGTGCAGCGCCTCCTCGGCCGAGGTCTCGGGCATCAGGATCATGAACTCCTCACCGCCGTAACGGGCAACCACGTCGGTCGCCCGCGCCACGTGGCGCATGATGGCCGCCGCACGGACCAGCACCTGGTCGCCGACGGCGTGGCCGTAGGTGTCGTTGACCGCTTTGAAGTGGTCCAGGTCGAGCATGGCCAGCGCCAGGTCGGCGCCGGTGCGTGAGGCCCGTCGGCATTCCTGTCCGAGGGTCTCGAGGAAGTGCCGGCGGTTGCACAGACCGGTCAGTTCGTCGGTGGTCGCCAGTTCCTCAAGGCGCCGGTTGGCCCGTTCGAGGTGCGCGTTGGCCTCAGCCAACTTGCTCTCGATCTCCTTGCGTTCGATGGCATAGCGCGCCGCCCGCGCCAGCAGTTCGCCGTCGGCCTGCCCCTTGACGAGGTAATCCTGGGCGCCACGCCGCACGGCCTCCACCGCCAGGTCCCTGTCGTCGAGGCCGGTCAGGACGATGATCGGCACCCAGGGAGCGTGCTCCACGACCGTGGCGAGCGTGTCGAGCCCGACGCTGTCAGGCAGAGACAGGTCGAGCATGACGACGTCCACGGTGCCGGGCGCGAGGTGTCGCAGGCCCTGCTCCAGACGATCCACCCACGTCACGTCGAACGGGCCGCCCCCGGTGTCGGCCAGCGACTCGCGGATGAGGCGAGCGTCGCCGGGGTTGTCCTCAACCAGAAGCATGCGTGTCGATCCGTGGCTCACGGGCACTACTCCCTGGGCAACTGAACAACGGCCAGCCAGAAATCCTCGATGGACTGAACCACGTTCAGGAACTGTTCCAGGTCCACCGGCTTGGTGATGTAGCAGTTCGCGTGGAGGTTGTAGGTTCTGAGAATATCCTCTTCGGCCTTCGAGGTGGTCAGGATGACGACGGGAATCCGCATGAGGTCGGGGTCGGCCTTGATCTCGGCCAGGACCTGGCGGCCGTCCTTCTTCGGGAGGTTCAGATCGAGCAGGATGAGGTCGGGCCGCGGCATGTCGGCAAAGGGGCCTTCGCGGTGCAGGAACTTCAGCGCCTCCTCGCCGTCGGAGGCCACGTGGACAACGTTCAGGACCTTGCCCTCCTTGAGGGCCTCCTGCGTCAGACGGGCATCGCCCGGATTGTCCTCAACCAGCAGCACTTCTGCAGGCTTCGTGCTTGTCAGCGTGGTCACGATCGGCTTCCTCCATGGCCGGGATGGTGAAGGAGAACGTGGAGCCCTTTCCCGGCTCGGACTCCACCCAGATGCGTCCGCCGTGGCGTTCGACGATGCGTTTGCAGATCGCCAGCCCCACGCCCGTTCCCTCGAACTCCCCCCGGCCGTGCAGACGCTGAAAGATGGTGAAGATCCGCTCGGTGTGTTCCGGAGCGATGCCGATGCCGTTGTCGCGGACGGCGAACTGCCACGTCCCGTCCGTCCGCTCGGC
>DATKZB010000112.1:0-3174 GCA_035528235.1 Phycisphaerae bacterium
CCCGCCGGGGCGGGGCAGGTTCCGCACTTTTCTGACGGCCGCGGCGGGGGAAAAGGCTTGAACAGAACCGTCGGCGGGCCATAATTGGCGCTCTTGGCGCGCGGAGCATCGGGCCTCCCTGCCTGGCGGCAGCCAGCCCGCCGGGGCGGGGCAGGTCCGAGGATCAAAGGCGTGGAGTGTCGCAGGATGGCAGGCGAAGAAGCATTGTCGCAGGACAGCCAGGCGAAGCCGCGGCGATTGGACTTGCCGGTGGCCGGCCGCCGCTCGTTAGGCCACCAGTTCATAGGCTCTCCTTGGCGGCGCCCCGTGCTGGGGGGCAGATTGCGCCGTGTGTTGTACGTCCGGAAGATAAACTCGTTTGGGACGCTCATTCCCTTGCCGGCCTCCGTTCTCTTCGGGGCATTATAGCATGGATGTGAACACTTAGGAAGGTGGTGTGACAATGAACGGCGTCCTGGAACTTGAGGTCATGCCCGGCCCCGTCGAGGCGCCGCCTGCCGAGAACCGGCGCGCCGGCCGCTCCACTATCCGGCCGACGTGCAGCCCGTCCTCGACAAGCACTGCATCCGGTGCCACAGCGGGCCCAAGCCCAAGGCCGATCTCGACCTGACGGGCACGCCCACGGCGCTCTTCTGCCGGTCGTACGAGAACCTGCTGGCGCGCCGCATGCTGCCGATTATCGGCGAGAACCACCCCAAGACGGGCAACGTCCACTATCTGCCGGCGTACTCGTTGGGGTCGCACAAGAGCAAACTCGTGGCCCACCTGCGCAAAGGGCACAGCCACGTGAAACTGTCGCGCGAGGAATGGGTCCGCCTCGCGACCTGGGTCGACTCGAACGGCCAGTACTACGGGTCGTACTACGGCCGGCGGAACCTGCGGTACAAGGATCACCCGGACTACCGGACGGTGCCGACGTTCGCGTCGGCCAGCGGCACGCCGCCGCCTGGTGCCGTCGCCGAGCGCTAGCGCCGGGCGATCTTCGGGGAGAGTTATGGCATCGCGGAAGAAAAAACCGGGCCGACGGCGCCGCCTGCCCGCCAAGCGGCGGGGCCCCGCCTGGGCCGACCTGCCGACCGAGCAACTCCTGGACGTCCGCCTGTGCGACCTGGGCGTGCAGATCGTCGGCTCGCCCATGGAACCGCGCATCCAGCAGGTCTGCGACGAGTTGGCGCGGCGCGGCCTTCGATTCCGGCCGCACTTCTGGGTGTCCGAGGACTGGTTCAGCCCGCAGGGGGTGCCCGGGTGCGCGGTGCCGTTCTACCTGTTGCACCCGCGTCTGACGCGGCTGGAGCGCCGGTTCATGCTCGAGGCCGAAGGCGCCGGCCCGCGCGACGGCCTCAAACTCCTCCGCCACGAGGTCGGCCACGCCATCGACCACGCCTACCGCCTGTACCTGCGGCGCAAGCGGCAGCGGCTGTTCGGCCTGTCGTCGAAACCTTACCCCGAGACGTACCTGCCCAAACCCTTCAGCCGCAACTACGTTCAGCATATCGACTACTGGTACGCCCAGGCCCACCCGGACGAGGACTTTGCCGAGACCTTCGCCGTGTGGCTGCGGCCGCGGTCGGGCTGGCGGAAGGTGTACGACGGCTGGCCCGTCATGCGGAAACTCCGGTACGTGAACGACCTGATGGGCGAGATCGCCGACACGCCGCGCCGCGTCACTTCCCGCGAACGCGTCGATCCGCTGCACGGCATCCGAAAGACCTTGCGCGAGTATTACGCCGAGAAGCAGCAACGCTACGGCACCGAGTACCCGGACTTCTTCGACGCCGACCTGCGCAAACTCTTCTCGGCCGCGCCCGAGTACCAGGCCAACGAGTCGGCGGCGGCCTTTCTCCGCCGCGCGCGGCCGACCATCCGCCACATGGTCTCGCGGTGGACGGGTTACTACGAGTACACGCTCGACCAGGTCCTCAAGGGGGTCATCGGACGCTGCCGCGAGTTGCGGCTGCGGCGGGCCCACCCGGCCGGGCAGACGAGGATTGACGCCGCCATCATGCTGACCGTCAACAGCATGAACTTCCTTTACAGCGGCCGGAGGTGGCTCGACCTGTGACCAAACTGCGCGTGCTCCTGCTTGCCGATGAAGACCTTGTGCCGCCGGCCGACTGCGGCGGCAAGGATTACACCGACGAGCCCTGGAAGACCGAGTACGACGTCCAGGTAACGCTCCAGGGCCTGGGCCACGAGGTCCGGACGCTGGGCGTGTCGAGAGACATGGTGCCCGTGGCCGAGGCGTACCGCGAGTGGCAGCCGGACGTCGCCTTCAACCTGATTGAGGACGTCTACGGCGTCATCCCGTACGACCACAACGTGGTGGCGTTCTTGGAACTCCTGGGCCTGGCCTACACGGGCTGCAACCCGCTGGGCCTCGTGCTGTCGCGCGACAAGGCCCTGTCGAAGAAACTCCTGGCCCACCACCGCATCCGCGTGCCGCGCTTCGCCGTCTGCCGTTGCGGCACCACGCTGCGCCGGGCCCGGCGGCTGGCGTTTCCGCTGATCGTCAAACCCATCGTCGAGGACGCCTCGCTGGGCATCAGCCGGCAATCGGTCGTGCACGACGACGCCGCCCTGGCCGAGCGCATCGCCTTCGTCCACTCCCACTTTGACACGCCCGCCATCATCGAGCAGTTCATCCCCGGCCGCGAACTCTACGTCGCCGTCCTGGGCAACCAGCGGCTGGAGGTCTTCCCGCCCTGGGAACTCCTCATCAAGAACCAGCCCGAGGGCCAGCCGCTGGTGGCCACGCGGCACGTCAAGTGGCACACCGCCTACCAGAAACGCCTGGGCGTGACCACCGAACGCGCCAAGGACCTGCCGGACGGGCTCGAGGCCCGGCTGCTGCACATCAGCCGGCGGGCCTGCCGCATCCTCGAACTCAGCGGCTACGCCCGGCTGGATTTCCGCCTGGCCGAGGACGGCCAGGTCTACCTCATCGAGGCCAACGCCAACCCCCAGATCGCCGCCGGCGAGGACTTCGCCGACTCGGCCGCGCTTGCCGGCCTCCCGTACCCCAAGTTGCTCCAGCGCATCCTCAACCTGGGCCTCCGCTGGAAAGGCACCCACGACTTCGTCTGACCGCGCGGGGGGGGCACGCCTCATGTAGGGTGGGTCCTCCGGACCCACGCGGATACTCGTGGTCCTTCGCCCTTGACGCCGCCACGGTTC
>DATKZB010000113.1:0-21381 GCA_035528235.1 Phycisphaerae bacterium
CGTCAATAAACTCGTGGCCGAGGCGTGCGTCGAGGGCGACCGCGAGAAGGCCATGCACGCCCTGCTGCTCGACCCGCTGACCGCCGCCGTCTGCTCGCCGGCCGAGATCAAGGAGATGTTCGACCGCATGTTCAAGGCCGAACGGCGCTACCTTAAGGGGTTCTGAGCCGGAGCCGAGTCGTGGTGCCGCAAAGGGGGGAGACGATGCCACGCGATGTCGAGGACGAACCGTTGCCGCCCGCATCGCCCGTCGGCGCGGACGCAAGGGGTCCGGACGAGCCGCCGGATGAGTCGCGGCCGGACGTCTCCCTTCGCATCGCATCGCTCGTCGCGGCCGCCGTCATGACCGGCATCGGCATCTGGCTGCTCCAGGTTGCCTTCGGGTACAAGGGACCGGTGCCCGTGGCCATCGCCCTGTTCGTGGTCGCGTGCCTTCCGTTCATCGCTGCCGTCGTGGCGGTCACGATGGCCATCGTGGGCGTGCCGTTGCGGATAAGGCGCAGCGACAAGGACATCGAGGAAGAGGCCGCGCGGCTGGGCCTGCCGACCGAGCCGGCAGCCTACCAGGACGGCGGCGTGGGCGTGGCGGCCACAGCCCGCACCGTGACCGAGGCCGAGATGATTGCCGGACGCCTCAACGCCTCGGGCGTCCCCGCCTGGGTCGACCAGCCCCGCGCCTCGACGACCCTCTGGTACGCCCCGCTGAGACGGGAGGGCGTGCTCGTGATGATTCCCCTGGGCCGCCTTGCCGACGCCCGCGCCGTCCTGGCCGAACGCGCCCCGCCGGATGAGCCGCTCGACGACGAGGCACAAGACGCAAGCGACGACGAATCCCGGGAGTCTGCCGCGCCGCCCGGGCGTCCGCTGGCAAAGCGGGTGGCGTCAGCGTTTCTTCTCGGCGCGGGAATCGTGTGGTTCGCGGCAAGCCTGGGCATTATCCGAGAGGCCGCCGGGAGCGACCAAGCCATTCCGCCGATGGTGGCAGCGGCGGCGATAGGCCTGCTCGGTCTCGGCCTGGCCGTCGCAGGCGCTCTCGGCCTGCGGCGGAGGGCCTGAGCGACCCGCGGGGCCGCTTACTTCGCGGCCGCCTTGGCCTCTTCCAGCACCTTGGCCACCGCCTCACTGCCGACGGGCGCATCAGCCGGGCGGGGGTGCTCGTCGGTCCAGACCTTCAGGTGGGCGGCATCGAGGACGGTGTCCGCCTCGTCCACGCCGCCGCCGGGCAACTCCACCTTCTTGAGGTCCAACCCGAGGTGCCGCGCGAGGAACTTGTACACCGGCAGCCGCTTCGGGTACTCGTAGCCGTGACCCTCGTCGGCCAGGTGGACGTTCTCGCACTTGTCGGTGGCACCGCAGAGGCGGTACACGTTCCAGATGTAGGGGAACTCGACGCCGGGGGTGTTCCTGGTCCAGTCGCCGCCGCACGAGACCAGGAGCAGCGGCCGCGGCGCGGCCATGGCGGCGATCTCGCAGTTGTTCGTGTCGTGGGTGGCGCTCTTGTGAATCGCGAGGCCGCTCTCGCACTAGCACCCGCCGAAGAAGTGAGCGCTCACCATGACGACCGGCGCGGCAACCTTCACGCGGTCGTCGAGGGCCGCGAGGAGAAACGTCTGCGTCCCGCCGCCCGATTCGCCCGTGCACGCGATTCGCTTGGGGTCGATGCCCTCCTGCGACAACAGAAAATCCAGTGCCCGCATGCTCGAGTAGTGCTGGAGCGTCATCACGTTCGGATCGTCGTGCTTGACCTGGGTCGACTCGCTCCATCCGCACATGTCCCACGCAAAGACCACCGCGCCCATCCGGGCGAGCGTCGCGCAGCGGGTCTGCGTGTACGGTTCCAGGCGGCCGTGCTGGGAGTGCCCGTGCGGGCACAGGACGCCGGCCATGGGCGGCTTGGCCTCGGCCGGCCGGTACAGGTTGCCCGTGACGTAGAACCCCGGCAGGGCCTCGATGGCGACGTTCTCGACCGTGTAACCGCGCTGCTCTTTGCGGTCGCGAATGACGGGGTTCAAGGGACACTTCTTCGGCAGGGGCGCCAGGCGGATCTCGCGCAGGATGCCCTCGCGGATGCCGGCGGCGCGGGCCTCCCACTCCTGGCGGGTCTGGTAGGTCTTGGCAAAGGCGGCGAGTTGCTCGCGGCCCTGGTCCTCGGTCTGACGGGGTTCACTAAAGAGCGCTCCGGCCATGGCCACGGATCCTCCGAAAGCAAGCACCAGGACGCACGCCTGCAAGGCTTTCATGCCGATGCCCCCTGTCGTTGTGGACGGCGCGGCAACCGATGGCTCAGCCGCCGGCGAGCCCGCGTCCGAGTTCGACCGCCTCGTCCATCACTTTCTGGTTGGCCGCGAGGGCCGCCGTGTTGCCGTTCTTGCGGGGGCTGCCCAACAGGATGACCACCTTCTTGCCTGCCATCCGATATCCTCCCTTGCTGGCTCTCGCCGCCGATTACCCTACTGCCGCGCGGGGCCGGCGTCAAACGTTCCGCCGCCGGAGCCGCGAGCGTTTCTCCGCCCCCTCCGCCGGCCGGCCACGTTTAAGGGGGAACACGGACCCGAGAAAGGCAGGTGCGGCACGATGAACGCAAACCCCATCCGACGGCTTCTTGTCATGGCGGCGGTCCTCCTTCTGGCCGCAACGCTCTCGCCGGCCCCGTGACCGGACCCGACGCCGCATCGCCACGAAACCCCGCCAGGAATGTGCAAGAAACCTTGCCCGCGCCGCGTCCCCAGCCTAGTATGGGGGGAGTGGTCCTGGGTGGAGGAACATACCGCGCCCGCGCGGTGGCCTTCCCAGGCCACCGCGAGTTGGCGCAGGGCAACCTGTCGCGGCAGCCGGATGGTTTTACATCGACTCGCTCGCCAAGACGGCCATCGAGACCGGCGCCACCTACGCCCTGGGCGTCCGGACGACCGTCGACTCGGTCAGCCTGAGCCTGCTGCGCGGCACCGTCCGCATCGACGGCCTGACCGTGGCCAACCCCGAGGGCTACAAGACGCCGCACCTCGTCAACCAGGTCGGCAAGGGCGCGGGCAAACTGCTCGATGGTATCTTCAAGAAGCCCGGCGCGGAAGACGCCGCGGGCGATGAGGCCAAGAAACCCAACCTCGGCGACGCGCTCAAGGGACTCTTCAAGAAGAAAGACGAGGCGAAGTAGCGGGCCGTGCGACGTTCACTCGCGCCGAAGCGTCAGCCGCCCGCCTCGGCCGGGCCCGCCAGCGCGCCAAGTTAGCCGCCCGGCTTGCCGGGCGCGTTATTTGTCGCATATGCACGCCTCGACGCGGGCCTGACACGTCGGGCACTTCGCCACGTTGTCGCCCGCCGGGAACCCCTTGGCCTCGCGCGGCCCAAGCACCGTGAACGGGACCGACCGGCCCCCGTCCAGCGTCACCGCGACGCGGTTGCGGTCGGCCACGGGCCCGCCGCTCGCCAGGAGGAACCGGGCGGGCCCCCGGCGCTCGGCCGTCCAGCCCTTGGGCACGGTCAGGTCCACGTGCTCCGGGGCGCCGTCGACCGTCACGTAAACCTCTTTGCCGATGCCGGGCCTGAGGACCGGCTCGCCGCCGTAATGCAGGGCGACCTCCCTGCCGTCGACGACCTCGACGCCCATGTGGATGTCCTGTGCCCGCGCCGCCACGGCCAGGTCGCTGCGGAACAGGCGCGTCAGCAGGTCGTCGGGCAGCGCGGTCTTCGAGCCGAATGCGACGTCGCTCTTGGCCGCGGCCGCCTGCTCGGCCAGGGCGACGGTGCGGTCGGCCAGGTCGTCGATGTCGGTCGGCGGCTGGAACCCGCGCGTGAAGGCGTGCAGCGTGATGTGGGTGCCGACGGGCTCGCGCCACTTCTTCGGTATGACCGCCGTCCCGCCCAGGATGCCCAGCAGCGACCCCAGCGTGGCCCCCGTGCAGTCGGTGTCGTAGCCGCAGTTGACCGCCTTGCACAGGCGATCGCCGAAGTCCCGGCCGTACAGCCACCCGAGGATGGTGAATCCGTGGTTCGGCACGGCGTTGCAGGGCTGGATGTGGCCGAAGCGGCTCTCGATGCGGTCGCGCGCGTAGCCCCACGCCAGGCCGTTCTGCCAGCACTAGACGGCCTCGCGGATGCTGCGGGCCACGTGGCTCGCGAGGGGGATCATCGCCAGGCCCACGTGGATAAGCGTCAGGGGGTCGGACTCGACGAAGGCGGCGGCCTCGACGGCGGCCCAGAACATCTCGCCGCAGGTGCCCTCGCCGCCGGCGTGGTCGAGGGCCGAGTCTTTCCACGCCATCCGGGCCGCGGCCTGCGGGTCGCCCGCATGCAGGACGGCCCATATCTCGCTGCGAATGGGCGAGCCCATCTCGTCGACGAAGTAGTTCTCGAAACACCCGGCCACCGGCGGACGCAGGCCGCGCGCGTAGTTCCGCATGAAGAACCCATACTCGTTCCACGGGTAACTGGCGGCGTAGCGGCTCCAGTGCTCGGCCAGGTCCGCCACCGACGGGTCGATGCCGACGTCCTCGATGCACTTCAGCCAGACCAGTTGCAGGTCGAGGTCGTCGTTGGCGGCGGCCTGCGTCGGGACGGGGTCATAGAAGGTCAGGGCGTGGGTATGGCGGCGGCACTCGTGCGGCGCGCCCAGCGTGCCGCCGATGTTCTTGCCGAGCCAGCAGGCGAAGACCTTGTCGCGGAACGTCTTGCGGTCCAGAACGATCGGTGCCACGGTCGACTCCTTTCCAAGAAGGCTGCGAGGGCGAGATTCTACCGGAATCGGCCGGCGGCCACAACGCGAACCCGGCCCGCGCGGAGGAGGTACGCCAGTATTTTCCGGCGTGGGTGGCATGCCCAGGCCGCCGTTGCCTGGGCATGTTCGCTGCCCCACGTGCGACATGCCCACGCCAGCAGCCAACATTTTGCATCAAGCCTGTAGCGCGGGGGTTTATCCCCCGCGGCCGTGGGGTTCAGGACATGTGGCGCGGGGGGTAAACCCCCGCGCTACAAGCGATGCTCTGACGGCCGCTTGTGATTCACGGGACGGCCCGGCGCCAAGGCGCGGTGGCCTAGGAAGGCCACCGCGCGGGCTTCCCAAGGGGCCCGTGAGGGGCGGTTTCAGGCGGCTGGTTTTCCGCGCGTTTTGCGGGACCGGCGCGCACGAATCCGCGCGGCGACACGCGCGGTCCGTACCGCCCTCCGGCCGCCGCCGGCCGCGGCAGGCGAAGCGCACAAAATCGGCGTTCCCGATAGCGCCAGGGCCGCTTTTCGGGCCCGCCGCCGCAGTTCAAACCACCGGCCGCTCGGGCGATGCGGCGCGGCGCAACCGCCCCGCGATTTGACCCCGACCTGTCTATCCATAGGGTATCGGTGGTCACGCAAGGCACGCCACGAGGCGGCCTTTCCCCTGCGACGCCAAACGTTCCCACGGACCAGAGGCAAGAGCGGTACGGCCAAGGAGGGCTACGTGCGCAAGAAACTGTTCCTGGCGGCCATGGTGAACCTGTTCCTCGTCGGCGCGGCTCTGGGCGGGATCGTGGACGGGGTCGGGAACGCCACCGGCTGGGGCCTCACGCCCTTCAGCCGGCCCAACCAGATGGACACGTTCGACGGCACCCTCTGGATGACCATCTCGAACGACTACTCGCCCATCCAGTACCCCGGCGGCGTCGGCCACGTGCCCAGTCCGGGGGGCAGCGCCGGCGAGGGGTTCGACCTGGAGGAGATGTACGTCCGCATCGGGCAGGGACAGGCGCAGGTGCTCCTGGTGGCCAGCAGCGGCCCGTCGGTCGAGGCCGTGGGCAGCACGTGGTACCTGGGCGACCTGATGATCGAGGCCGGCGGCCAGCGGTTCGCCATCGTCACGCAAAGCGGCAGCCAGGGCCTGGCGGCCGGGGCCATCTACCGCATCGACGGCCAGGCCGACGTCGTGTCGCTCCAGAACCAGCCGCGCAGTTACTACGGCAGCACGGCGGTCGTCCCCAACGACTACGGGCCCGACGCCACGGTGCCCGAGATCGCGGGGCCCTGGGCCGTCAGCGGCGCGATCGATGCCAGCCAACTCATCGGCACGGCCGGCATCGATACGGATTCGTTCAGTTATGGCGGCGACGAGAACGACACCTTCTTCATCCAATACACGTTCGACACGAGCGTTCTGGGCCTGGAGAGCCCGACGGAACTCTTGACCAAGATTACGTGGGGCTGCGGCAACGACGTCATTCGAGTCAAGGGCGTCGATTCGCCGTACGTCCCGGAACCTGCCACAATCGGCATGCTGCTCATCGGATCGGTCCTGACGATGCTCGCCAGGCGTCGGGGACCGAAGGTGTAGCAGAGCAACCCACAGCGCTGGTGCCGTCGCCGACACCTCATGGGGGATGCCGGCGCGGCGGCCGAGACCAGACGGCGGGGCGCACCCGAGGGGTGGCGCCCCGTCGTGTTTACTCCGGCCAGGTCATCTCGAAGACCAGGGCTTCCCACGGTTTCCAGGCGGTCTTGAGGCTCGCGCCGTCGGGCATCGCCTCGCCCGTCCGCAGGTTGCGGATACCCGTGGCGGGACGCGCCAGGGCAATCTCGACCTCGCCCGTCTCGCCGAACGCGGCATCGAGCCGGCCGGCGCTATCGACGGCGGCCTGGCGCGGCGGGTTCTTGATGACGCACAAGACGACGCGGTCGCCCTGGCGCCAGAGAAGCGTCTCGGCCATCGCGACGGCCTTGCCGCCGGCCAGGACGCGGGCGCGCGGCACGAGGCCGGCGTCCTTGAGCAGCCCGCCGGCCAACGTCCGCCACGCCTCGCCGAAGGCGCCCGTCCGCGACGCGATGTCGTTGTACGCCACGGGCGTCAGGTTGAGGTAAACCGTGCGGCCGGTCCCGTGCTTGCCGCGGATGACGACGTCGGCGCCGTCGACGCGAGCGGCCGCGGGGGAAGACGGCGCGGCGGCCTGCGTGCCGCGCTCGTACACGGCGATGCCCTCGTGCCGCGGGGCCTCGCCGTACGCCAGGCGCTCGAGGAGCGGCTTCGAGTACTTCTCGCCGTTGATCTCGGCGATGGACTTGCCGTCGAGGTACCCCTTCGACTCGTCGCGGCGGATGCCGAGAAGATCGTCCAGGGCGCCGCCGTCCTTGCGGCCGGTGCCGTGCTCATCGAGGAGGCCCGTCAGATGGTCAGCGATGACGGTGCCGCCGGCCTCGACGAACCGGCGGATGGCCGCCGCCTCGGCGTCCGACAGGCAGACGGCGCGCCCCAGGACGAGGACACGGTACTTCCCCTTGGCCAGGCCGCCCGCCGTCACCTGGTCGGGCGTGACCACGTTGTACTGGTAGCCACAGTCCTCCAGGATCTTCATCCACGCCGTGCGGTTGTGGCCGGCCGACTGGCACGAGTTGTCGAGGCTGGAGGAGCGGTTGGGCCACGTGCCGCCGTGCACGACGGCGTCCATGGCCCAGGAGGCCTGGACGCTGGGGTGCGAGTAGTAGAGGGCGATGGGGTCGGCGTCGAAGCGGGTGTCGGGGTCGAGGATGGGCCGCGACACGTCGCCCTGGACCTCGCGGATGGTCTGGGCGTTCTCCTTGATGAACGGCGCGATGCCCCCATCCTTGTAATGGAACCACGAGCCGCCGCGGTCGGGCCAGGCGATGACGCCGCGGTTGCCGTGCACGAGGTAGTACCACAGGAACCAGGCGTCGCGTCGGGCGTCGCCGGCGGAGAACCACGTCTGGACGTACGGCCGCCGCTCGGGCCACTTCCAGAGCGACCGCAGGATCTCGCACGTGCCGCCGATGTCGTACGCCTCGATGAACTGGACCGCCCGGCCGACCTTGGCGTAGTCGTACCCGCCGTACGGGGCGGGCTGCTGGCCGCCGACGAACCCGGCCGGCGTCCCGGCATCGAGCGTGTTGGTGTACCGCGCCAGGCAGGCCAGACAGTCGGCGAACTGGGTGTCCATGTACGTGCGCCAGTCCATCCAGCGCGAGAGGTTCCACTTCGAGAACGGCGGCGCGGCGTGCGCGCGGCGGACGTCCTCGAACGAGACCGGCTGCGCCTCATCGAAACCCTTGTACGACGTGCCATGCGCGGCATTCAACTTCTCGACGGTGCCGTAAGTCTTCTCGAGCCACCGCCGGTACGCCGCCACCGAGAGGGGCGAGCCGTCGACCTCGGCGGGCGAGTTGAAACACCCCAGGCTGATTTCGTCGTCGAAGGCGTACGCCACCGCCGGGCCGGCCTTGGTGGTCTCCACGTTCCGGGCCAGGTGGCCTTTCATGATGTCCATCGTCTTGGGGTCGGCCAGGCTGAACGGCCGCGCAATGACCCCGCGCTGCCGAAGAACCTTGCTGCGCCCCGTCCGGTCGGTCAGGTGGAGGTACCCTTTGTCGGCGGCGTGGTCGACGTAGTAGGGCATCTTTTCGCGCGCGGCAAACTCGACGCGGCCGGTCTGGCCGGCCCCGCGGTCGATGTGGAAGCCGCGGAACCCCACCTCGCGGTACAGGGCGAGGTCCTTTTCGGCATCGGTCTGGTACTGCCAGACCAGGATGAGGAACCGGTCCCAGTCGGGCTTGGGCCGGATGAACGGGACCTGCTCCGGCACGCCGGCCGCGCCGGCCGTCCACTCCGCGGCCGCCCCCGGCACAACGAGCGCCGCCACGACCACCGCCGCCCAGACCACAGACGCGACACGCATGAGATGGCCCCCTTCCTGCGAGTTCCCTGGAGACGCCCTGCCCGCGAAGTACAACACAAACCCCCGACGGGTGCAAGATACTTGACGCCGCCGCCGGCGGGCGGCATGATGGGCCACCCATCGGCGACCCGCCGCGGCGGGCGCCTTCACGAGCGAAAGGAACCACGATGGCTAGGGCATTCAAGGAAGGCATCCGCATCGGCACGCTGGTCAACGGCGGCCCCAACGCCGCCGAGTACATCCGCCAGATGCTGCCGCACGGGTTCGAGTCGTTCTCCATCACGTTCTGGCAGACGTGCCTGGGGACGGACCTCAAGAAACTGGCCGAGGAGGTGAAGCGGGTGCTCGACACGACGGGCATCATCGTTTCGTGCGTGGGCGTCTTCGGCAACCCGCTGATGGACGACAAGATGGCCAAGGCCGCGCGCGAGTCGTGGAAACGGCTCATCGACGCGGCGCCCCTGTTCGGCACGGACCTGGTGTGCGGCTTCGCGGGGCGGGTGGTCGACAAGCCCATCCCGGACTCGATGAAGAAGTACCGGCAGGTCTTCGGCCCCCTGGCCAAGCGGGCCGCCGGCAAGGGCGTGCGGCTGGCGTTCGAGAACTGCGAGATGGGTGGCGACTGGGAAAAGGGCGACTGGAACATCGCCCAGACCCCCGCCGCCTGGGAGATGATGTTCGACGCCCTGCCCGCCAGGAACGTGGGCCTCGAGTGGGAGCCCTGCCACCAGATGGTCAAACTCATCGACCCCCTGCCGCAACTCCGCAAGTGGGTCGACAAGGTCTTTCACGTCCACGGCAAGGACGCCACCATCGACTGGGACGTCATCCGCGAGTACGGCATCCGCGGCCCCAAACCGTGGGCCTGGCACCGGACGCCCGGCTTCGGCGACTCGAACTGGACCGACATCATCACCATCCTCCGCCAGGGCGGGTACAAGGGCACCATCGACATCGAGGGCTGGCACGACCCGGTGTACCGCGGCGACATCGAGACGATGGGCCAGGTGCACGGCCTCAACTACCTGAAACGCTGCCGCGGCGGGACGTACGTGCCGAACCCGACGTAGCGGCGCCTCGACCTCGACGGCCCACACGAACTTCCTTCATGGCCGGACCGGGCCGCGGCCGATAGACTAGGCACCGGCCGACCGGGTCGGGCGCGCCCGCGCCGCCCAACGTCCGCCAGACTCAAGAGGAGAAACCATGCCAGACCATGCCGTCAGTCCAAGCGGAGAGAAGTTCGCCATCCCGCAGGCCGACGCGTACGCCGCCGAGATGAAACGCATCGAGGGCCTCGCTAAGGCCGCCCGGGCCGAGGGCAAGGAGATCGTCGTCGTCATGGGCCTGGGGTTCGTCGGCGCCATCATGGCGGCCATCGTCGCCGACACGGTCGATAAGAAGACCGGCAAGCCCGCGAAACTCGTCATCGGGTGCCAGAGACCCTCGACGCGGAGTTACTGGAAGATACCCCTGCTGAACCGCGGCGAATCGCCCGTCAAGGCCGAGGACCCCGAGGTCGACCCCATGATCGCGCGGTGCGTCCTCGAGAAGAAGACCCTCGTGGCCACGTTCAACAGCGATTGCCTGCGGCTGGCCGATTGCGTGGTCATCGACGTCCAGTGCGACTACTCGAAGAACGACCTCGGGAACCTCCGGACCGGCGACACCGACATGGCCGCCCTCGAGGCCACCATGCGGGTCATCGGCGAGAAGGTGCCCGCCGAGTGCCTCGTCCTGATCGAGACGACCGTGGCCCCCGGCACGACCGAGTTCGTGGCCATGCCGATCATGAAGAAGGCGTTTGAGGCGCGCGGCATCGATTCGACGCCGGTCCTGGCCCACTCGTTCGAGCGGGTTATGCCGGGACGCGAGTACGTCCGGAGCATCCGCGACTTCTGGCGGGTCTGCTCGGGGTGCACCGACGAGGCCCGCCGGCGGGTCGTTAAGTTCCTGACCGAGGTCCTGAACACCGACGAGTTTCCGCTGACCGTCATGGACCGGCCTATCGAGTCGGAGACCACCAAGATCGTCGAGAACTCGTACCGGGCGACGATCCTGGCGTTCCTGCACGAGTGGAGCCTCTTTGCCGAACGCAACGGCGTGGACCTCGTCAAAGTCGTCAAGGCCATCAAGGTGCGGCCGACGCACTCGAACATGATCTTCCCCGGCCCCGGCATCGGCGGGTACTGTCTGCCCAAGGACGGCGGCCTGGGGTACTGGGCCTACAAGCACATCCTGGGGTTCGAGGACCAGGACCGCGTGTTCCGCATCACGCCCACCGCCATCGACATCAACGACACCCGGGCCCTGCACGCCGCGGAACTGGTGCGCGACGCCCTCCGCAACATGGGCCGATACATCGCCAGCGCCCGCGTCCTCCTGTGCGGCGCCAGTTACCGCGAGGACGTCGGCGACACCCGTTACTCCGGCAGCGAACTCATCGTCCGGAAACTCACCGAGATGGGCGCCGAGATGCGCGTCCACGACCCCTACGTCGACCACTGGCACGAACTCGAAAACCAGGACACCTACCCGGCCATCGGCAAGTCGCTCAAGCGATTCTTCCGGAACCAGGACGACCTCGTGAACATCCGCGTCGAGAAAGACCTGCCGGCCGCCATGAAGGGCGCCGAGGCCGTCATCCTGGCCGTGCGACACGAGCCGTACCTGGCCCTGGCGCCCGACGACGTCGTGGCGTGGGTCGGCGGGCCGCTGGCGGTCATCGACTGCTTCGGCATGCTCACCGACGACGTCATCCGCCGGTACTTCGAACTCGGCTGCGAGGTCAAGGCCCTCGGCCGCGGTCACCTCAAGCGCCTCAAGGACGAGGTCCGGGGCACGTAGCCCATTTCGGATTGGCGATTTCGGATTTCGGATTGAAAAGACCGCGGCAACGGCTTGCAGAGACGCAATCTGCAATCTACAATCTGCAATCTGAAATCCCACATTCCGCCGTCCTCACACCCGCCACCGGTCCCGTTCGACAAACGTCGAGAGCATGAACTGCTTGACCTCGGGGTCGGCCCCGATGGCGGCGTGGTCGCCGTAATCGCCCAGGATGAACCCGCCGTCGTCCGTGCCCCAGGCCCGCATCAGGTGCTCGGCCTCGCGGACGATCTCGTCGCGGTCGCCCACGGGCAGCGTCTTCTGGATGTCGCACAGCGTCTCGAAACAAATCCTGCCGGCGAACTCGCGGCCCACCTCGTCGATGCCGTTGGTGCGCGGCTGCTGCATGTTGATGACGTCGCACCCGGCCTCGATGAGTCCCGCCAAGTACCGGTTGATCTTGCCGCACGAGTGCATCCACACGTGCCACCCGCAATCGTGAATGGCCGCGAAGAGTTTCCGGTACCGCGGAAAGAAGAACCGCCGCCACAGGGCCGGCGAGATGTGCACGTCGCGTTCCGTGCCCCAGTCCTCGGTGAACGAGAAGCCCTGCACCTTCGGCCCGGCCAGGCGGTGCATGTTCCGCACCACCGCCAGGTCGAACTCCAGGATCCGGTCGGCCAGTTCATGGATCTCCGGCCGGTCCTCCACGAGATCGATCATCGAGTTCTCAAAACCGTGCAGGCTGTGCATCCGCTCCCATAGAATCATGAATATGCCTGTGACGACGTACTTGTCGCGCTGCCGCGCGTCGGCCTCCAGATCGGCCAGTCGCTGCGGCACGCCCGCGTACCGGCGCGGGTCGTCGCCGTCGGGCCACGGAAAGGCGTCCAGCCCCGCGAGGTCCTCCAGCGGATGGCCCTTGACCTGGCCCATGTTCGGGGCGTCGGTCTTGCCCCAGCGGCAAAGCCACTGGTCGACGTCCGGCCGGCCCTCGGCCTCGGCCGGCTTGACCTCGTCGTGCGGCACCCATGTGACGTCGCTCGCCTCGCCGTACCCGTTGACGGGCAGCCGCGGCGGGCGGCGAAACTCGATGGCCCGGGTCACGACCTCGCGCGGTGTCATTGCGTCGTACCTCCTCGGCCCAAGCGCGGGCCGTTGGCCCCCCGTGAATGCGCGGCGGGACGCGCCTTACTTAGCCCCCCGTGAATACACGGGGGGCGATGCGCCGCACGGCTCGGCCCGTGCGTGGGCGCCATGCCGCCCCGGGTGTATTCACCCGGGGCTAACGCCCGTACACCTCGTCCTGCACCTCGCGCCACACGTCCACGGCGCGGTCGGCCTCGCCGTCGCGAAGCCCGGGCCCCTCGAACACCAGGCCCGTCCGCCGCGGGTACGGGCTGAGGACGCGACGGAAATATCCGGCCAGCGTCTCGCCCTCGCCGCGCGGCACCGTGCCGACGTGACACAGGCCCAGGCGGGCCAGCCGCCGCATCTCGCCGATCCAGTCGCCGGCGGTCGTCCAGTTCAGGCCCCGGAGACCGTCGATGCCGGCGTAAATCGCGTGCAGGTGCAGGCCCTCCTGCCGCTTGAACCCCGGCATGCCGCCGCAGTAATGCAGCCATCCGCCGCCCATCGCCCCGAGCGCCCGCTGCTGGTACGGCGCGACGAACTCGCGGTGATGGTCGGGGCTGATGAGGATGTCGGAGTCGCCGCACATCCGCACCGTGCCGTTGTCCATCCAGTACCCGCCGCCCGCGCCGCCGGCCATCGGCGAGGGGGCGTACGCCTTGCACAGCCGCGACACCGCCACGTACACGGCCGCGCACTTGGCCATTAGCGCGTGCACGAACGCCGGGTCCTCATACAGGTCGATGAAAATGTCGTGGCCGCGCGCCTGGGCCGCAATGTCGAACGGCCCCTGCTGGTCGCAGTGGATCAACCGCACCTGCTCCCACAGACCGTGCTCACGCAAAGCCGCGCGGTGATGCTCCATGTGCTCGACCATGATGGGCAGGCACCCGAGGCCCGAGACGTCGGCGGGCACCTCGAACTCGGCCAGGGCCTCCTTGGGCACGTACCGCGTGACGACGGGCTTGGTGTAGGTGGGCACGACGTACTCGGCCCCGAAGACGGTCATGCAGTTGACGACGCCGGTGTCGGCCCGGACGGCGGGCACGTAGTCGCCCCCGGCGGCCAGTCGCGGCAGGACGTCGTCCCTCAGTTGCACGTACAGGCTCTTGGCCGGGTCGTGGAACTGCTCGGCCCAGTCGAAGTCCGGCAGGCCCGCCGCCTCGGGCACCGCGGCGCCCAGCACGATGGGGATGCTGTCGCTCGGCCGCAGGGCGAACATGTCGGCCTGCCGGCGCTTGGCAGCCGCGATGCGGCCGGCGTCGATGCGCCCGGCCACCAGGTCGCACACGCGGTCGAGCAGACCCTCCGGACTGTCCCCCATGCGGCGCTCCCTATCCGGTTTGTGCGCGGCGGGTCCCCGCACCCGCCGCGTCGCCGTGTCGGCCTAGAGCATTTTAAGATTGCGTACTTACACCACCGCTTGGGCGCGGTGGGTCCCCGTCCCCACCGCGCCTACTTGCAGTCGGACTTCGAGCGCGGCGGGTACGGGGACCCGCCGCGCAAAACACGCAAAGTTAAACCGCTATAGAGCCTATCCGTGGCGCGGTCGCGCGGCAAGAACTCTCCGCACCCGTCCGCGAACCTCTTGACGCGGGGCCGTCGGCCCGTCTATACTGGTGGCCGCACTGGCACCGAAAGGAGCGACCGCATGCGCCTCGGCGGACCCACGTTCGAAAAACACACCGGCCCCGACACCTGGGTGGCGGAACTCAAGCGTCTGGGATACCGCGCGGCCTACTGCCCGGTGGACCCGTCGGCCGACGACGCGACCGTCCGGGCGTACGCGCGGGCGGCGGCCGACGCCGACATCGTCATCGCCGAGGTCGGCGCCTGGTCGAACACCATCAGCCCCGACGACGCCGAGCGCCGAGCGAACATCCGCAAGAACCAGGACGCCCTGGCCCTGGCCGACCGCATCGGCGCCCGGTGCTGCGTCAACATCGCCGGGTCGCGCAACGCCGCCAGTTGGGCCGGGCCGCACCCCGACAACTTCGGCCCCGAAACCTTCGACCTCATCGTCGAGACCGTCCGCCAGATTATCGACGCCGTCCGTCCCACGCGCACCTACTACACCCTGGAATGCATGGAGTTCATGCCGCCGTACACGACCGACAACTACGTGGACCTCGTGCGCGCCATCGACCGCGATCGGTTCGCCGCGCACTTCGACCCGGTCAACCTCATCTGGAGCCCGATGCGGTTCTACCAGACGGGCGAGATCATCCGCGAGTTCGTGGCCAAACTGGGCCCGCACATCCGCAGTTGCCACGCCAAGGACATCGCCCTGACCGACCGCGCGACGGTCGACATGCCGGAGATCCGCCCCGGCCTGGGCGGTCTCGACTACCGGACGTACCTCGCGCAACTCGCCACCCTCGACGCCGACGTGCCGCTGATGCTCGAACACCTCTCCAGCGCCGACGAGTACACCCTGGCCGCCGGCCACGTCCGCGGCGTCGCCCAACAGGTCGGCGTCGACCTGTAGACGAACCGCCGCCCGCTTGAGAAGGTCGATTTTCTTGATGAAGGGCCCATCTGGCCGAACGCCGGTCTGGCGCGCCGGAAACGGCGCGGGATCCTGAATCGGTCTCGTTCCGGCACACCTCCTCGTCGTACAGCAGACCGGCGCGACTCACCGGCCGCGCGGTCGCTCCGCCCCGGCCGTCGGCGCCGCGTCGGCAAGCGCCTTGGCGAGGACCGTCGGACGCCGCCACCGGGCCGCCATGCGACCGTTCCGGGGGCGACCAAGGGGGATTACAATTTTGTTGACACCCCCCGGGGGCCACCTATAATCGCGCTCTGCTTCTTTTCCCCAGGCGCGGTGGGGACGGGCGACACGCGCCGCCGGGGGAACTGTCTCGCCGCGGACGCCGCTGGGCCAGCGTTCGGGGGACTCACCAAACCGTACTCGCCTTGGCACGAAGGAGGAGATGCCAGATGCTCATTTGGGACACCCGACTTCGCCGCTACCTTTCAGTCGTGACAACCCTGGTGGTCGCGCTGATCGTGCCGGCAACCATCTTCGTGGCCGACTGCGCCGGCGCCGAGGAAGCCGCCGAAGATCCTGCGGCCACCGCAGCGCCTGCCGACACCGAAGCGGCGCCAGCCGACACCGAAGCCGCCCCGGCCGCCGACACCGAAGCGCCCGAGACCCCCCCGTCGTCGGCCGCCGCTGAAGAGGCCGCCGCCACCGGTTACGGCGCCGCCGGCCTGCCCATCGCGGTGGCCCCGGCCGACCTCCAGAACGACTGGCGGCTGATGGTCCACTACTTCAAGCTGGCGCGTTTCGACCTGGCCAAGGCCCAGGCCGAGAAGGTCGTCGCCGCCAGCCCGGAACCGGGCGCCGTCATCGCCCTGGCCGAGTCGGCCTCGACGGGCTACGACCTCATCGTCACGATGATCCGGATCGAGGAGTTGCAGGAGGTCGCCGCCAAAATCCTCACGCTGGCCGACGAAGGCGGCCGCGCCAAGAAGACCGACGCCGCCCGCATCCAGGCCAACCTGGTCCGCCTGGGCAAGGGCCCCAGGCCGTACTTCCTGGCCATGCAGGAACTCCGGTACAGCGGGCCCTACATCGTGCCGCACGCCCTGGCCATTCTTCAGGATCCCGGCCGCAAGGACCTGGCGCCGCTCGTGCAGCGGGCCCTGACCCAACTGGGCCGGCCGGTCGTCCTGCCGCTCGTCCGCGGCTTGGCCACGCCGAACGACAAACTCAGGGAGACCATCGTCGCCATGCTGGGCGACATCAAGTACCCGTACGCGCTGCCGGCCCTGAAGGCCCTGGTCGAGAATCCCAAGACCAGCGACGGCATCAAGGCCGCCGCCACCCAGGCCATCCTCAAGATCGCCGACGAGGGCATCCTCAAGACGCCCGCCAAGACCCTGTTCCTCGACATGGCCAACAAGTACTACTACAACAAGATCGCCGCGGGCGACCTGCGGCAGCCGACGAGCGACGTCTTCGACTGGGTCGAAGGCACGGGCCTGCTGTACCGCGCGGCCCCGTCGAAGGCCGTGAACGAGATTTTGGCGTCGCGGGCCTGCTCCGACGCGCTCAAGGCCGACCCCGGCGCCCTGGAGGCCGTGGCCCTGTGGGTCTCGTCGGTCATGCAGATGGAGGCCGAACTCGAAGGCAAGACCGCCCGCGAGGCCGACCCGTTTCTGCCCGACACGATGCCGTCGGTCGATTTCTTCGCCCGCGCGGTCGGCCAGCAGCACCTGTACAACGTGCTCGACCGGGCCCTGAGGGATGAGAACACCCCCGTGGCCGTCCGGGCCTGCAAGGCCCTCGAAGACGTGGCCGACGAGGAGTTCCTGACCCTCTACGGCCGGGCCGACGCCGGGTCGCCGCTGGTCATGGCCCTCGGTTATGCCGACCAGCGTGTCCGCTTCGCCGCCGGGTTCGCCCTGGCGGCCATCCGGCCCAAGAAACCCTTTACGGGCGCCGGCAACCTCGTGCCGGTCCTCAGCGAGGCGCTCAACCTGGAGGCCCTCAAGAGCATCCTCCTCATCGAGCCCGACGGCAACAACCGCAACCGCCTCCAGGCGGCCCTCAAGGAGGGCGGCTGGAACGTCGCAACGGCCGAGACCGGCAACCAGGCCATCTCCACCGCCCGGGCCATGCCCCGCATCGACGCCGTCGTCATCTCCTCCAAAACCAAGAACGTCACCCACGCCGACGTCATCAGTCACCTGCGGAGCGATTACACCTCGGCCATGACGCCCATCGTCGTGCTCTCGTGGCCCGACGACCCCGTCAAGGCCGCGTGGCTGGAATCGAAGATCCCGTACCTGAAGGCCGTGGAGCCGGCGATCGAACTCGACCCGATGATCGCCGCAATCGACGCCCTGAAGAAGGCCGCCGGGTCGCTGGTGCTCGATGCCGAGGCCGCCCGGGCCGTCAGCATGCAGGCCGCCGAGGTCCTTAAGTCCATCGCCATATCGAGCCAGGTGTATTCGGCCAAGCGAGCCAGGCAGTCGCTGCTCGAGGGCATCACGAACCGGCCCGACGCCCTCGTGGTCTCCGTCCTCGGGGCACTGGCCGAGATCGCCGACGGCGAGATCACCCGGGCCATGGCCCAGGTGGGCGTGGACGCCCAGCGGAGCAAGCCCGTCCGCGTGGCGGCGCTCCAGGCCCTGGCGCGGGCCGCACGGTTCGTCGGCAACGAACTCGAACCGGCCCAGGTGACCGCCATCCAGGCCATGGCCGCCGAGACCGACGACCAACTCCGCGACGCCGCCGGCGAGGCCCTCGGCGCCCTCGACCTCGATGCCGCCGACGGCGCCAAACTCATCCTGAAACACGCCGCCAACTAGGCGCTGTCTGACAACGCAGCAGGTTCCGCGCGGCGGCCTTCCCAGGCCGCCGCGCTTCGCTTGCGCCCCCGCGCGGCCCGCCTTGGGCGGGCCGCGCTTTGTTGCGCCGCAATGACCGCAACCTCTTGCATTAACGGAACTTACGCGCCGTAGCGCGGGGGTTTATCCCCCGCGCAGGATCCCACGGGGGATAAACCCCCGCGCTACAGCCTGATGGCGGGCCGCGCTTTGTTGCACCCCCGCGCTTGCGCCCCCGCCGGCCCGCAACCCCCAGTTCTTCTGGCTTCCATCGGGACACCGCGTCGATTAGACTCCGGTGGGCTGGCTTGGAGGCGGGTGTGGACAAGGCCATTTCGATCGGCGCGGCCGTCCTGCTGGGGCTGTGCCTGGTGTATTTCGTCTGGTTCCTCAGCGCCGGCTGGACGCTCGACAGCAGCGAGAAGTCGCTGGAGCGCGGCCTGTCGGCCCTGGGCGGGCGGCTGGGCGCCTGGGGCGGCGTGGGCCTGATTATTCTCGCCACCGTGGCGGCGTACGGCATCCACGAGTTCTGCAACTAC
Source organism: Phycisphaerae bacterium (assembly GCA_035528235.1). GTDB lineage: Bacteria > Planctomycetota > Phycisphaerae > FEN-1346 > FEN-1346 > DATKZB01. The sequence goes on from DATKZB010000113.1 coordinate 18,482, forward strand.
TGGGTCGGCTTCGGCTACGCCCGGATGCTCCGCAGCCAGGGCCACACCGACGAGGGCATCTGCGAGCGGATGGAGCGTTGGCGGATTTCCGGCGGCCTGAAGAAGCGGCTCCGCCGGTCGCTGACCCGCCGCCGCCCGCCGACCGGCTGATGCCGCGCGGCCGCGACTCTTCGCCGTTCCATTTCAACGCAGAGAGCGCAGAGAACAACGGAGAGAGAGAGAGAGAGAGAGAAGAAGAAGAGGAGGAGGAGGAGGAGGAAGAAGAGGCAGAAGAAGAAGAAGAACGGCCCAACTGCCGCACGAGGCGGGGCTCACGAAACGGCCGAAAGGGAAACCCATGCCGCGATTCGTGGTCCAACAACATTTCCGCGACAAGGACGACTGGCACTTCGATTTTATGCTCGAGGCCGGCGAGGCCCTCGTCACGTTCTCGTGCGGCGCGCCGCCCGACGCAACGAAACACCTGCCGTGCCTGGTGCGGCAACTGGGCAACCATCGGCTGGAGTACCTGGCGTACCAGGGCGAGATCTCGGGCGGCCGCGGATGGTGCGAGATTCACGATCGCGGCACGTTCGAGTGGGTCGAGCCGCCGGCCCTGGCCGATGCCGCCGACTGCGCCCTCCTGGACCGCCTGGTCGTGCACCTCGCGGGCCGGAAGGCGCGCGGCACGTACCGGCTGACCCGCGAGACGGCCTCCGGCGCCGACTACTGGCGGCTCGGCACGGCCGGCGACTGACCGCCCCTCTAGGGCGCTTCCCCGGCACGGATGTGCCAAGAGTTTCTGGCAGGCCTCCCTCTTGGGTGGCATGCCCACGTTGCTGTTGAGCATTTTGCATCGTGAATCGCAACCGGCCATCGGAGCATGACTTGTAGCGCGGGGGTTTACCCCCCGCGCCACATGTCCTAAACCCCACGACCGCGGGGGATGAACCCCCGCGCTACAGCGGTGGATGCAAAATGTTCACGGCGGCCTGGGCATGCCACCCGTGCAAGAAACTCTTGGCACACCCCCTGGCCTCCAACGGCGTTGTCGTTGACAGGCGCCCCCCGAACCCTATAATCACCCTTCCGGCCGCAGACCGCGGCCACCGCGGCGAGGTCACGGCCATGGACAACGAACTCCAAGAGAAGTGGGAGGCCCTCAGCGGGCGTCTTCAGGCGCTCCGGGACTCCCTTTGACGTAGCCGGCAAGCGGGACGGCCTGGCCGCGATCGAGGCCAAGATGGCCGCCCCGGGGTTCTGGGACGACCAGGAAGCCGCGCAGCGCGTCGTGCGCGACCTGAAGGGCCTGAAGGCCACCGTCGAGCCGGTCGCCGAGATCGAGCGGATCCTCGAGGACGCCCAAGTCATGGCTCAACTGGCCGCCGAGGAAAACGACGCCTCGGCCATCGAGTTGCTGGCCGACGACCTCGATCAGGCCGGCAAGCGCCTCGACCGCCTCGAGTTCCTGGCCCTTCTGTCGCGGCCCGACGACCCGAAAAACGGTTACCTGGCGATCCACGCGGGGGCCGGCGGCACCGAGTCGTGCGACTGGGCATCCATGCTCCTTCGCATGTACACCCGATATATCGAGCGGGCCGGGTGGGCCCTGAGCATCGTCGACAGCGTCGAGGGCGAAGAGGCCGGCCTGCGGAGCGTCACGGCCCGCGTCACCGGCCCGTACGCCTACGGGTACTTGTCGGCCGAGGTGGGCGTGCACCGGCTGGTCCGCATCAGCCCGTTCGACTCGGCGGCGCGGCGTCACACGTCGTTCGCCAGCGTCGACGTGCTGCCCGAGATCGAGGACGCCGGCGAAGTCGAGATCGACGAGGAGAAGGACCTGCGGATCGATTTCTTCCGGGCCGGCGGGGCCGGCGGACAGCACGTCAACAAGACGAGTTCGGCCGTCCGCATGACGCACCTGCCCACCGGCATCGTCGTCCAGTGCCAGAACGAGCGGTCGCAGCACCAGAACCGACGGACCGCCCTGGAAATGCTCCGGGCCCGACTCAAGCGGCTCCAGGAGCAGCAGCGCGATAAGGAAACCGCCAAACTCTACGGCCAGAAGGGCGAAATCGCCTGGGGCAACCAGATCCGATCCTACGTCCTCCAGCCGTACACCCTCGTCAAGGACCACCGGACCGAGCGCGAGACCGGCCGCGTGCAGGACGTGCTCGACGGCGACCTGGAAGCGTTTATCGAGGCCGAACTGCACCGCCGCGCGGCCGCACGAACGGAGACCGCCTAGCATGGCCACGTGTCGCCCGGCGATGGTCCTGGCGTTGGCGGCCGCGGCCCTGGCGGCCGGCTGCAACGCGTCGCCGCCCGAGGCCGCGCGCGACCGCGACGTCGTCCGGCCGGCGCTGGGGTTCGCCCTGAACGTGCCCGAGGGGTGGACGTGGCGCGACCTGGCCGGCGACGTCGTGCTCGAGATATTCCGCCAGGCCGCCGACGCCGGGCCCAGCGCCGATGAGGCCGCGCGCGGCGAGAAACGCGCCCGGCCCGTCGTCCACGTGGTCGTGGTCGACCGCGAGGGCGCAACGCTCGATGCGTGGGCCGACCAGGCCATGGAGGCCTCCAAGGAATTGCAGGCCGACCTGGAGGTCGTCGGCCGCCGGAAGGCCCCGCGCGACGACGGGCGCGAGGCCCTCACCCTGACGCTCAAGAGCCCGAGGGGCCTGGAACCCGTCGTCCAGCGGATGCTGCTGGTGGTGACCGACCTGCGGGCTTACGCCGTCCTGGCCACCGCGCCCGAGAGCGACGTGGCGGGGGCCGAGGCGGCTTTCAAGGAATGCTTCGAGTCGCTCCTGGTGTGGTGACCCGCGACCCGATTCGGGCCCCGGCACCGGCCGCCGGCGCCGGAGCCGATGGGGCCTGCAGCGCCACTTGTCGCGCGGCGGCCTTCCCAGGCCGCCGCGATG
>DATKZB010000114.1:0-11635 GCA_035528235.1 Phycisphaerae bacterium
TGGAGCGGCGCGGCGGCCGACGCGCTGCGGGCCACCGGCCGATTCACCGACCCGCCGCACACCGTCGCCGACATGGCGGTGTACGAACGTCTCACCCCGGGGCCGCCCTCCCCCAAACCAACCAACGGAGGCACGCCGTGAGCCGACTGGCGAAGATCCGGCCCTGGATCTCGGTCGGTTTGGCGCTGACCGTCATCGGCCTGGGCGCCTGGTACGTCGTCCGTCACTTCGAAGACTTCGCCATCCTGGGCCGCCTGGGTACCGTCAGCCTGCTGGCCATCCTGGCCACCGTGTTCGTGTACATGCTGCTGGGCGGGCACCTGCTGAACCTCTTCCTGAGGCGGTACGACGTGGCCCTGCCCTGGTACCGGTGGCTGGGCCTCTACGCGACGATGTCGGTGGGCAACATGGTGACGCCGGTGCGCGGCGGGACGGGCATCGGGGCGGTGTACCTGAAGTCGGTCCACGGGCTGACCTTCAGCCGCTTCGCCATGGTGCTGGTGGGGACCTACGTCGGGGCGGCCATCGTGAACGCGGTCCTGGGCCTGGGGGGCATGGGTATCAGTTACGCGGCAACGGGTTGGTTCAACCCCACGGCCGTGGGCGGGGCCGCCGTCGTGCTGGTGGGCGGCCTGGCCACCTTCTTCATCCCGAACCTCAGACCCTCCGAGCGATGGGGGTGGACGTACGCCGTCCGGGCCATCAACGGCTGGCATCAACTCGTGGGCGACCGGCGGCTGCTGGCCAACGTCCTGGCCGTCCAGTTGGCGATGAACCTGGTGCACGTGGGCACGTACGTGCTGATTTACCGTGGGCTGGGGCTGGACATGCCCGTGGCGGCCGTGGTGACGATCGTCTCAATAGGGACGATCGCCTCGATGATCGCCCTGACGCCGGCCTCCCTCGGCCCGTACGACGTGGTGCTGGTGGCGCTGCCGACGACGTTCGGCCTGACGGGCCCGGAAGCCATGGCCGCGCTGCTCGTCATGCGGGCCGTGCACCTGGCAGGCACGTTGGCGCTGGCGGGCATCTTCGGCTTCGCGCTGCGGACGCCGGCCGGCCCGCCCCTCTCGCCTCCTCCACCGTCAGCCGGCGTCTAGACCGGCGAACTCGACGAAGCGGCGCTGAAGGTCGGGCTTGTCGGCCAGTTGCAGGGCGCCGACGCCACCCGCCTCGATGACCTCGCGCACCAGCCGGCGGCACCGGTCCTCGGGCAGGCCCATGCCGCGCACGTGCCGGATCGTCGCCGGGTCGCACAGCCATTCGGGCGGCACGTCGCCCTGGATGATCCGAAGGTAGGCCGCGGCCACCGCGGCCGGGGCGTACCGGGTGCGGACGAACTCGCTGGCCCGGCGGCCCAGGTCGAGGCGGAAGGCCTCGTCGGTCACGAGCCGCTCGACGGCCTGGGCGACGTCGTCCGGATGGCGATTGAGGACGGGCGGCCGCCGGTCGGGCGGGAAGAACCGCTCGAGTTCCTCGCCAGCGTACCCGCCGACGACCGAGGGTTTGCCGAAGAAGGCCGCCTCGGTGGCCAGGCCCGCCATGAGGTTGTCGGAGTACAACTCGTCGATGATGAAGTCGCAGCGCGAGAGTTCGTCGAGGACGACGGCCTGCGGCTTGCCGCTGACCTCGACGTAGTCGATGGCGTGCCCCTTGGCCCGCAGGTCGGCGATGATGCCACGGACGCGGTCGGTCCCCTTGATGAGCGGGTTGGACGGCGAGTGCAGAATCCGCACCGGCCGGGGCCCGGCGGCCTCGGCAGGCTGGGCCTCGGGCGCGGCAGGGGCGGGCTCGGGCGGGGCGGGGGGCGCGAACGGCATCCCCACAAACGCCCAGGAGACGAACGGCCGCTCGTGAAACTGGGCCTGCGTGGGCAGGTCGACCAGGGCGTCGGCGTACCGCTCGATGCGCCGCAGCATCCGTTTACGCCGGCGGGCCGCGCGGATGCACGCCTTCGTGCTCAGGGCGTCGGGCTCGACCGCCTCGGCGCCGTTGACGTACGGCGGCCGGACGTCGCTGCCGAGGAACACGTGGATGACGGTCTTGCCGAAGCGTTTCAGGATAGGCAGTTCGCGGTAGAAGCACAGGCTGGTGCCGAAGCCGAAGATGAAGACGTCGTATCGGAAGAGGCCCCACACGAGCAGCGGAATGCCCACGACGGTCTGGAACACCCGGTGCAGCGACCGCAGGAACCGCTTCGACCCCAGCCGCGCGGTGGCCCATCGCCGCAGACCCAGCAGGAGGCGCTTGGCGGGGCCGGGGCGGCCCGCCGGGCCGTATCGGAAGGGGTGTCCGCTGAGGTCGACGAAGGTGGCGTCGACACCGAGTTCGTCGAAGCCGCGCTTCAGTTGGGTGCAGTAGCCGGCAACCTCGACGAGGCCGATGAAGATTCGCATGGGGCCGCCTGGGCGCTCTCGGGCCGAACGGTCAGAGGTCGGTCTTGGAGGTGTACTTGATGTAGAAACTCTTGGGAATCAGTTCGGACCGGCTCAGGACCCAGAAGAGCGGCCGCAACCGCTCGAAGAGTCGCTTGTAGGTCCGGAAGTCGCGGTAGGTCCGCCGGGGCTGCGTCATGACGCGATCGAACTCCTCGTCGGAGAAGCCGAGGCGTTTCTTGATCATGTCGACGAGTTCGAAGTCGACGCCGGGCGGCTCGCGGAGCAGCCTGAGGCCCTCCTCGCGCGTCATCTGGCCGCTGCGCACCAGGGCCGAGTACCCGCTGGCCCGTTGGTCGACGCCGAAACGCCGCGGAATGTAGTACGTGTGATAGAAACACGTGATGCGGTTCTCCAGGTGGTGGCCACCGTACCACTTCCAGCCGAACGAGTCGGCCAGGAACTTCTTGGTGGGTTCCTTCTGGTAATCGATGTGGTAGAGGGGACGGATCTTGCGGATCCGCTTCCAGACCATCCACTTCATCTGCGACCAGAACCACAGGTTCGGGAACGTCTTCAGCGGCCGCGTGCCGTAGCGGCGCTGCACGTCGTGGATGTACCGGGCGTCCATGTAGATCCAGCCCAGCGGCGAGACGCCCTCGGTCCGAAATGAGTGACCCTCGTAGATGTACCGGATGCCGTACTGCTCGGCCGCCCGGTACAGGACGGCGGCCAGGCCGATGTCGGTCGGGCATTCCAGGTCGGGCGTGCCCGCCTCGAAGAACGACCGGTACAGGTCGTCGTACTCCTCGTTATCGACCACGTAGGTGAAGAGTTCGACGTCCAGGGCCTTCAGCACGTTGTGGATGTTCTCGACGGCCGTGGTCGAGTTCCACGTGTTGTCGAAGTGGACGGCCAGCGGCCGCAGGCCCAGTTCCTTGGCCTTGTACACCAGGAACGACGAGTCGCACCCGCCACTGATACCCACGACGACGTCGAAAGGTTTGCCTCGACCCTGGCGCCGGATGCGGTCGGCCGTCCGCCGCAGGACGGCGTCGCCCTCGGGGCCCGTGGGGTGCTCGGCGTCGAGCCGGTCGTGAACGTGGCAGTAACTGCACACGCCGTCGGCGTCGAACGAGATGGCCGGGGTGTGCTCGTCGTACAGGCACCGGCTGCACCGGACGGCGGTGGCGGGGAAATTCTCGGCCCAGTGCTCGAGCCAGGGCTCGGTGCGCGGCGTATCGACCCATGCGGGCGCAGCCTTGCCGGCCCGGCCCGTTACAGGGGTCCGGATCGACGCCTGGTTCGACGCGGCGGGTTCGTTCGGCACGTTGCCTCCTGGCCGCGAAGGCCTGCGCGGCACCCGTGCCGGCGCGCGGCACGGCGGCCGGCACGTCCGGCCGGGGAGGGATTATAGCAGATTCGCCGCCCGGATAAACCAACTTCCGGCCGCTTGCGCCGGGGGGGGTGCCAAGACTTTCTGGCATGGGTGGCATGCCCAGAGCCTGCCCGCCTTGGGCGGGCCGCCGTTGCCTGGGCATGCTCCCCGGCCACGTGCGACATGCCCACGCGAACAACCAACATTTTGCATCGAGCCCTGTAGCGCGGGGGTTTACCCCCCGCGGCCGTGGGGTTTGGGACATGTGGCGCGGGGGGTAAACCCCCGCGCTACAAGTAATGCTCCGACGGCCGGTTGTGATTCTCGATGCAAAATGTTCAACAACGGCGTGGGCATGCCACCCCAGAGCGGGGGCTTGTCCGGACGGCGCGTCAGGCCAGCACGTCCTTCAGTTCCTGCTTGGTGGGGAAGTTGATGAGGACGGCCCGGTTCGAGCCCTGGTACACGACCATGCTGCCGGCGGCCACGGCCGACGCGCCGCCCTCGCGGACGGCCTGGCCGAAGTCCTCGACCTTGCCGGCCCCGCCGCACGCGATGACCGGCACCGACACCTCGTGGGCCACCTGCTGGATAAGGTCGACGTCGTACCCGGCAAAGGTGCCGTCGCGGTCGATGCTGGTCAGCAGAATCTCGCCCGCGCCCATCTCCCGGGCCTGCCGCGCGTATGCCACCGGGTCGAGGCCGGTGGCCTTGCGACCGCCGTGGGTGTGCACGCGATAGCGTCCGAGCAGGTGCCGCTTGACGTCGATCGAGACGACGACGCTCTGGCTGCCGAAGCGGTCGGCCACCTGCTCGACAAAGGAAGGGTTCTCGAACGCGTGGGTGTTGACGGCCACCTTCTCGACGCCGAGGTTGAAGATGGCCTTGACGTCGTCGAGGTCGTGGATGCCCCCGCCGTACGTGAACGGCATGAAACACTCGCCGGCGATCTCGGAGATGATCTGGAACGGCGGCGGCTTGTGCTCCGGCGTGGCCGTGATGTCCAGGAAGATCAACTCATCGACTTCCTTCTCATTGTAGATGCGGACGGTGTTGATGGGGTCGCCGACGTAGGTGGGGTTCTCGAACCGGACGGTCTTGACGAGCCCCCATCCCCTCAGCAGCAGGCACGGCATGACGCGCGTCTTGAGCATCCTAGCGGTCCGATATAAGCGTTGTCACGTTCGTGCGCGGCGGGTCCCCGTACCCGCCGCGTACCGCCGCGGTCCTGCGTGGTCGGTGCGGGGACCGACCACGCCCAACTTACGTCGGACCGCTCAGGCCGTCTCCGCGAAGTTCTTCAGCACCCGCATGCCGTACCGGTGGCTCTTTTCGGGATGGAACTGCGTGCCCATGATGTTGCCCCGCTCGACGGCGCAGACGAAATCGTATTCGTGGTGGGCCGTGGCCAGGACGTCGGCGTCGTTGCGGCACACGACGTGGTACGAGTGGACGAAGTAGAAACCCGCGTCGTCCTCGAGGTCGCGAAAGAGCGAGTCGCGCCGCCGCGCGGTAATCGAGTTCCACCCCATGTGCGGCACCTTCAGGCCGTGCCGCTTCTGCTCGATGCGGAACCGGATGGTCTCGCCCTCGATCCACCCCAGGCCCGGCAGGTCGCCCTCCTCGCTCCGCTCGGTCAGCAGTTGCATGCCCAGGCAGATGCCCAGGATGGGGGTCTTGCGGGCGATGACCTTCTCGTTGAGCACCGCCTCCAGACCCATCTGGCGGATGCGGGTCATGCCGGCGTCGAACGCCCCCACGCCCGGCAAGACGATCTTCGAGGCGGCCGCAATCGCCTCGGGGTCCGACGTGATGACCGATGCCGCGCCCACCTTCCGGAACATGTTCCGGATCGAGCCGACGTTGCCCATCTGGTAATCGATGATGGCGATCACGGCCGCGCGGCTCCCGGCGGCGGGCCTTCGTCCGGACAGGTCGGCCGCAGAAACCGGCCCGGCACGCCCACGTACACGCTGCCGGCCGGCACGTCGGCCAGAATGACGCTGCCCATGCCGATGAGGCACCCGTCGCCGACGGCCACGCCGTCGATAACCGAGCAGTTCGTGCCCAGGTAACACGACCGGCCGATGGAGACGCGGCCCGAGACGCAGACGCCTCCCGCCAGGCACGTGAAGTCGCCCACCACGACGTCGTGGCTGAGGACCGAGTTCGGCAGGATCATGACGTGCCGGCCCACCTCGACGTTCGACGCCACCGTCGCGTTCTGGAGCACGATCGTGCCCGGGCCCAGCCGCGACATCCGCGACACCGACGCCGTCGGGTGGACGATGGTCTCGTACCGTTCCGCCGCCAGGCCTACCCGGGCCGCCACGGCCTCGCGCCGCCAGAAGTTCGACGGGCTCCCCACGGCCAGCACGAACCCGGCGTCGGTGTGCTCGGCGGCCGACTCCAGCGGGCCGCTCACGGGCACGCCGTGGACGCTCGTGCCCCAGAGCCGCTCGTCGTCGTCCAGGAAGCCGATACAGGCGTAGGCGGGCGTGCGGCCGCGGGCGTTGATTTCGTTGATGGCGTCGAGGACGTCGATGCTGTTGCCGCCGACGCCGAGGATGATGAGCGGCTTGGGGTGTCGCATGGCCGGCCTCGATCCGCCTGCCGGGCGGCCCCGGCCAGGACGACCGGATGACCCTGCGACGCATCCGCAGCCAAGCCGCCAGGCGGAGCAAGTCCCGGACCAGCAGGAAGGCATCTTCCTGGAGGGTCACGCCGAAGTCAAGGGTTTCCCGCGCCGCCGCTAACACTATGGCGGTCTAGGATTGGATTGTGGCGCGGTGGGGCCCTGCAGCCACCGCGCCAACGCCGCGTATTGACAGCAGGCCCCAAACGGAGTAACAATGCGCCCTGCCGTTGAAAACTCCACCAGCATACCGTAGAATTCTAGGTGATTCTGCAGTCACTGGTGATGTGCCGTTAGATCCCACGGTCGGACGCGGTGAAAGCATGGGCAGGCAAGCTGACATTGTAGCCTTCGGCAAGTCTCCGAGAGAAACCGTGTTGCGGGAGTTCGCCCCCGCGAGCCTGAAGCTTTTGCGCGAATCGCAGAGAGCGATTCCTAAGCTGGCCAAGGATGAAGTCGCGACCCGTGAAATTGAGAGGGTCTTGCCGACTCTGCCGACCGTGCACCAAATGCGCCGTGCCGATGCGAGAGAGATGGACTTCCTGCCAGCCGAGAGTGTCCACCTTGTCTTGACTTCGCCCCCGTATTGGACCTTGAAGCAATACAACGAGCGCGAAGGCCAGCTTGGGAGCGTGGATGACTACGACAGTTTCTTGGCCGAGATTGACCGGGTTTGGGCGCACTGTTTTCGGGTTCTGGTTCCTGGCGGTCGGCTTGTTTGCGTTGTGGGCGATGTCTGTCTTTCGCGCCGCAAGAACAACGGTCGGCATACGGTGGTTCCGCTTCACGCTTCGATTCAAGAGCACTGCCGGGGGATCGGCTTCGACAACCTGGCCCCGATTATCTGGTACAAGATCGCGAACGCCACGCTGGAGGCTTCCGGCAATGGGGGCGGCTTCCTTGGCAAGCCCTACGAACCCAACGCCGTAATCAAAAATGACATTGAATTCATCCTGATGGAACGCAAGCCGGGGGGATACCGAAGCCCTGGCTTTCTTGAACGCGCCTTCAGTGTCATTCCCGATAAATTACACAAGACTTGGTTCCGCCAGATTTGGGCCGATGTCCCAGGCGCTTCGACTCGAAATCACCCTGCACCGTTCCCGCTCAAACTTGCAAGCCGCCTTGTTCGCATGTTCAGCTTCGTTGGTGATACGATTCTTGACCCCTTCTTGGGGTCGGGCACTACCAGCTTGGCGGCCTGGCAGACTGGACGAAACAGCATCGGCGTCGAGGTTGACGAAACCTACCTCAAGCGGGCCGCGCAGCGGTTCCGCGAGCATGCCGATCTGTTGAACAGTCACCATACCCTTGAGATACTCACTCAGGTGCGCAGATGGGAATAGATCTATCCGCGCTGGATCGCATGATGCCGGAGGGCGTCAAGCATTTCTGGAAGGCCCGGACGCGGGCAGCCGAGGGCCAGAAGGAACGCGGCGTGGCCGATCAAGGCAGCCGTTCCGGCGTGACGGCCGGCAAAAACTTGGACGGCTTCATTGTGATGGTCCGCAAAATCATCGTGGACAACGGTATCGCCAAGGCGGATGTCTATTGCGATGGGCGAGCCGATGTGACGATCCCCGGTTTCTATCGACCGACGAAGAATTGGGACTTGGTGGTTGTGAGCCGAGGCCAGATTGTCGCGGCAATTGAGTTCAAGTCCCAGGTTGGCCCGTCATTCGGCAACAACTTCAACAACCGCGTTGAGGAAGCCCTTGGCGATGCCGCTGACCTGAATACTGCCTTTCGGGAAGGCGTCTTCGGCGAGAGCGCCAAGCCCTTCGTGGGCTACTTCTTCGTTCTGGAAAAATGCCCGAAGTCAACCACACCGGTGAAGCTCACTTCGCCGCACTTCCCGGCCATGCCCGAATTCGAGAATACAAGCTACACCGCGCGATACGAAATCCTGTGCCGCAAGCTGGTGCAAGAGCAGATCTATGACGCGGCCGCCTTGGTGCTAACGGACAGGAGCGCAGCCACGACCGGGGAGTTCGGGACAGCAAGCGAACTGACAAGTCCACACCGCTTCGCCGCCACGTTGGCAGGCAAGATTGCCGCGATTGCAGCGGGATAGGGGGGCGCGTGACCGACAACCCCATGTCCAACATGCCGGGCCGGATTACCGCGTCGACGGAAATGCTGCAACCGGCCCTGGGCGACCTGCTGCTGACGTGGGCGGCGGCGCCGGAAGCGCCTCGCGTCTGGCAGCATGGCCCCCTGTGCATCCAGAGGATCGCGCAGCGCCGAGCCGTGTGGCCGGTCTCTCCCGACGCGGACCCCGATGGGGCCGCCGGCACCGCGCCCGCCCCGTCCGGCCCGGGCCGTCCGTAAGGCCGGCCGATGACGTTCGCGCTACTGCCACGAGCCCCGGCCCCACACGCCCCTGGAAACGCGAAGCAGAGCCAGGCCCGGAAGCCCGTCTCTGCCGAGGTGGTGTGGTGCGCCCGGGGTGACTCGAACACCCGACCTGCGGTTTAGGAAACCGCCACTCTATCCGGCTGAGCTACGGGCGCAAGACCTGGCCGCGGCTGCCTGGACGGCTTCCCTGAACCCGCCTACCCGTCGGCATCCCGGCCGCAGGTCGGAACTATATCGGGATACGGGGGCACCGTCAAGGACGATGCGGTCCGCCGACCGGGCACCGCCCTGCAAACGACCTCAGGAGCCGCGGGGGATGGCTTAGCCGGGACGAGTCTTGACCACCGGCTTAGACGGCGCGCCGCATTGCACGGGAAGGGGCGCGAGGCCACCACGGGACGTGGATCGCAGCGCTACGGAAGGCATAGGGGGCAGCGGGTACGCCGCGGAACGGTCCCACCCCATCCAGCGCAAGGGACCACCCGTCGTTGTACGATAGGCTGCCCCCCGCCCGGTCGCCTCCGATTGGTGCAGACTCCCTATTCAGCTTAACAAGACCCCATCCATCCCGGGCACTTAGGAAAGTCCTGATTTCGGGGTTCGAGAAACCTGAATCCGTCGAGAGGCCGCCAGCCGCGAGCGCCGCCAGCCCCAAGCGTTGCTAGCCGCGAGCCCAAGCGAGCGGCACCGTTGGGCTGGGCAACCTGGTGCTGGTGCGTGCGGAGCACGCACCCTACGGCTCCGCGGGCTTCGCGGTTAGGCAGGGTCGCAGTATCAGTTGTCCAGCGAGGTCAGCCCCTCGCGGACGGCGAACTTGGTCAGTTCGGCGACGCTCTCGATGCCGAGCGTCTGCATGACCTGGAGGCGATGGGTCTCGATGGTCTTGGGGCTGACGTGCAGGTGGGCGGCCATCCGTTTCGTGGTCCACCCCTCGGCCACGAGTTGAAGGACCTCGCGCTGCCGGGGTGTCAGGGCGGCGACGACCGAGCCTGTCGGCGGCCGGTCGCCCTGGACGAAACCCTCGACCACGTCGCCCGCGACGGCGGGGCTGAGGTAGGTTCCCCCGGCGGCCACCGCCCGGACGGCCCGGGCCAGTTCGTCGAACGCGCTCTCCTTCAGGAGGTACCCCAAAGCACCGGCGCGAAGCATCTCGGCCACGAACCGCCTGTCGGAGTGCATCGACAGGGCAACCACCCTGGCCGCCGGCACGCGCGACGCGATCTGGCGCGTGGCCTCTATGCCGTTCAGGTCGGGCATGCTGACGTCCATGACGACGACGTCGGGCGCGAGTTCCCTGGCCAGGCGGACGGCCTCGCGGCCGTTCGCGGCCTCGCCCACGACCTTCATGCCGCGCTCCTTCTCGATGAGGGAACGCAGGCCTTCGCGGATAATCTGGTGATCGTCGACAAGCAGGATCTTAAGGTCCATCCCGACCCTCCGCCTCCGACCGGCCCCCGGCCTCCAGCGGCGCCACGAGCGTGGCGCGGGTGCCTCGGCCCTGCGCGGACTCGATGACGAATCGCCCGCCCAGATAATCCAATCGCTCCCGAATGGCAAAGAGTCCGAATCCCTCGCAGCGGCCGGCGGCGGCCGCCGGTTCGGCCGGGTCGAACCCCACGCCGTCGTCCTCGACAAGCACCCGGATCCTGTCGCCGTCCCTGTCGACCGAAATCCTCACGTGCCGCGCCCAGGCGTGTTTGGCCACGTTGTGCAGCAACTCGCGGACCGACCGGAACAAGGCCACGCGGACGTCCTCGCGGAGCGGTTTCGGGCGGCCGTCGTCGTCGAGCGTCACTCGAACGCCGTGCTGGGCCTGGGTGCGCTCGGCCAGCCACTCCAAGGCCGCCTCGAACCCGAGTTCGTACAGGACGGGAGGGCTGAGGTCGAACGTCAGGGCCCGGGCCTGGCCGAGGGCCTGCTCCACCAGGGCGCCGGCCTCGGCCAGGATCGGTCCCGCCTCATCCGATGCCGTCGCGCGCAGCGCCTGGAGTTTCATCCGGGCCACCGCCAGAAGGGGTGCCAGGCCGTCGTGGAGGCTGGCGGCCAGGTGTCGGCGTTCCCGCTCGGCGGCCTGGTCGAGTTCGGACGCCAGGTGCCGCAGACGCTGCTGGTCGCGGTGGACCTGCTGCTCGGCCTCTCGGCGTTTCGTGGTGTCCTCGGCCATCGCGATGAACGAGCGGAACCCGCCGTCGCGGCGACGAACGACCGAGACAGCCGTCTCGGCCCACACCACGCCCCTGCCCTTGGCGACGTAGCGTTTCGTCGCGCGGAAGTGGTCTCGCTTTCCCCGGCGTAGTTCTTCGACCAGGTCGAGGCACCCCTTGACATCATCGGGGTGCGTGAAATCGGCGAAGGTCATCCGCCGCAGTTCGTCCTCGGTGTAGCCGAGCATCTCCTGGAAAACCCGGTTGACGTGGGTGGGCCTGCCGTCCCAGTCCGACGTCAGGATACCGATGGGGGCGGACTCGAAGAGGACCCGGAAGAAGTGCATGCTCTCCAGGAGTTCTTCCTCGGCCTGCTTGCGGTCGTCGGTCCCCTGCGGCGGACAGGGCGGCGCCGGCGCGGAGGCCCCCCGGGCTCGCTCGCACGACTCTCGGACCACCAGCGTCCGGATGGAACGCTTGCTTCCTGCCCATGCAGCCCATCCTGCAGCGCAGGCGCCGCACGACGACCAAGCCCAGCCGAGCGACACACCACGGCCCCCGCCGAACACTATGTATAACCACGACGCCTCGCTTGGGGACCCCAAAATCCTCTCCCCGGCGCCGGGGGCCCGGCAGGCACAAGCCAGCGGCTGTCAACGCAAAGTAGAAATGTCCTCTTTCCCGCAAAGTAGGAATGTCCGCTTTTTCTGGAAGGGTTGACGCCACGGGTGGTCCTTGGCGGGGC
>DATKZB010000115.1:0-8296 GCA_035528235.1 Phycisphaerae bacterium
GCTGCGGCCCACATCTGCCCAGCCGTCGGGTGCGTGAGATCGGCGGGTCCGAACCATCCGATCCTGACCTCGTTGATGTTCTGCGGCGGTGGCTCGTCGCGGCCGGGACCGGCGTATTCGGCCGTGTGTGAACGTGCGTTGAAGTACGGCTCTCGAGCCTGGGAGCGGGGCGGTTCGACACGCGTCTGCGTGCTTGCAGTCCTGTCGCCAGACAGAGCGCAGCCGCTTACCAGCGTGGTGCCTGCCGCGATCAGAGCAAAGCCGCAAGACATGACCCGTGTCATTGGGAGTTGGTACGTATGATTGTGAGGGCGGCACATGCTCTTTCGCCGAGACCCAGTTTCCGGGCTACTCCGCGGCGGCGGTTTTTCGGCTGACGCGGTCGCGGGGGGCGATGGTGCCGCGGGGGATGTCGAGGTCCCGGCGCGAGCGGAGTATCCAGCGGCCGTTCTCTACCCGGGCGAGGTACACCTCGCCGAGGTCGTCCAGGCTGGCGCTCAAGGGAATGGGGCCGGTCGCGCCCTTGTAGGGCTTGGCCCGGTGGGCGAGCACGTCGCGAATCTTGGCCCGGTTGAGGCCGGCGGTCTGAATGGCCCAGATGAGCATGTTCGTTCCGTCGTAGGCGTGGGCGGCGTAGGTCTCCGGGTCGGCGCCGAATCGCTCGCGGTACTCGCGGCGAAAGGCCTGGCAATCCTCGTCGGGCCTGGTCGGGTTCCAGGGATAGGCGCACACGACGCCCTCGGCATTGGGGCCGGCTATCGCCAGGAACTCATCGCAGACGTGGCGGTCGCATCCGTAGTAGGGCTGCTGCATGCCCATCTTGCGCATCTGATTGAGGATGGCGGCCCCGTCCTCGGCGTCGCCCCAGTGGACGATGGCCTGGACGTCGCTGTCCTTGAGTCGCTGGAGCTGCAGGGCGTAGTCGCCGGCGCCGACCTGGTAGGCCATCTCGAGAATGACCGGGTGGCCCAGGCGCCGACTGCCGTCCATGATCTCGCGGACGCCGAAGCGCCCGTAGCGGTTGGAGGCCCGGATGATGCCTATGCGGGTGTAGCCCTGCTTGCGGTAGAGGTAGTCGAGCAGGAGGTAGCCCATCTGTCGGTCGTCGCCGATGCAGCGGAAGACCCAGGGGATGTTGGTCTCGATGAATGTTGGATCGGTGTCGCCGCTGTTCATCATGGCGATCTCGGCCTTGAGGGCGACGCGGATGGCGATGTGGCTGTTGGCCCCGTCGATGGTGCCGAGGATGGCCCAGACCTTGTCCTTGTAGGCCAGCTTTATGATCTCGTTGCCCGAGGCGCCCCACAGGCCGTTGTCGTTGGAGATGACCAGCTCGAAGGGCAGGCCGCGTTTGAGGTAACCGCCGCGTTCGTTGGCCTGCTGGATGGCCAACTGTGCACCGCGGAGCATGGGGATGCCCAGCGACTCCTCGTGGCTCTTGCCGCCGGTGGCCACCGAGACCGTGCCCATGATCGGGCCGATGAAGCCGATCTTGACCGTGTCGAGGTGGTCGGGCTCGGGGATGGCCCGGCCTGGGCCGGTGTATTCCATCTGCTCGAGAAAGTGCTCCTTGAAGGGCGTGACGTGCCGGAAAGGCTCCACGTCGGTGGACGAGAAGGCGTAGTTGTGGTCCTTCTTGAGAGCCAGCTTGGGCACTTCGTAGGGACCGACGTCGATGACCTCGAGAAGGCGCCGGAGGTCGGCGCGGTCGGCCGGATCGGTTTCGGGTGCGGCGTTCGTTTCGGTCTCGGTGGCGGGTTCGTCGGCCGCGGCCGCCGACGAGTACCAGGAAAATCCAAGGCAAACGCTGAACGCCAAGACGATGGCCGTTGTGAGTCGCGCGGTATTCATGGCCTTCACCTCCAGAACGGTGCTGTGCGCCGAAAGATCACTTCTCGTTCTTGCGAACACCGGAACCCTTCCGCGGGCGCAAGCCGGCGTAATACCCACGCCCGATGGCGTGGCCCAGACCCTTGGACGTGGCGATCCAGGCATCGTCGCCGTCGAACTCGACCCACAACACATAGTTGTGAGGGACATTGGGCGGCGTGTCGATCTCGGCCAGGACCTCGGTGCCCCGCTGCACGACGGCCTTGCCCTTGCCGGCGTTGTGATCCGTGGTGTAGGTGACCCAGGTGTCGGTCTCGAAATCCGCCAAGACGCCCAGGCCTTTGTCCGTACCGAACCAGGCTTCGTTGGCGGTGCGGCCCTTGACGGCGTTGTTGAAGTCGCTGGGCAGGCCGCAGTCATGGGCCAGGTACCCGCGCCAGTGCCGGCCGTCGTAGCGTGAGGCGCCGAAGTAGGTCGTGGCCCAGAGCACCTTGTCGACGTAACTGACACCGGTGGTGATCACGTGGACGATCCCGTCGTCGCGGTAGAGGTCTATCTCCATCTCGCCGTCGGGGTCGAGGTAGTCCTTCCAGGTGCCGCGTTCGACATTGTATTCCAGGACCCCGCTGCCCCAGACGCCCAAGTATACCAGCCCGTCGGCGTAGCAGACGCCGTAGTTCCAGATCTCCTCCATGGGGGCGTTCTTCTCGGTGAAGATGGACCACTCGCCGGTGACGGTGTTGTAGCGGCTGGCGCCGGCGGTGGTGGCGGCCCAGATGTTGTCGTGCTCGACGGCTACGCCGTAGACCACGTCGTTGACCAGTCCGCTGTTGAGCTGGTGCCAGTGATCGAACCGCCCGCCACTGAAGCGGCCCAGGCCGCCACTGAATCTGGCCATTCCTCCGCCGAACAGGCCGAGCCACACGTCGCCGGTCTTGGGCTGCACGTCGATGGCCGCGACCACGCGCCAGGGCAGGCCGTCATCCTCGCCCCAGGAGCGGATCTTGCGGGTCTTCTTGTCCAGGCAGGCCAGGCCGTTCTCGGTGCCGATCCACACGCGGTCGCCGTCCACCTTGACGGCAAAGATGTGGTCGTTGGGCAGGCCGTCCTTCGTGGTGAACTGCTCCCACTCGGTGTAGATGTAGGGCATGCCGATTGGTTCGGCGGACGGGCTCGGCGTCGTTGCGAGATCGTCTTCGGCCGGTGCTGGGATCGCGCAGGCGAGGAGTCCGCCCAGGATCAGGGCCACAATCACGAGTCGGCTTCCGAACGGGCACATGGCTCGGCCTCTCCACCGGGGTCAGAGCGTCTTGACATACTCCATGAGGTCGTTCAACTGATCCTTGGTCATGTCGTTGGTCACGCCGTGCAGGTCGTAGGGATTGAACCGCGTCCAGATCTCCTCGAGCGTCTCGGCGATGCCGTTGTGCAGGTAGGGGGCCGAGTCGTAGATGTTGTTCAGGTGGGGCACGTCGAACTCGGTTTCCCTGTCGAGCCACAGTCGGGTGCCGACGTCCCGGCGCGTGCGATCGGTGAAGAGCGGCGGGAAGTGGCAGGTCACACAGCGATTCTCTCTCGGAATCATGTTCCCGTCATTGGCCATGAACCGCTCGAAGACGATCTTTCCGCGCCGTTGGGCGGCGGTCAGCTTTCCGCCGACCGGACGATAGCGGTTGGGCGGCCGGGGAATGGTGCAGATGTAGTTGTCCAGGGCCGAGAGCTCGTCCGGGGTGAAGGGATCGATGCGGGTGAAGAATACGGCCAGGCGCGGGCCGCACTGTCGCTGCAGGCTGGGGTTGGTGCCCTCCCATTTGAAGGGGGCGGTGTCCAGAATCCCGCGCAGGGTGCGGTTGTCCACCGGGCTGGAGCCGATACCGTCGGGCTCGATGTCGTAAGTCAGACCGTCCACGTGGCCATCCGGGTGGCAGGAGTGACAGGAGAACTGCCGGTGGAAGGTGATGTCCGCGCTGTGGAACAGGCGCTCGCCGTAGCGGACCTTGGTGATGACGGCCGGCCCGCCGAGGTCGATGCGGTCCACGGCTTCCAGGCGGGACATGTCGATCACGGTGATGGAGTCGTCCAGGGCGTTGGCGACGAAGGCGGTCGTGCCGTCGTGGGAGAAGAGGACGCCGCGCGGGCTGTCCCTGGTGGCGACGTGCTTGACGATGAACTCGGCCGGCTTGCCCAGGTGGTTGGGGAAGACGTGCTCGCGGTCGTAGGGCGTGGCCTCCTGGAGCATGGCGATCAGCTTGGCGACGTCGATGACGGCCACGCGGTCGGAGCCGCTGCTGGTGACCAGGGCGTATCTGCCGTTGGGGCTGACGGCAACGTCGGCCGGGTCGGGGAAGCACAGATGGGGCTCGTCGAGCAGCACCTGGTCCACGCGGCCATCGGCCCAGATCACGCCCAGGCCGTTGGTGATGGTCCAGCCCTGCAACAGCCGGGTCATGGGCACGAGGTTCTTGGTGCGGTTGAGGGTGACCAGAGCGAAGTCGCCGCTGGGATGCCAGGCGATGCCCTGCATCAGGTTGGCCCCCGGGACGTTGATTCGTGCCCGGACGACGGCCCGCTCGGCGTCGATGACCGTGACCTCCGACATCGACGGGGTGCGGAAGGGGACGAAGCGCGACAGGTTGTTGGTGGCGGCGATGTGCTTTCCGTCGGGGCTGACGGCCAGCGACCAGGGGCTGCGGCTGGCGGAAAGACGCGTCGCTTCCGCGAACGTTATCGCGTCGATGACGGAAACACTGTCGGCGGAGGTGTTCAGGACGTAGATGAGCCGGCCGGTCGGGTCGGTCAGGACACCGTGCGGCTCGTCGCCGACGAAAATCGTCCGGATGACGCGACGAGCGGCCGTGTCGACGACGGCCAGGCTGTCGTCCAGGCGGTTGGTGACGTAGGCCCGGGCGCCGTCGGGGCTGAAGGCGACGTCGGTGGGGTGGCCGCCGGTCTCGACCTCGGCCAGGACCTTGCGGGCCGCGACGTCCACGACGATGACCGCGTTGGCGGCCTCGCAGGCGACGTACAGTTCTTTGCCGTCCGGCGACAAGGCGAGATTGAGCGGGGTCTTGTAGCGCGGGCCCAGGGCGCGGCGTTCATCCTCCGCGGAGCGCGTCGGATGGGCGATCTTTTCGAGTGCGGCGGGATAATCGAAGGGACGACCGTGGGCGTTGTCATGGCAGGCCAAGCAGGTCTTGTCCGTGACGGGCAGCAGGCCGGCCTGGCGAGCGGCGCGGGGGTCGCGCATGATGGCCTCGGGTGAATATCCGGTGCCGGGCCCGTGGCAGGCTTCGCACTGGACTCCGTCGGCCGGGTCGAACTCCTTCAGGAAACCGGTCGCGGGCGCGCCGGCGCCGGTGGTGTGGCAGCGCAGGCAGGTGGGGCTCGTTTGCGGGTTGCCTTTGACGCCCTGGCGGGCGGCCATGTCGTAGCCGGCCGGTGTTCCCAGAACCGCGTAGGCGCGGGCGTGGGTGCTCAATCGCCACCGGCTGAACTGGTAGCCGAGCATCGGTCCCTGGTGACAGGCGGCGCAGGCCATGACGCCGGTGTACTTGAATCGGGCGTCGGCCGCGGAGGCGGGAGGATCCGGCGTCTTCGACGTCGGCCCGGCGCTCGGCGAAGCCGCGGGCGATTCCGATGAGCCGTGTGCGCCGCCGCACATCGAGGCCAGTACCTTCTTGATGTCGATCTCGGGCGATTGCAGGATGGCGACGTGCGAGCCCTTGACCTTGTGGCACATCATGCACTCGCGCTCGCCGGGCTTCTTCAGGCCGAAGCGCATGGCCTTCTCGCGATCCATGGGGTCGCTCATGACGTCGGGGCTGATGTACTCGCTGCCGGGGCCGTGGCAGGACTCGCATTGAATCCCGTCTTCGGCGACGAAGCTGTCCTCTTTCTCCCATTCCTCGGTGTCGTAGCCGGCCACGTGGCAGCCCAGGCAGGCGGCGGCCTTCTGGGGCTCCTCGCGGATGCCGCTGAGTTCGGCGATGCGTTTGGCGTCGGGGCTCCACAGCGAGGCGTAGGCCCGGGCGTGCTTCGAGGCCCGCCAGCGACTGAACAGGTGGCCGGATTGCGGCCCGTTGTGACACTCGGCGCAGACGCGGACGCCGACGTACACGGGATGCCGGTCGGCAACGCCGGGATCGGATGCCCAGGCATAGCTCGCCGCGAGCAGAAGCGCCGTGGTCGCTGCGCCGATCCGCGTTCGCATGGTATGCCGCGCTTCGTGCATCAGTTCGTTTCCTGGATCACGTCGAGGATCTGATTGGCCGGCACGTTAGTCAGGACCGTATTGGGGCCGTTGGGCCAGCGGACCTCGACCCGGTCGGCCTGCGCAGCCTTGCCCAGGCCGAAGTGGGCCCGCGGGTCGCTCTGTGAGAGGTAACCCGTAACGGCGCCCGTCTCCTGCACCAATCGCGTGTTGCCGACGGTAACGGTCACGCGGGCGCCGATGGCCGGCACCTTCGTTCGGGCGAGCCTGGGAGCGACGGTCAGCCAGTTGTTGCGGTTGCCGCCGTCGTTTCGGAGAAGCTTGGCCGGGCCGTTGAGGTTCATGACCAGGATGTCCACGTCGCCGTCGTTGTCGTAATCGGCGAAGGCGGCGCCGCGGCCGACGTGCTTCTCGCGGAAATACGGCCCGGAGCGAACGGCCACGTCGATGAACTTGCCGTTGCCGTCGTTGCGCAGGAGCACGTCCTCTTCGGTGTATTCGTGGTGGGCGTTTCCGTTGGCGACGAAGACGTCGAGGTATCCGTCGTTATCGTAGTCGAAGAGCCCACCGCCCCAGCCGGTGTATTGCCCGCAGACGACGGCCAGGTTGCTGGGTGCGGTGACGTCGATGAAGACGGGCATACCGGGGCCGCCCTTGTTGACCAGGAGGCAGCCGTAGCCCATGTCGGGGATGAAGACGTCCAGCAGGCCGTTGCGGTCCACGTCGCCCACTACCGGTCCCATGGACGAGGCGCCCTGACCGCCTTCGCCAAAGGCCAGGCCCCAGTCGAGGGCCCGGTCTTTGAAGGTGCCGTCGCCGGCGGCGACGAAGCAGTAGTTGGGCGTGGCGTCGTTGGTCACGTAGAGGTCGATGTGTCCGTCGTCGTTGAGGTCCGTGGCGACGGCGCTCATGGCCCGCCCGTCGGCGCAGTACAGTCCGGCCTCTTTGGTGGCGTCGGTGAAGGTTCCGTCGCCGTTGTTGCGGTAGAGGCTGTCGGCCCGGGCGCGGTAGCTGAGCGGGCCGGGATAGCCGGCCGCGGCGTAGAAGTCGCGAAACCGCCCGGCGTCGTATTCCAGATAGTTGGCCACGTAGACGTCCATGTCGCCGTCGCGATCGTAGTCCAGCCAGGGGGCGGAGAGGCTCCAGGAGGCGTCGGCCAGACCCGACGCGCTCGAGACGTCGGTGAAGGTGCCGTCGCCGTTGTTGCGGTAGAGGACGTTGGGGCCGTAGTTGAGGACGTAGAGGTCGAGGTCTCCGTCGTTGTCGAAGTCGGCGGCCGACGCGCCCATACCGTAGCCGCGATCGCCGACGCCGGCCTTGGCTGTCACGTCGGTGAAGGAGCCGTCGGCGTTGTTGTGGTACAGGGCGTTGGCGAGCTTGCCGCGGAGGTCGCGGCCGAGGTTGTCGTTCACGTCACGCAGCCAGCAGCCGTTGAGCAGGTAGACATCCAGGCGGCCGTCACCGTCGTAGTCGAAGAAGGCGCAGCCCGGGCCGG
This sequence comes from Phycisphaerae bacterium, assembly GCA_035528235.1. Lineage (GTDB taxonomy): Bacteria > Planctomycetota > Phycisphaerae > FEN-1346 > FEN-1346 > DATKZB01. Next base: position 7,536 of record DATKZB010000115.1, read on the forward strand.
TGCCCTCGACGATGTTGCTGAGGTTGCGATCGCCGTAGCTGTGTTTGAATGTGATTCCGGCGGCCTCGGTCACGTCGGCGAAGACGGGTAGCGCCGGCTCGTCGGCGGCGGGCGCCGCGCTGGCAACAGCGAGAACGGTCGCAAACGCAAGGGCAAGGGGCGACAACTGTCTCAACTTCTCACTTCTCACTTTTCACTTCTCACTTCCAACCGCTCCTCAGCCGGATCAGAACTTGTGAAAGTTCGATCCGGGCCGGGGATACCGTCCCAGTGGGCGCCGAGATCGATCCACTCGACGAAAGTCCGCTTCTCGTCGTCGGTTAGTGGCGGAGCGTCGGGCGGTGGGTGCGATGCCACAGACTGATCAGGCTTATACCCCGCGTCCCACGGGCGCGACGTGTTGCGGCCATGGAGCCGCCAGATCAGAGGGCTGGTTCGGGCCTGGCCGGGATGCACGTATTTGCCGGCGACCGGCGTTGGAGACGATCGCTGTAGATCAGGCACCGAGGATTGCGCGCTGGGTGTGAGCAGGTTGACGTAGGCGCGATTGAAGGGGCCGACCGGGTCGTCGGTGAGCGTTAAAGGCGTTTGGCCTCCGTCGTGGCAGGCGGCGCAGCGGGAGGAGATGATGGGCATGACGTCGCGGCGGAAGTCGACGGTGCGGCGCCTGTGCGGCGGGAGCGTCAGATCGACGGCGGGTTTCTGCACGGCCAGGACGAAGCGGTTCTCCGGCGTCAGCTCGGGGTCTTCGTGGCAGCCGA
>DATKZB010000116.1:0-8471 GCA_035528235.1 Phycisphaerae bacterium
TCCCACCGCCCGCTTTAACTCCGACACCGTAAGCCGCTTGTTCTTACCCATTTATCTCGCCTCCTTAAAACGTAAGTCCTTGTGGAAGCAAGACTAACAACAACTACACCAGCGCGCCAGAAAAACTTGCCACACCCGGGCGGGGCGGCTACGTCCGTGCCGCGACGCGGGCGACGCCTTTCCAGACCTCGAGCGCGGCAAAGGGGATGAGGCACAGCGCCAGGGCGACGCCCCATTGCAGGGCCGACAGCGGGGCGTTGCGGCAGATCGTTGCCAGCGGCGGCACGAGGACCGTCGCAAGGATAACGCCGGCCGAGAGCACGCAGGCGCCGACGAGGTACAGGTTCGTCAGCGGGTTTATCTGCCAGAAACTCCGCCGTTCGCTGCGGCTGGCATAGGCGCGGAGCAACTCGGCCATGCCCAGCGTGACAAAGGCCATGGTGCGCGCCGCCTGGGTGTCGCCCATCGCGAGGCCGATCCAGAACGAGAGGATCACCGCCGTGGCGATGAAGACGGCGTTGACCAGAATGGTGCTCAGGCCACGGCCCGTGAGGATGCCTTCGCGGGCCTTGCGTGGCCGGCGGCGCATGATGCCGGGTTCGGCGGCATCCACGCCCAGCGCCAGCGCCGGCAGGCCGTCGGTCACGAGGTTGATGAGCAGGATCTGGACGGGCAGCAGCGGCGCCGTCAGGCCGATGAGCACGGGCACCAGCACCGCCAGCACCTCGCCGATGTTGCACGCCAGCAGGTACATGACGCACTTGCGGATGTTGTCGAAGATGACGCGGCCCTGGGCGATGGCCTCGACGATGGTGGCGAAGTTGTCGTCCGTCAGGACCACGTCGGCCGCGCCCTTGGCCACGTCGGTGCCCGTGATGCCCATGGCCACGCCGATGTCGGCCTTCTGGAGGGCGGGGGCGTCGTTGACGCCGTCGCCCGTCATGGCGACGACCGCGCCGGTGGCCTGGAGCGCCTGGACGATCCGCAGTTTCTGCTCGGGCCAGACGCGGGCGTAGACGCGCAGGTGGTCGATCCGCTTGGCCAGGGCCGCCTCGTCGAGGCGTTCCAGGTCCTGGCCGGTGATGGTCTCGTCGCCCGGTTCCAGCATGCCCAGTTCGCCGGCAATCGTCCGGGCCGTCTGGAGGTTGTCGCCGGTGATCATGATGGTGCGGATGCCCGCGGCGCGGGCCTCTTCCAGGGCCGGCCTGGCCTCGCGGCGCGCCTCGTCGCGCATGCCCGCCAGGCCCGCAAAGACGAGGTCGGTCTCGTCCTGGGCCGAGATCCCGGCGGCATGGCCGACGTCTTTCCAGGCGAAGGCGAGCACGCGGAGGGCTTGGCCGGTCATGGCGTCGAGCCGGGCGCGGGCCAGGGCCTGCTCGGCCTCGCCGAAGGGCACCACTTGGCCGTCGCGCTCGTGATGCGTGCACAGGGAGAGCAGCAGGTCGGGCGCGCCCTTGACCAGCAGATGCCGCCGGCCGTCGACCTCGTGGAGCGTGCCCATGCGTTTGCGCTGGGAATCGAATGGCACCTCGCCCAGGCGCGGCTGGCGGTTCCGGAGGTCGGCCACGTCGGCGCCTTCGGTCTGGGCGAAGTCGAGCAGCGCCAGTTCCGTGGGGTCGCCGAACCGTCGCGGTTCCGGGCCCGCGGCCTCGATGTGGGCGTCGTTGCAGAGGGCGGCGATGCGGACGAGATGCTGCCCCGCGGCCGAGGACGCCGAACCCTCGGCCCCCTCGGGCGTGTCCGACGGCCAGACCGCCGACACGCTCATCCGGTTCTCGGTCAGCGTGCCGGTCTTGTCGGTGCAGATGTGCGTGGCGCAGCCCAGCGTCTCGACGGCCGGCAGTCTGCGGACGATGGCGCGGTGGCGGCTCATCCGGTGCACGCCCAGCGCCAGCACGACCGTTACGATGGCGGGCAGACCTTCCGGAATGGCCGCGACCGCCAAGCTCACGGCCGTCATGAACATCTCCCACGTCGGCAGGCCGCGCAGGATGCCCAGCAGAAACGTCAGGCCGCAGATCACCAGCGTCAGCACGGCCATCAGCCTGCCGAACCGCGCCAGCCGTTTCTGGAGCGGCGTGGTGGTCTCGGGTTCCTGCTCCAGGAGTTTGGCGATGCGGCCGATCTCGCGGTCCATGCCGGTGGCGGCCACCAGGCCGCGGCCCCGGCCGTACGTCACGACCGTGCCGGCGTAGACCATGTTGCGGCGGTCGGCCAGGGGCGCGTGGGCGTCGAGCGGGTCGGTCTGCTTGTCGACGGGCAGGGACTCGCCGGTCAGGCTGGCCTCGTCGACGCGCAGGTTGTGGACCTCGGTCAGCCGCAGGTCGGCCGGCACGAAGGCCCCCTCGCGCAGGACCACCACGTCGCCCGGCACAATCGTCTCGCTGCTGACCTTGGCGGCGGCGCCGTTGCGGACGACCTCGCACTCCGGCACGGACAGTTTCTTGAGGGCCTCCAGGGCGCGGCTGGCCCGTTTCTCCTGGGTGGCGCCCAGAACGGCGTTCAGGATGATGATGGCGCCGATGGCGCCGGCGTCGGTCCATTCGCCCAGCGCCATCGACACGCCGGCGGCCGCCACGAGAATCAGGACCAGGAAGTCCTTGAATTGGCCGAGGACCATCCCGGCGAGGGTCTTCTTCCGTCCCTCGGGCAGGGCGTTCCGGCCGTGGGCGGCCAGGCGCGACTCGACCTCGCCGGTGGTCAGGCCCCGTTCGACATCGGTCCGGATCGCCTCGGCCGCGGCGCGGATTTCGAGGGCGTGCCAGAGTGTCTGCTCGTCGGGCAACCACGGTCCTCCGTGCTCGGTCCGGCCCCGTTGTACGCGCGCGGGCCGGCTCTTGCAACAAGAACCGGGCGGAACAGAGGCCCTTGCCGGCAGGTGATGGGTCGGACGGCGCGGCCCGACCGGCGGGTCAGGCCTCGGGCGGGGCGGGCGCCTGGACCGGCGCGGCCGGAGCGGCGGGCGCGGCCGGTTGAGCGGCGTGGGGTGCGGGGGTGTGGCGATAGGCCTCGGGCATCGGCTCGGGAATGGTCTTGAGGAGCCGGTCGATGATGTGCTCGGTCGTAATGCCCTCGGCGTCGGCGTTAAAGTTCGTGAACAGCCGGTGCCGCAGCACCGGCCGGGCGATGGCCCGGATGTCGTCGCACGTCACGTTCAGGCGGCCGCCGAAGATGGCGCGGCTCTTGGCGCCCAGAATAAGGTACTGGGCGGCCCGGGGGCCGGCGCCCCAGGTGAGCCACTCGCTGATGAACTGGGGCGATTCGGCCGTGTTCGGCCGCGTGGCACGGGCCAGGTTGACGGCGTAATCGATCACGTGCTCCGACACGGGCACGCGGCGGACGATCTTCTGGATGCCCAGGATGTCTTTGCCGCCCAGGACGAACCGCAGGTCGTAGTTCAACTCCGCCGTGGTCGTCCGGACGATGGTCCGCTCGTCATCGCGCTCGGGGTACCCCACGTTGACCATGAACATGAACCGGTCGAGCTGGGCCTCGGGCAGGGGGTAAGTGCCTTCCTGCTCGATGGGGTTCTGCGTGGCCAGGACGAAGAAGGGCAACTCGAGTTCGTACGTGTTGCCGCCCGTCGTCACGTGGTATTCCTGCATGGCCTGGAGGAGGGCGGCCTGGGTCTTGGGCGGGGTCCGGTTAATCTCGTCGGCCAGGATGATGTTCGAGAAGATGGGGCCGCGGATGAACCGGAACTCGCGCTTGCCGCTCGTGCGGTCCTCCTCGATGACGTCGGTGCCGGTAATGTCCGACGGCATGAGGTCGGGCGTGAACTGGATGCGGTTGAACTTCAGTTTCAGGACGCTGGCGATCGTCGAGATCAGCAGCGTCTTCGCCAGGCCCGGCACGCCGACCATCAGCACGTGGCCGCGCGAGAACATCGCCAGCAGCAACTGCTCGATGACCTCGTCCTGGCCGATGATGACCTTGTGGATTTCTTTGAGCAGCAGGTTGCGTGCCTGGCCGAGTTGATCGACGACTTTAAGTTCCTCGGCGCTGTGGGTCGATTTGTCGGCCAAACCAGACTCCTTGGCAGTGGGACGGTGAACGACGGGATTCGCGCTCGTGCGCCGAGGCTCGTCACTTTCGGGGTGGCATGCCCGCGGCATCCGTTCCGCGGGCATGCATGCCCACGCAAAGGCGGCGTGGGCATGCCACCCGGCTATCCTTTACTTGAGGTGTAACAGAGCGCTAATGCGTCATCGCGTAGACCAGGATGTTGATGCCCAGCCGCAGGGCATCCTTGCCCTCGTACTCCCGGGCGTACGGGTTGGGCGCGCCCGACCAGCCGTTGACGAAACCGTACGGGCTGTACACGACGCGCAACTGCTTCTCCAGGCTGATACCCTCCAGGGCCGGCTGGCTCAGGCCCGGATGCTCGTGCAGGACGAGCGGCGTGTACTCGACCTTCTGGATGGGGAAGACGCTTCGGTAGACCGGGTGATCGGGCGCGATGCGGTCGAGTTTCTGGTCGGGCAGGACGCGGGCGATCTCGCGGCGGAACGCCGTGTCGAAACCCTTGCGGCCGCAGCAGGCGTTCGCCACCAGCACGCCGCCCGCCGCCAGGTACCGACGCAGGTTGCTCACCTCCTCGGTGCTCAGGGTGAAGTCCTTGTGGCCGGTCATGTACAGAATGGGGTGGGCGAAGGCGTCGATGCTCCGAAGGTCCACGTTCTCCTTCTTGAACTGGACCTCGACGGTGGTGTTCTCGGCCAGGTGTTTCAGAAGCGACGCCAGGCTCGACGGCTGGGTGTCCCAGTCGCCGTCATGGATGACCTGGGCAATGACCAACTGGTCGCGCGTGGGCTGGCCCGTCTGGTGGTAGACGCGCTCCGTGGCCAGGAACCGGCCCAGTTCGTACGTGGCCAGCGAGTAGGTGATGATGTTGGCGCCCAGTTTGCGGGCGTCGCCCGGCAAGACGCGCTTGCCGTGTTCGTGAACGTGCCCGTCCCACCCGCACGAGCAATCGTAGCCGCCGGTGTAGATGACGGCGGCGCGGCAGCCGAGGGAGACGGCTTCGAGTTTCGGCAGGTCGTCCCGTTCGCCCTTGCCCTCCTCCCGGTACCGGACGCCGGAGATGGGGTAGAACGAGGAGTACAGCGGGTGGTCCATCGGCAGCACGGCCATCGGGCGGTTCGGGATCAGTCGCTGGGCGAACTGGCGGAACGCCTGGTCGAAGGCGTCGGCCCCGCAGCACGCGTCGCCCAGAATCGTCCCGCCATCGGTACAGAACTGCCGCAGTTTGCCGATGAGCTCGTCGGGCACCGTGAAGGCGTCGTGGCCGGTGAAGTACAGGACCGGCAGTTCGGTCGGGTCGTACGAGAAGGACGTCAGGCTGGTGTCGACCACGCGGTACCGGATGTGCAGTTGCTGGTTGGTCCAGCCCAGGAGGTTCCGCATGTCGCTCGGGTCGGTCATCCAGTCGCGGTACGACGACCGCTGACCGTTCTCGGTAACCCACTTGACGTCGCCCAGAATGACCTTGCCGATGAGGGACGGCGGGCTGGGCTGGCGTTTCTTCTCGCTCCGCCGAAGCGGCGTCGCCGGCAAGGGCAGGGGAGGCAGCGACTCGGCAGCGGTCCGGCGCTGCGGCGCAGCGGCCGGCGGAGGGCCGCAACTGCGCGGCTCGGCAAAGACCTCGCCCAGCATGATCTCCAGGCCTGCGCCGCCGCCCACGAGGGTGACGATGGGGCGCAGCACGCCACGTGTCAGGAAGTCCCGCCGTTTCATCGCCCTTCCTCCGTTCCAGTGGCCGGGTGCTACAACCTCCCGGCAGACTTTAACGTAGTGGCCAATAACAGCATCGGCATACCCGACGCCTGGAGCCGCCGAAAATCGGCGCACTCCAACCGCCGGGACACCTCGCGCGACTGTATGATTATACTGCCTGGGACGTGCATTTGTCGTGGGAAAACCCCCGGGCGGGGTAACCCCTCAGCTTCGGGGGGGGCGAAACCGAGCCGCGACCGTCAGGGAGCGGTGCCATCGCGGCGGGGCTGGCCTGCCGCTCCCTGACGGTCGCGGCTCGGATAGGGCGCAACGCCATCCCCGTAACTGAGGGGTTACCAGGCGGGCCCGAATCGGGCCCTTGCGCCGGCCGAGAAGCCGGCGGTCCATCAAAAAAGTGGAGCCGGGACGGCCCCGCGCCGACCCGGCTCCCTGCCCGACTGCCAACGTCCTGCGATTCAGACCTCCCCATCAAGAGGGCTTCCAGCCGACGCGGCTAGAGCCCGAGTTCCTCCAGAAGACGGCGGACGGTGACCTCGATGCGATCGGGCGTCTCCAGACCGCCCTTGGCGATGAGTTCACGCATCTCGTGGACCTTCTCGAACCGGATGTCGGGCATGCGGCTGACGCGCTCGAGGTAGCGCAGCGTCTCGGCCATGTCCGGCGGGTCGGTAAACGGTGGCGGTTCGGCCTTGCCGAAGGCGATCTCACCGTCGATCTGCTGCTTCATGAGTTCACGGTCATCCGTAGGCATCGTCTGCTCCCGCTACTTGCTGCGGCGCCCGGTCCGGGTCAGGCGTGGGTCAGCCAGATGCTTCCCGGGGTACGCCCCCTTGGTCTTGCGGCTGCGTCTAACGTCTGTCTCGGCTTTCGCTCTCGATGGTGGTATCGACTGATTGAGCGTCCGGCTTGAGAACAGCGCCGGGACACCCGAATCGGCGTAAGCCATTGTGCATGCTTAGGTTACGCGAATTGCAGAATGGGCCTCCTCAGGATTCCTGAAAAATTCCTACATCGAAATTCGTGCCATTCCGTTCGCCCCTTTTGCCAGATTCCCTAACTTAACACGGAGCCGCTTTTCTGCCACAAAAACGGCCATGTCGGCTGCGCGTCCCATGGCGAATTCGTTTGCGTTTCCGACCTGCGGGTGGCCGCCTGCGCGCCCTTCCTGCGCCACTACGAGCGGGTCTTCCGTTTCAGGGTGGCGGGTCTCGGGCGGCGCCGGCGGGCACGGGGTTGAATTCCCCCACCGGCGCCGATAGCATGGCCTGGGCGCAGGGAACTTGGTGAGAGGACGACGCATGCTCCGGAAAGCCGGATGGCTTGGTGCCGCGGTGGTGGTGGCGGCGGGGGTGCTCGTGGCCGCGGGATGGGTCCACGCCGCGCCGCGCGGCTGGCCGATTCGCAAGAGCGGCGACATGTGGATCGTCGACACGCCGCACTACCAGTTCGAGACCGACCACGACGCCAAGGCCGCCCAACTAATCGCCAGCCACCAGGAAGCCCTCTTCCTGGAACTCTATCGCCGCATGTCCAAGACCCGGCCCAAGACGGCCATCAAGCGGATGCAGGTCCGCGTCTTCACGACCGAGGGCCGGTACAGGCAGGCCATGGGCGAGAAGGCCGAGGGGTCGCAGGGCCTGTACACGGGCAACGCCATCGGCGGGTACGCGCCGCCCGACGACCTCGAAAGGCTGTTGGAGACCCTGCGCCACGAGGGGACGCACCAGTTCGTCCGCCAGTTCATCGGCGACAATTGCCCCGTGTGGCTGAACGAGGGGCTGGCCAGTTTCTTCGAGTACGCCCAGTTTGAGAAGGGCGTCCTGAAGACCGGCCAGGTGCCCGTGATGACGTTGAACCGCCTGAAGAAGGCCATGGACGAGGGCAAACTCATTTCGATGGCCGAGATGTTGTCCATGTCGTACGAGGGGTGGTCGGCCGCCGTCCGGGCCAAGACGCCCCGGGCCTACATCCAGTACCCGCAGGCGTGGTCGATCGTCCACTTTCTCGAAGCGGGCGATGGCGGCAAGTACGGGCCGCCGTTCCTTCAATACATCTATTTTCTGTCGCGCGGAACGGCTTCGGACCAGGCGTGGGCGAAGACGTTCGGCGGCAATACCGCCGCCTTCGAGGGCCGCTGGAAGGCCTACCTCAAGGACCTCAAGCCCACCGGCGGCATGAAGTGCAGCACCAAACTCCGGATGCTCGGCGCCTGGGCGTTTAAGGCCCAGAAGCGGCCCGAGATCCTCAAGGACATGGAAACGTTCCGGACGGTCGCCGTCACGGGCATCCTCGGCGGTTTTACGATCACCCTGGGCGGCGTCGAGACCGAACTGAAGGACCCCGAGAGCATCCGGGACCTCTTCCGCTGCCCCGACGACAAGTCCAAGGGCGACGCCCCCAGCTACGAGATCGTGCCCGACCCCGCCGGCGGCCCCTCTCGGATCCGGTGCACCCGCCACCTGGGGTATGTCCTGGAGACGGGCTACGAGAAGGACGAGGAAGGCAAGTGGAACATCAAGGTTATCTCGCGGCCCGTCCTGCCGGGCGAGAAGAAGGACGAGCCCGCCAAGAAACCGGCTGACCAGAGGCCTCAAACAGAATGACCGCGGAGAACGCGGAGATCGCAGAGGCAGAAGAAAGGTAAGAGTGTTCAACAAAAGAAAACTTCTCTGCGGGCTCTCTGTCGTCTCTGCGACCTCTGCGTTAAAGTCCTTTTGTTAGAGCCTTTAAGGAGC
>DATKZB010000117.1:0-14652 GCA_035528235.1 Phycisphaerae bacterium
AACTTGCTCTCGGCCAGGAACTCGCACCACTCGTCGTCGAGCAGCGTGCCGTTGGTCTGGAGACCGTTCGAGACGACCTGTCCCGAGCGGCCGAGCTCCTTCTGGAACGCGACGGCCTTCCTGAAGAAGTCCTTCCCCGCCAGCAGCGGCTCGCCCCCCTGCCAGCCGAACTCGCACCGCACGGGCATGGCATCGAGGTACTGGCGGACGTAACCGGCCAGGACGGCGTCGCTCATCCGCAAGCGCGGCACGCCGGGGTAAAGTTCATCCGGTTTCATCGTGTAGTAGCAATAGCGGCAGGCGAGGTTGCACGTGCCGCAGACGGGCTTGCACATGATGTGGAACGGTTGAAGGATCTCGCTCACGGCACCACCATCCGAAACGGTTCCCGGCTCACGGCATGATACGCCGGGGCCTACGCGCCGTCCAGTTGCAGGCAGACCTCGGCCACGCGGTGTCCGAGGTTCCGTGCGGTTTCGAGCCCCACGTCGTCGTCCGCCACGCCCCGGTCGCCGCCGCTCCACAGGGCGGCCCCGAAGTGGGCGGTAGGCCGCCCGTCGCTCACCACCACCATGTCGTGGCACAGCATGGCCGCATGGATCGCCTGAACCGTCAGTTCCTGGCCACCGTTGCGGACCCCGCCGACGGCCAACGCGCCGCCCACCTTGTTGCGCAGCAAGAACCCGTTGCGGCGAAACATGACGGACCGGTCCAGGAACGCCTTGCATTGGCTCGTCATCGAACCCAGGTACACCGGCGTGCCGACGATCAGGCCCACCAGGTCCGCCGACGAGAGGGCCGGCACCAGGCTCATGAACCCGTCGTCGTGGGTGCAGACGAGACCGTCTTTGCACTTGCCGCAAGCCATGCACCCGTTGACCGAGAGGCCGGCCAGTTCCAGCAGTTCCGTCTCGATTCCGTCGTCGACCTCGCGAGCGGCCTCAAGACACACTTCGAGGGCCGCCTTGGTTGTCTTGCCTTTTCGCGGACTGCATGCAACAGCAATAATTTTCACCCTAAGCCCTTTCCGTCTGCGCTGGACCGCCGGACGACCAGCGCTCCCTGTTCGCACTCAAGATCCCTGACGATGACCGGGCACTTCGCCATCAGGATGAAGAAGACGGACCGCTCGGCGTCGCTCAACGTCTCGTAGTTGCCCTGGCCTTTGGCGATGACCATGTCGGCCTCGTGGAACCGACGCCGAAACGTCTCGGCGCACTCGCCAAGGAGCGTCCCCGGCGCGTCGGAGCCGTTGTCCATCACGGCCACGCGGTCGGTGAGGCCTGCGGCCCGGGCGTCCTCGATCGTGGCATCGTTGATAACGGGCCGGCCCTTGACGACCACGGTAATCTTCTCGGTTGGCAGCGTCTCGATGAGGACGCGGTCGAAGACGATTTCACCGGCGTTGTCTGCAAGGAAGAGGATGTCGCGAGCCTCGGCCGCCGCGTCGCGCAGTTCGTCCACGCTTCCGCGCAGCGGATCGCTCATGGCCCGCTCGATGACCCCGCGGACGTCCGCCTCGGTCAGCGTCGAACTGACGCCGAAATCGATGACGTTCCCGGCAATCGCCAGGCGGACCGCCGTTGCGAGCGGGTCCGACGACCGCGCGACACGGAGCATGAGGTCGGGGTACAGGGCCATCGCGAAACGATTGAAGCGGTCCTTGACCTCGCGGTACGGGTCGTCCTGCCCCGTGCACTGTCGGATGAGGCGGTGAATCTTTTGGCCCATCGCCGGCGGCGCCATGCGCATGTCCATTTCGCTTGCGGCACGCAGCACCTTCCGGAGGACCTCCGCCTGGACCGCCTCGTCGTCGGTTACGAAGCGAACGGCATCCAGGGTCTGACGCACAAAACACGGTATGCAGTCGAAGTACGTTCTCACTCCAAGCCCCTTCCCCACCGCCAGAGAAACGCGTATTGTACCGCGTCGTCGGTGGGGGAGGGAAGGTTTGTTCCGGTCGAGCCCGCGGGCGGCCATTTTCGCGACCGTTCTCGCTTGAGAGATACACGGCGGATGTATAGAATACATGCCGGTCGAAGAGGATCCAAGCCGCAAAGGAGGTCGCAAAGGTGCCCCTTTACGAGTTTGCCTGTGACGCATGCGGCAAGGCGTTTGAAGAACTGTTCCGCTCGGCGACCGAACGTCGCCGTCCGACATGCCCGCACTGCAAGAGCCGCAACGTCCACAAACTGTTCTCCACGTTCGCGACGGCCGGCGGCGATCCGAGCAAGGGAAGCGGCGGCGGGGGCGGCTGCGCGACGTGCGCCTCCGGTTCCTGCGCCACGTGCCACTAAGTACTTGAGGAAAGGCCACCTATGGACCGGCTCTGGGCGCCCTGGCGCATGGCCTACATCGACGGCATCAGCGGCAGCGGCAAGGCGGATTCGTGTTTTCTGTGTGCGGCACGCGACGCTAAGGACGACCGCCAGGCCCTCGTTTTCATGAGGCAACCCCACGCGTTCGCAGTGCTCAACCGCTTCCCGTACAACAACGGGCACACGCTCGTCGTTCCGAACGCCCACGAGGGCGACCTGGCGGACCTGGCTGACGACCAGATGCTGGCACTGCTGGCCCTGGCGCGCGACGTCATGGGGGTGTTCCGGCAGATCCTTCGGCCGGACGGCTTCAACCTCGGCATCAATTTCGGCCGCACGGCCGGCGCGGGGCTGCCCGAACACCTGCACCTGCACATCGTACCGCGATGGAACGGCGACACGAACTTCATGCCGGTCCTGGGCGAGACGAAGGTCATTCCGCAGGCGCTCGAAGACATCTACGACCGCATCGTCCAGGCCGTGGCCGACGGCCCACCGGACGCCTCCCAGGACCCACCGCCATGCTGACCCGCCGCGACTTCGAGGCACGCGAACTCCGCGAACTGGCCCCGTATGCGGCCACGAGCGCCCGGACGCGCGGCCGCGTCCACCCGGAGCCGGAACACGAGTACCGGACGGCGTACCAGCGCGACCGCGACCGCATCGTCCACTCGACGGCGTTCCGGCGGCTGGAGTACAAGACGCAGGTCTTCCTGACGCACGAGGGCGACTTCTTCCGGACCCGGCTGACGCACACCATGGAGGTGGCCCAGATCGCGCGGACCCTGGCCCGGGCGCTCAACCTGAACGAGGACCTGACCGAGGCGGTGGCCCTGGCCCACGACCTCGGCCACACGCCGTACGGCCACTCGGGCGAGGAGGCGCTGCAGGAACTCATGGCCGACCACGGCGGCTTCGAGCACAACCGGCACGGCGTCCGCATCATCGATTACCTGGAACATCCGTACCCGCAGTTCCGCGGGCTGAACCTGACGTACGAGGTCCGCGAGTGCATTGCCAAACACGCCACGCAGTACGACCACCCGACGGCCGACGGTTTCGACGACGCGCCGCCGCCGCTCGAAGGCCAGGTGGTGGAGGTGGCCGACTCGATCGCCTACGACAGCCACGACCTGGACGACGCCTTGGCCATGGGCATCATCTCGGCGGCGGAACTGGAGAACCTGGCCATCTTCCGCCAGGCAGCCACCGACTTCGAGACGTCGCTGGCCGACCTCCTGCCCGACCAACGCATCCGCCGCATCGCCAAACTGCTCATTCAACTCATGGTCAGCGACGCCATCGGCACCAGCGAACGCGCGATTTCCGACGCCGGCGTCCGCAGCCTGGACGACGTGCGCGCGGCCGGCGGACGGCTGATCCGGCTCTCGGCCGACCTCGAGACCAAGGCCGGCGAACTCGAAGCCTTCCTGTTGGACCGCGTGTACCGCCACTACCGCGTCGTGCGGATGACCACCAAGGCCAAGCGGTTCCTGACCAGGATTTTTGAGGCCTACCAGGGCAATCCCGATCAACTGCCGCCCGATGCCCACCAGCAGGTGGCGTCGGAAGGGTTGGAGCGCGTCATCGCCGACTACATCGCCGCCATGACCGACCGCTTCGCCCAGGACGAGTACCAGCGGCTGTACGAGCCGTTTGAGCGGGTGTGACCCCCGCGATGTGTCCGGCTGCGCCGCCCCGCGTGGCACGATGAGCCGACAGAAAGGGCCAGCGCGCTGGGGACGTGCCGGCCCTTGGACGTCACGGGATGCCGCCGGGTTACTCCTTCGCGTCGCCACCGGCCGCATCGGTCGGTTCGGCCGCCGGCTTGTCGTCGGACGCCGGCGTTCCCTCGGCCTCGACGGCGTGCTCGACCGGGAGTTCCTCTTCGTCCGACTCCTCCATGTACACCTCCTCGATGTCGGTCGCGTCAACGCTCTTGCGCAGCAGGAAGTAGATGACCGTCTGCGAGCAGAAGAAGAAACTGCACAGGAACGCGATCATCAGGCCCAGGACCACCCAGACCCATAACACGAACAGCCACGAGGCGGCGGCTTCGGCGCCAAACATCTCGGCCCCGCTGGGAACCGGCCAGGGGCTGGCCAGCGTCGGCACGTCCCACAGCCGCACGAGTTTGTCCTCGACGCCCTCGCCGATGCCCATCGAGAAGGTCGAGACCGCCTCGTGCGTAATCCGTAGCGTGAGGAAAGCCAGGAACTTGACGAGAATGAACGTGGCGCAGCCGTAGACGACGCTGAAGACCGTGCAGAACAGGTACTTCCACGGGCGGCTCGAGATGTACGAGATGCTTCGGCTGATGGCGTCAAACGAGTCGGACCCCTCGGCGGCAATCGTCGGCCACTGGAGGCCCACGCTGAACGCCCCGCCCACGAAGATGAGCGCCATCACCACACCCACCAGCAGCGTCAGGAAGAACAGGATGCCGACCAGGATCTCGCCCACGTACGGGATCATGAGCGGCAACCCCGTTATCAGGCCCACCAGAATGGCCAGGAACACGAGCACGCCGAACGGAATCAGCGGGCTGGTGACCGTGCTGGGCCACTTGCGCAGGCTGAAGCACAGGGCCTTCTTCAGCGGGACGCTCTCCTCACGGGCCACCCGCACGGCCGCCATGCGGGTCACGGCCCCGCCGACGACCGCCCAGATGGCCAGCGCGAGGACCGTGTTGACGAGGGCGAACCACGGGGCCTGTTCCCAGTAGGCGATCGCCAGGGTCACCAGTTCGCGATCGGCCGAGACCGGCGCCATGAGGAAGGCAAAGAAGTCGTCCCATGTCCTCCCGCCGACGTACGGCATGGCCCAGTCGCCCCAGAGGGTCGTCGTGGCAATGCGGTGAACGTGCTGGTAGAGGGTGGCGCCGTAGACCTCGGTCTGGCCGACGCCTGGAATCTGGTCGACCAGGACGGCCACCCAAAAACTTGCCGCCAGGCCCACCAGGCACAGCAGCAGGTTTGCCGGGTGAATGGCCATCCGGAACGACCGAAGGATCTCCAGGAACGCAAAACACCGGCGCCAATCGATGCTCTGAACTTCCCTGCCTTCCTCAGACATGGGCCTCTCCTTCAAGGGGAACGGCTGGCGTTAGACCGCATCGCGGGCGGCGCCGGTGCCGACCCTGCGACGACAGCCACCATATTCCTTCCTACCGCGAAACGTGTCAAGAACTATTATGACTCGGACCCGGCAGGCGGCGGACCCTCGTCGGTCAGCGCCGCATCGTCGGCCACCTCGTCCAGCGGCCGACTGATGACGTACCGGTCCTGGAACCACAGGCCGAGTTCGGCCGTCTTGCACCGCGCGCCGCAGAACGGCCAGTGGCGCTCGTGATCCGGGTCGGCCCGATTCAGGGGCCGATGACAGTACCGACACCGTTCGGCCACGGCGGACTTACTCCTTCCCGGCGTTGGGGCAACCTTCCGACGCCTTCTTGCACCCGGCACAGGAACTGGGCGCGGCAGCATCCTTCTTCGGCTCGTCCGCCTTCGGCTCGTCCTTCTTCGGCTCGTCCGCCTTCGGCTTGTCCTTCTTCGCGCCTTCCTTGTACGAGGCGCTGCGATAGTCGGTGGCGTGGAAGCCGGAGCCTTTGAAAATCAGCGCGGCGCCCATGCCGATCAGGCGCCGGACCTTCCGCTTGCCGCATGCCGGGCACGTCCGGACGGGGCCGGCCTTGATCGACTGGAACCGCTCGAAGGCGTGCCCACAGGCGCCGCACTCGTACTCGTACGTCGGCATTGGCTTCTCCTGAATTCCTCGTCTCGTCCGGCTCCCCTGCTTCGGCGCCGCCAGGGCGGAGCGACCTCAGTCCTCGCCCGTCGGGGGTTCTGCGGCGTCCGTTGCATCGTCATCCTCGGCTGGCGGCTCCTGGCGGTCCGGATCGTCGTCCGCCTTGCCTCTGGACACGGCCACCCGGCTGGCGCGGAGCGTCCGGTCCGCGAAGCGATAGCCCTTCTGCATCTCGCCCATCACGTGGCCGCGCGGGTGCTCGTCGCTGGGCAGGTGGGCCACGGCCTCGTGGTGCTCGGGGTCGAAGACGCCGTCGGCGGCCTCAATCGGCGTGATACCGTGCTTCCCGAGGGCGGCCAGCAACTGGTCATGAACCAGGTGAACGCCCTTCAGCAGTCCGTCGAAATCGGGGGTGGCCTCGGCCGCAGCGATGGCCCGCTCGAAATTGTCGATGACCGGGAGCAGGTCGAGGACGAAGCCGGCCACGGCGTCACGGCGTTCGTCGTGGAGACGGCGCTGGGCGCGTTTCTGGTAGTTCGAGAACTCGGCGGCCAGGCGTTGGAGTTTGTCGACGAGTTCCAGTCGCTGGCGCTCAGCGTCCTCGGGCGTGCCGCCCCCGACGGCCGGGGACGCGTCGCGCGGCGTCTCGGCCGACGGAGCCGGCTTCGCGTCGTCGCGGCCCTCGCCCTTCCCGGGACGGGGCACGGGGTCTGTGGCGCCTGGCGTCATGACGGATCCTTATCCTGTTTCGCGTCCTGCGTGAAGTAACTGGCGAGTTTCTCGAGGAAACTCTCGCGCTGCGGAAGCACGCCTCCCTTCTCGGTCGTGGCAAACTCGTGCAGCAATTCCTTCTGCCGCCGGGACAGTTTTTTGGGAATCTCGACGATGACCTGCACCAGGATGTCGCCCCGGCCGTATCCCTCGACGTCCGGCAGGCCCTTGCCGTCGATGCGGTACAGGTCGCCGCTTTGGGTTCCTCGCGTAATCTCCATCGGCTCGGTGCCCTGGATCGTCGGCACGTCGACCTTCGCGCCCAGGGCGGCCTGCGTGAAACTGACCGGCAACTGGCACAGGAGGTCCCGCCCGTGCCGCTCGAAAAACGGGTGCGGCTGGAGGCGAATGACGGCGTACAGGTCGCCGCGCGGCACACCCGGTTCGCCGGCGTCGCCCTGGCCGGCGTACCGAATCCGCTGACCGTCATCGACGCCGGGTGGCACCTGGATCTCGATCGTCCGTTTGTGGGCAACCAACCCCCGCCCGCCGCACGCCGGGCACGGGTCGGCGACGCTCGTCCCCGCGCCGCCGCACTGCGGACAGTCGCGGACGATGCGGAAGAAACCGCCGCCCTGCTGGACACGTCCCTGGCCGCCGCACGTCGGACACGTCCGACGCCGGCGTGAGACCGACCCGGTGCCCTCACACGCGTCGCACCGTTCCTGCCGCGACAGGCGGACCGTCTTGGTCGCTCCCGTAAGTACGTCCTCAAGACTTATGTCGATAAAGCATCGAAGGCTCTGGCCGGGCTGGGGGCCCTGCCGCTGCCGCCCCCGCCCGCCGAAGAGGTCGCCCAGGCCGAACACGTCCTGGAACATCGAGAAGATGTCGTGGACGTCGACGTGGCTGAAATCGTGGACGCCGGCGCCCCGCAGCCCGTCCTTGCCGAACCGGTCGTACCGGGCCCGCTTGTCGGGGTCCGACAGCACCTCGTACGCCTCGGCGCACCTCTTGAACTGGGCCTCGGCTTCCTCGTCGTCCGGGTTACGGTCGGGGTGGTACCGGATGGCGCACTGCCGGTACGCCTTCTTGAGTTCGTCGGTGGCGGCGTTGCGGGGCACGCCCAGAATCGCGTAGTAGTCGTCATCGGCTGGCATGGAACCGCTTCCGATCTTACCGTCGCAGGCCCCGGCCTGCAAGCAGGGACCGGTGGGGCGCCGCCGCTACCGTCAGCGGCCAGCCACGACTGCCACCCGCCTGCGCCCACACCGGGCGGCTGACAAACGGGGCGGTGGCGCGCGCCTCCGCCCCGTGCCACTTGTCTTGAAGCGTCCCGGCTCCGTCTATCCGACCGCCTCCTCCGACGCCAGGTCCTCGTCCTCGTCTTCGGGCGCGTCGGTCACCATGACGTCGGTCGTCAGCATGAGCGAGGCGATGGAGGCGGCGTTCTGAAGCGCCGTGCGGGTGACCTTGGCCGGGTCGATGACGCCCATCTTGATGAGGTCGCCGAACTCGCCGGTCTGGGCGTTGAAGCCGTGCGTCTTGGGCATGGCCCGGACTTCCTCGACGACGACGGAGCCGTCGCATCCGGTGTTCTGGGCGATCTGGCGCATGGGCTCTTCGAGGGCCCGCATGACGGTCTCGACGCCGAGTTTCTCGTCGCCCTTGGCCTTCTTGCGGACGGCCTCGACGGCCGCAACCGCTCGCAGGCACACCACGCCGCCACCCGGCACGATGCCTTCCTGAACGGCGGCACGGGTAGCGTGCATGGCGTCCTCGATGCGTGCCTTCTTCTCCTTGACCTCGGTTTCGGTGGCGCCGCCGGCGCGGATGACGGCCACGCCGCCGGTCAGTTTCGCCAGGCGTTCCTCGAGTTTTTCCTTGTCGTAGTCGCTGGTGGTGGTCTCGATCTGGGCGCGGATCTGGAGGATACGTTCCTTGACGACCTTGGGCTTGCCGCCGCCGTCGATGAGAGTGGTGGTGTCCTTGTCGACAACGATCCGCTTGACCGTGCCGAGGTTCGAGAGTTCGAGGTTCTCGAGTTTGACACCCAGGTCTTCACTCACAAACGTGCCGCCCGTCAGGACCGCGATGTCCTGGAGGATGGCCTTGCGGCGGTCGCCGAAGCCGGGGGCCTTGACGGCACATACCTTGAGCACGCCCCGCAGCCGGTTGACGACCAGGGCCGCCAGGGCCTCGCCCTCAACGTCCTCGGCAATGATCAGCAGGGCCCTGGCGCTGGAGGCGATCTTTTCGAGCAGCGGCACCAGGTCGCGCAGGTTCGATATCTTCTTCTCGTGGATGAGCAGGTAGGCGTCTTCCAGGACGCACCCCATCGTCTGGACATCGGTGATGAAGTACGGGCTGAGGAACCCCTTGTCGAACTGCATGCCCTCGGTGAAGTCGAGGACGGTCTCCATGCTCTTGCCCTCTTCGACGGTCATGACACCGTCGTTGCCGACCCGGTCGAGGGCGTCGGCGATCATCTTGCCGATATTGGCGTCGCCGTTGGCGCTGATGCACGCCACCTGGGCCACTTCGTCGTGGCCCTTGAGTTTGCGGCTCTGGTCGAGGATGCTGTCGACGGCGGCGGCGACGGCCATGTCGATGCCGCGCTTCAGGGCCATCGGGTTCGCCCCGGCCGTCACGTGCCGCAGACCCTGCGCGAAGATCGACTCGGCCAGGACGATGGCGGTGGTGGTGCCGTCGCCGGCGACGTCGGCGGTCTTCGAGGCGACCTGGTTGGCCATCTTGGCGCCCATGTTCTCGAACTTGTCTTCGAGTTCGATCTCCTTGGACACCGTGACGCCGTCCTTGGTGACCTTGGGCCCGCCGTAGGATTTCTGGAGGATGACGTTGCGGCCGGTGGGTCCGAGCGTGACCTTGACGACATCGGCCAGTTTCTTGAGGCCTGCCGCCATTTTGCGTTTGGCATCGTCGGCGTACAACAGTTGCTTAGGCATCGTTCATTCTCCCATGAACTGGCTTGCCGCGGCGTTCGCTGCGGTCTGTGGCACCGTCCCGCGGCGCGGTCGGGCGGCAGCGCCCGGACCCTATTCGACAACGGCCAGGATATCGCTCTCGCGGAGGATGATGTACTCCTTGGTGTCGATCTCGACCTCCATGCCGCCGTACTTGGCGTACACGACGACGTCGCCCTTCTTAACGGCGGGCTTGGCCCGCTCGCCGGAATCGAGGGTGCGGCCTGGACCGACGGCGACGACTTTGCCCTTCTGCGGCTTCTCCTTGGCGGTGTCGGGCAGATGGATACCGCCCTTGGTCTTTGATTCGGCTTCCATCGGCTGAACGACAACACGGTCTTCCAACGGTTCGATTCTCATGTGCATTCACTCCTCAGAAACGTCCATCCTTGATCCGAAATCCGCAATCGGTTTACATCATGCCGCCCATGCCACCCATGCCGCCACCCATGCCGCCACCCATGCCGCCCATGCCGCCGCCCATACCCCCCATGCCGCCGCCGGGCATGCCCTGCCCGGGCTGCTGGCCCGCCTCGCCCTTGGGCTCGGGCTTGGTGGCAACGCACGCGTCGGTCGTAATCAGGAGCCCCGCCACGGAGGCGGCGTTCTGGAGGGCCGTGCGGACGACCTTGGTCGGGTCGACGATGCCGGCCTTCAGCATGTCGCCGTAATCGCCCTTGTCGGCGTCGAACCCGTAGGCGCCGCTCTTGGCGAGGATCTTCTTGATGACCACGCCGCCCTCGTAGCCCGCATTGGCAGCGATCTGGCGGGTGGGGGCTTCCATGGCCCGGCGGACGATGGCGACGCCGGTGGCCTCGTCGTCACCCACGGTCTTGACATGGCCGAGCGCCTCGATGCACCTCAGGAGCGCGACGCCGCCGCCGGCCACGATGCCTTCCTCGATGGCGGCCCGGGTGGCGTGCAAGGCGTCCTCGACGAGGGCCTTGCGTTCCTTCATCTCGACCTCGGTGGTGGCACCGACGTTGATCTGGGCCACGCCGCCGGCCAGTTTGGCCAGGCGTTCCTGCAACTTCTCGCGGTCGTAGTCGCTGGTCGTGACCTCGATCTCGCGCTTGATCTGCTCGATGCGTCCGCGGATGGCGTCGGTCTCGCCGGCACCCTCGACGAGGGTGGTATTGTCATCGTCGATGGTGACCTTCTTGGCGGTGCCGAGGTCCTGGATGTCGATGTTCTCGACATCGATGCCCAGGTCCTTCACGATGGCCCGGCCGCCGGTGAGCGTGGCGATGTCGTCGAGCATGGCCTTGCGGCGGTCGCCGTAACCCGGCGCCTTGACCGCGCAGCACTGGAGCACGCCGCGCAACTTGTTGACGACGAGCGTGGCCAGGGCCTCGCCGTCGACGTCCTCGGCCACGATAAGGAGCGGCCGGTTCGCCTTCGAGATCTTCTCCAGGAGCGGCACCAGGTTCTTGGCGCTGGAGATCTTCTCCTCGTAGACCAGGATGAGCGGCCGATCCAGGACGCACTCCATCCGGTCGGGGTCGGTGACGAAGTGCGGGCTGAGGTACCCGCGGTCGAACTGCATGCCCTCGACCACGTCGACGACCGTCTCGAGGCCCTTGCCCTCCTCGACGGTAATGACGCCGTCCTTGCCGACCTTGTCGAGGGCCTCGGCGAGCATGCGGCCGACGCCGGCGTCGCCGTTGGCGCTGATGGTGCCCACCTGGGCCACCTCGTCGGCCTTGGTCACGTCGATGGGCTTGGAGATGGTCTTGAGGCGCGCCACGACGGCCGCGACGGCCTTCTGGATGCCGCGGTTGAGGGCCATGGCGTCGGCGCCGGCGGTGATGTTCTTGAGGGCTTCCTTGAAGAGCGCCTCGGCGATGACGGTGGCGGTGGTGGTGCCATCGCCCGCGACGTCGCTGGTCTTGGAGGCGGCCTCTTTGACCAGTTGGGCCCCCATGTTCTCGTACTTGTCGCGGAGGTCGATCTCCTCGGCCACGGTCACGCCGTCCTTGGTGATCGTCGGGGCACCCCACCCTTTGTCAAGGACGGCGTTGCGGCCGCGAGGGCCAAGGGTCGACTTGACGGCCCTGGCCAGTTTCTCGACGCCCGCAAGCAGCCCCGCCCTCGCCTTCTCGTCAAAAGCCAACATTTTGGCTGGCATGCTCGCACATCTCCTTTCCGACGGGTTCACCTGGCTGACTCTGGGACAAACCGCTCCCGCCGCACGTCGCCATGGCGGGTTCAGGCTGCACTCTCGCTCTCTCTGAAACCCAATGCAGTGCAAAGGGAGTGCCAAAAGGGGCCTCGGCAAGCCCGCAGTGCCTCGGATGGGTAAAATCAGTGTTTTCATAGCCATGACGGGACCGCAGAGGGGCTCTCCGGGCGGGCGCATGCGCCGTTTCGGCAGACGCCGACCACCCCCAGGGTGCCATTGTGGCAGCCCGTCGGCGGCTTCCCGGCTGCGGCATCAGTGCAACCTTGCACCCGGGACGTCGGCCCGGTACCATGTGGCGGCCCGACTCATCGTATGCCCGGAAGGAGTCGCCATGCCGAAGAAGTACTTCGTTCTCGACACGAACGTCCTGCTGCACGACCCGAGCGCCCTGATGGCCTTCGCCGACAACGAGGTCGTCCTGCCCTTCCAGGTCATCGAGGAACTCGACCGCTTCAAGAAGGACTCCGACGACACCGGGCAGCACGCCCGGCAGGTCATCCGGACGCTGGACCAGCTGCGCTCCAAGGGCCGACTGGTCGAAGGCGTGCCCGTCGAGGAGACCGGCGGCACGCTGCGCGTCGTCCTGGAGAACGACGTGCCGGAACACCCGAACCTGCACGCCAACGTGGCCGACGACCGGATCATCGGCGTGGCCTACCGTCTGACGCAGGAGGGCAAGCCCACCACCTTCATCACCAAGGACCTCAACGCCCGCATCAAGAGCGACGCCCTGGGCATCAAGACGATGGACTACGAGAAACACAAGGTGGACTTCAGCCACATCTACCTGGGCTACCGCGAACTCCAGACCGACCGGCCCACCCTTGAGCGGCTTGCCGGCGAGAAGGCCATCGACCCGCCGGCCGACGACTTTCAGCCCAACGAGTTCGTCATCCTGACCGACGCCGAGGACCCCAAGCACCAGGGCGTGGGGCGGTACGATCCGCACCAGCAGAAGATCGTGGCGCTGCGGTTCGGCACCCACACGTACCAGAACGTGTCGGCCCGCAATCTCCAGCAGCAGATGACTATCGAACTGTTGATGCTGGATGACGTGCGGCTGGTTACGCTGCTCGGCCCGGCCGGCACGGGCAAGACGCTGCTGGCCGTGGCGTGCGGCATGCAGAAGGTCCTCGCGGAGAAGAAGTACGAGAAACTGCTCGTGTCGCGGCCCATCATTCCGTTCGGCCGGGACATCGGATACCTGCCGGGCGACAAGGACGAGAAGCTTTACCAGTGGATGCAGCCTATATTCGATAATCTGGCATACATTCTTCGGACCAAGAAGACCGGCGGCGACGCCGGCATGGACGAGCGCATCCGCGAACTCATCGACGCGGGCACCATCGAATTGGAGGCATTGACCTATATCCGTGGGCGCAGCATCCCCGACCAGTTCATCATCGTCGACGAAGCCCAGAACCTCACCCCCCGCGAGATCAAGACCGTCGTCAGCCGCGTCGGCGAGGACTCCAAACTCGTCCTCACCGGCGACCCGTACCAGATCGACAACCCGTACCTCGACTCCTCCTCCAACGGCCTGGCCTACGCGGCCGAGCGGATGAAGGGGCTCGACCTGGCCGGCCACGTGATGCTTAAGACCAGCGAGCGCAGCGAACTGGCCAGTCTGGCCGCCCAACGGCTCTGATCAACGGCGAATAGCCGAAAGGACCCGTCATGGCAGAAACCATCAGCATCCAGGAGTTCGCGCGGGTCGACCTGCGGGTCGCCCGCGTTGTCGACGTCCGCGACCACCCGAACGCGTCCAAACTCTACGTCATGGACGCCGACCTCGGCCCGGAACTCGGCCACCGGCAACTGGTGGCCGGCCTCAAACCGTACATGCCGGCCGAGGCCCTCAAGGACAAACTCGTCATCGTCGTGGCCAACCTCGAACCGGCCACGCTTCGGGGCGAGCGGTCCGAGGGGATGCTCCTGGCCGCCCAGGAGGGCGACAACGTCGTGTGCCTGACGGTGGCCTCGCCGCTGGCGCCCGGGTCGAAAGTCCTTTAGGCTGGTCGCCCCCATGGTGATACCGGAACTCACTGCCGACGCGCTCTTGCTGCGCCGCCCCAGTCTGGCCGGTCTTGGGCGCCCTGACGCTCCCGGCGGCCACACCCTGCGCACCTACCAGGCCGGCGATGCGCCCCACTGGGCCGAACTCCTGACGGCCGCGTTTCCCGACCATCCGTGGGACCTCCAGGGCCTGCACAAGGAATTCCTGGACGCATCCATCTGGCAACCGGAACGCATCCGGTTTGCGTGTGCCGGCGCGAGCCTCGTCGCATGCACGGCCGCCTGGCACCGCGACTGGTGCGGGCCGCACACCGGCATGATCCACTGGGTGGCCACGCATCCGGAGCACCTGCGTCGCGGCCTGGGACGGGCCGTCGTCCTGGCCGCGCTGGGGTGGATGCGCGAGTTCGGGTATCGCGATGCCGCGCTCGTGACGCAGGTGCACCGCCTTCCCGCCATCCGGCTGTACCTGGGTCTGGGGTTCCGACCGGACATGGCGGCGGCCGACGACATGCCCCAGCGGTGGGCGGGCGTCGAGACCGCGATGCGGTCGGCCCGGGTGTGGCAAGTTTTTCTGGCGCGCTGGTGTAGTTGTTGTTAGTCTTGCTTCCACAAGGACTTACGTTTTAAGGAGGCGAGATAAATGGGTAAGAACAAGCGGCTTACGGTGTCGGAGTTAAAGCGGGCGGTGGGA
>DATKZB010000118.1:0-3561 GCA_035528235.1 Phycisphaerae bacterium
GGAGGGAGAGTTCGACCATGGCGGCTGCGTCGTGGGGGCCTACCTGTACGAGTCCTACGACCTGAAGGCGCCCCGCGTCCTCAAGAAGCACCAGGGCAAGTACTGGACGCTCTACGGCGCCTACCCGCGCCAGGGCGGCTATGAACTGAGGCCCGGCTACGAGGGCGTGGCCTCGAGCGAGGACGGCCTGACCTGGAAGCGCGCCAAACCGGAGTACATCCTCTCGGTCCACGAGCCGGACCGCGGCGAATGGGAGAAGGATTGCATCTACCAGCCGTGGCTCGTCGAGCACGAGGGGCGGTACTACAACTTTTACAATGCCGCCAACGGCGGCGCCGAGCAGCTCGGTCTGGCCACCTCGACGGACCTCCTGAACTGGACCCGCTACGCGGGCAATCCCGTCCTGCGCAACCGCCCCGGGGGGTACGACGAGCAGTTCTGCTCCGACGGCAAGGTCTTCCGCGACGGCGACCACTGGGTGATGTTCTACTTCGGCGTGGGGCGGGGCGGGGCCCACATCATGGCCGCCTTCTCGAGGGACCTCCTCCACTGGACCGCCCATCCGGAACCCCTCTACAAGGCCGGCGGCAACCCGAGCGGCCTGGACAAGCAGTATGCCCACAAGATCTCGCTCGTGTACAACCCGAAGAACGACACGTTCTACATGTTCTACAACGCCGTGCCCGGCAAAGGCGGCGGGACCGGCGGCCGGGGCATTGGCTTGATTACGAGCCGGCCGCTGCCTCAGCCAGCCCCCGCGACTCCCGCGGCCGTCGCCGACAAGGCCACCTACCTGGCCGACGTCGCCGCCCTGCTCGCGAAACCGTGGCCCGGCAACCGGACCGTGAACGTCGTGTGCCACGGCCATAGCGTGCCGGCGGGCTACTTCAAGACCCCCGCCGTGGACACGTTCAACGCCTACCCGCACCTGCTCCACAAGAGACTGAAGGATGCCTTTCCGTATGCCGTGACCAACGTCATCGTGACGGCCATCGGCGGCGAGAACGCTGAGAGCGGGGCCGCAAGGTTCGAGCGCGACGTCCTTTCCCACCGGCCCGACGTGGTCACGATCGACTACGCCCTGAACGACCGTGGCATCGGCCTCGAGCGGGCCCGGAAGGCCTGGGTCTCGATGATCGAGAAAGCCAAGGCCGCCGGGGTCCGCGTCATCCTGCTCACGCCCACGGGCGACACGAGCGCCCGGCTGGACGATCCCAACGACGCGCTGAATCAGCACGCCCGGCAGATCCGCGAACTGGCGGCCGAGCACGGCGTCGGCCTGGCGGACAGCACGGAAGCGTTCTCGCAGTACGTCCGCGGCGGCGGGAGACTCGAGGACCTGATGTCGCAGGTGAACCACCCCAACCGCAAGGGGCACGACCTCGTGGCCGCCGGGCTGCTCGAGTGGTTCCCCCGCCGTGAGCAGCGGCACTGACAAGGCGTCGCCGTCCCTGAACGCGCCGTCTTAGGCCAACTCGCCCGCTGGCACCTGCTTCCCGAAATTACACACAAAACTTGGCGCTACCAAGTCGGCCACGACGCTGGCGTGGCACGGCGCGAGGACCTATAATGCCGCCTTCCGCATCCGTCGCACGAACATGGGTAGGAGAAGGACAGATGAATCATCGATCGCAGATATTGGTCGTCGCTCTCGCGGCCGCGCTGGGTCTGGCTTGGGCGGGGGCGTGTCAGGCGGCGAAGACCATGCCGCTGTCGGCGCTGGACCTTTCGAAAATGTCAGCCGGATGGGGCGAGCCCCGGGGCGACCGCAATTGCACCGAGAAGCCGATGGCCATCGCCGGCCGCAAGTTCGAGCGCGGCGTGGGGACCCACGCCGAATCGGCCCTGCACGTCCGCCTGGACGGCAAGACCGAGCGGTTCACGGCCTGGGTGGGCGTGGACGATTCGGCCGGCGGCAACGGCTCGGTCGAGTTCCAGGTGTACGGCGACGGCAAGAAGTTGTTCGACAGCGGCGTGATGAAGGGCGGCCAGGAGGCGAAGCGCGTCGACGTGCCTCTTGCGGGCGTCGAGCATCTTGCGTTGCTCGTGACCTCGGCCGGAGGCAATAACCAGTTCGACCACGCCGACTGGGCTGAAGCCGAGTTCCAGGTCGCCGGCGCCAAGCCCGAGGCCGTCGACGCCCCGCAGGTCCACGAGGAGCGGGTCATCCTGACGCCCCGGCCCGGTCCCGAGCCACGCATCAACGGGCCGGAGGTGTACGGCTGCCGGCCCGGCCGGCCGCTGCTCTACCGCATTCCGTGCACGGGCACGCGGCCTCTAGTCTTTGCGGCCGAGGGCCTGCCGGCGTCGCTCCGCCTCGACCCGGCCACCGGAATCATTACCGGCAAGGCGCCCCAGGAGCGCGGCGAATACGCTGTCACGCTGAAGGCAAAAAACGAGGCCGGGACCGATGCGCGCGGCTTCACAGTCGTCGTCGGCGACACGCTCGCCCTGACGCCGCCGATGGGATGGAACCACTGGTACACGTGGTACAACCGGATTACGGATGAGGACATACGGAAGGCGGCCGACGCCATGATCGAGTCCGGCATGGCCGACGTCGGCTACCAGTACGTCAACCTCGACGATTGCTGGATGGTCAAGGCCGGCTCCGGCGCGCCGCCGCGCGACGACCAGGGGCGAATGCGGCCGAACAAGAACTTCCCGGACATGAAGGCCCTGGCCGATTACGTGCACGCCAAGGGCCTTAAGGTGGGTCTCTATACCTCGCCGGGGCCGGCCACGTGCGCGGGGTACGCGGGCTCGTACAAGCACGAGGCGATCGACGCCAAAACGTATGCCGAGTGGGGCTTCGACTTCCTCAAGTACGACTGGTGCTCGTACGGCGGCGTGGCCAAAAGGGATAACCTGGGCGAGGGGCTCGAGCAGCTCCAGCGGCCGTATCGCCGGATGAGCGACATCCTGAAGGCCCTTCCCCGCGACATCGTCTTCAACCTCTGCCAGTACGGCATGGGCAACGTGTGGGAGTGGGGGGGCGAGGTGGGCGGGAACTGCTGGCGGACCACGGGTGACCTGGGCCTGCGTCAGGGCGGCCAGTTGCCGGGGTGTTTTCACATCGGCCTGGAGAACGCCCGGCACTGGGAACACGCCCGCCCCGGCGCGTGGAACGACCCGGACTACATCCTCATCGGGTACGTGGGGAATGTCCACAAGCAGAGCGAGGCCCCGCACATGACCCCGCTGACGCCCAGTGAACAGTACGCCTACATGGCGATGTGGTGTTTGATGGCCTCCCCGCTTATCTACTCCGGCGACATTACCCGCCTCGATGAGTTCACGCTGAACGTCCTGTGCAACCCGGAGGTCATCGCGGTGGACCAGGACCGGCTGGGCAAACAGGCCCGGCCCGTCGTGCAGACGAGCGAGGACCTGGTCCTGGCGAAGCCGATGGCCGACGGAAGCCTGGCGGTCGGCCTCTTCAACTTCGCCGAGGTCGCCCGCGAGATGACCGTCACCTGGGAGCAGCTGAACCTGAAGGGCCCGCAGCGCGTCCGCGACCTCTGGCGGCAGAAAGATCTCGATGAGGCCGACGGACGGTTC
>DATKZB010000119.1:0-11141 GCA_035528235.1 Phycisphaerae bacterium
GCGGCGGCGGGGCAAGGCTAGCGTTGGGGCATGGCCCGAAGCGCACGTGTGGTCGCAGATAGGTACTGTGTCCCCCGAACTCCGAGCAAAGTACCACGCTGCATTGAAAGGGGAGGTGAACGTGGCTCATCCAAAGAGCGAAGGCGAAGCGTTGTGGAACCTGGTGGAGAGAACCTACGCGCTTATGAAGGGCGTGATACTGGAACATAACGTGCTTTTCGGTCAGCGGCTTGGGGATACACTCGATCATGGCCAACACGCGGCATCGCTTGCGGCACTCGATGCTGCCGCCCAGGAGGTTCTGACCGGCTCGGAATCTCTTGAGGATCATGAACTCAGCCGCGGCGGAACAGAGGTTATCCGTGCCCTCGTGCCTTTTGTGCACCAGAGTCGGGAAACCATCCAGTTGCTTAAAAACCTCTACAAAGGGCTGGGAAGGAAGGCCGAAGGCGGCGCGTACGGCGTCATCGCCTATTGGCGAGACACGCGACGGTATAAAAGCGCAGAGCAGCGACGCATGGAACTAGGCAAAACCCTGAGTGCTGTGTGGCAGAAGTACGCACTGGATAAGGCGCGGTCGGCCAGCAGTTCCTTGCGGCAGGAGAGGTCGGCCGGGCGCCCGAAGACGAGGCACTTCGAGCCGTAATCCAGCGTCACGGGCATGGCCAGGAGCACGTCGGCCCCCAGGGTTCGGGGGACACATCACTTAGTTGCCCGGAACGACCGGCCGGGGCCGGTTCTCGTATGCTTTAGCATATATCGCCCACCTTGCATTTGTGCCCGAAACGACACCGAAAATCGTCGATTCCGGCGCGTGCCGATCAAAAATCGAAAAAAGCGATCAAAAACCGCGCGTTTCCCCTTGCCTATCTTACCAAAAGGAGGGCCAAACGCCCCTGGCGCTGTCCAAATGCGGTTTGGGCCGTCCAAAAGGGCACTCTTGGCCCTCCTGGCGGAATGGCGTTTTCTCAAAGTGTATGATACTGGGGGGCCATCCGCGCGGGGCAAGCCCCGCGGCTAACTCGGCCCCTTGCGCAAGGCAGGTCCCACGGCGGCGGCCCACCTGGGCGGAACCGGCCGCGCGGGCGGCCTGCGGTTCGACGTCGCGACGGTCGTCGAGTTCGACGGGTTCGTCCTGAACCGGATGACGGTCGTCCCGGAGGGCCCCGGGCGGCTGGATCGGCTGACGCTCGAGATCGCGATGCCCCGGCGCGAGGCCCCCTGCTTCGTCACGACGGCCGGCGGCTGGGCCGCTTACCACGGCTGGACGCCCGACCGGTGGGACTCGCGCGAGACGTCCTCCGGCAGCCGCGTGGGCAACTTCGTCCCGTACGTCCTGCTGACGGACTCCGAGCGGGGTTTCTGCTGGTTCGCCGACAACGACCGCGGCTGGCTTCTCGACCCGGCGGCGCCGACGCAGGAACTCGTCCGCGACGGCGACCTCGTGACGCTGCGCATCCACTTCGTGACCCGGCCCACGACGCTGGCCGAACCCACGACCATCGAGTACGGGTGGATGGTGACGCCGCAGAAACCCATGCCGGATCACTGGCGGGCCTACACCATCGCCTCGCACAAGCCGTACCCCGAGGCCCGCTGCGTGTTCTGGATGGACGCCGACTGGGCGGTCCTGTGGCCGTACTACTCCAGCCCGTACCCGTGGGACATGGCGAAGTCGCGCAAGGCCATCGAGGGCGCCGCCGCCAACGGCATCACGGGGTGCGTCGGCGCCATCGCCCATGCCATCGCCCGGTACCGCGACTGGAAGGACCGGTGGTTCAACCCCCTGGCCGCCGACTGGGGCTCGGACCTGGGCGACCTGGGGAACGGGAACGTGGCGCGGGGGCGCGGGCCGAACGATTTCCAGGTCTGGCACTACGACCGGTGGGTCCGCGAGGGCGGCCTGGCCGGCCTTTACTTCGACGAGAATTACCTGAGCGAGGACCGCAACTACCTGGCCGGCGGGGCTTACCTGCTGCCCGACGAGCGCATCCAGCCGGGGTACACGTACCTGGGCCTGCGGGAGTTCAACAAACGCCTGCGTTACATGTTCCACGCCAACGGCAAGCCCCCGCCGTGCCTCTGGCTGCACACGACCAGCGGCCAGCCGGTGTACGCGTGGATGCCCGACGTGGCCATGGAGGGCGAGAACGTCGAGCCCGCGAGCATGGAGAACGATTATATGGAATGCCTGCCGGCGTCGCGCCTCCGGAGCATCGGCATGGGCGCGAACCTGGGCGCGGCAGCCATGATCATGTGCCAGGCCGACCGGCACTACAACGAGTCTCATTCCCCGTTCACGATTCCCCAGTTCGTCGGGTGGGTGCTGGCGCACGACTGCCTGCCGGAGGGGGCCGCGTTCTGGCCGGTCCTGGCGTCGGAACTCGAGGTCTGGCACGACGACGTCCGGTTCCTGCCGTATTGGAAGGAAGGGGGCGGCATCGAATCGTCCACCAAAGACGTGCTCGTCAGCGCCCACGTCCGAAAGGGCCACGCCGTCCTCTGGATCGTCAACACGGCCCGCGAGGACAGGCGCGCAACCGTCCGCGTGGACCTCGGGAAACTGGGCCTCGACCCGGCCAGGACCATCGCCTTCGACGCCGAGACCGGCGACCCCTACGACCTCGGCGACGGCGTGCTGACCCTCGACGTGCCCAAGCGATTCTGGCGGGCCGTGCGCCTCGTGGCGCCCGCCGTCCTGGCGAAGGACCAGACGTTCGTCGCGCGATTCGACGCCGGCGAGACCGTGGCCGACGACGCCCTGGGCCACCGTTACCCCAAGCCGCTGAGCGGCGGCGTGCTGCCCAAGGCCGAGGCCGAGGGCAAGACCGGCAAGGGATACGCCATGGACGCGGCCCTGGAGTACGGCGCGCGGCACCACCTGGCGCCCGAGCGCGGCAGCATCGCGATGGAGGCACGGTTCGACAACACGGCGGCGGGCGTCCTGCTTGGCGCCGGAGACCTTCGGCTCTCGCTCAACAAGGGCAGCCTCAGCCTGGCCCTCCAGAGGAGCGTCGAGACGGACGCCGGCGGCCAGAAACGCACGTCGCCCCAGTGGCAGGAGGCCGCCAAGGCCGACACGGGCGCCACGGCCGAGGCCTCGTGGCACCACGTCGTCGTGGACTGGCAGGGGAAGAAGGTCGAGGTCCGCCTCGATGGCAAGCGGCTTCTGGCCGCGACGCTCGACACGCCGCTGGTTCCGCCGATGGCGCGCGGCCGCCAGATCCTGAGCCATCGGCTGCGCACCCAGCCGCCGACGGTCACGTTCGGCCCCGTCAAGGGCGCCGTCCTGGACGACGTGGTGATGAGCCGGTAGCCGACGAGGCGGGGGAGCCCGGCGAGCGCGGCGGGTACGGGGACCCGCCGCGCAAAGAGCATCCGCGGCGCGCCCGGCACCGTCAGAAGACGCGGATATCCTTGGTGCTCTCCCAGGTGCCGTGGAGGTTGCAGGCATCGAAGGCGCGGAGCGGCCCGCTGTCCTTCGCCAGCCGCACGCGCGCCTTCAGGATGGGGCACGTCGTGCCGGCGGTCAGCGAGAGGCGCGCGAGGTACCTGTCGCCGGCGTACAGGTCCATGAACGAGATGAAGTGGTCCTGCTCGTTGGGGTGGGGCATGAGTTTGCCCACCTCCACGGTCACCTCGAACGTCTCGCCCGACCGGACGGCGTCGGGCGCCGTGATGACCGGCAGGTGCTTCTTCTCCAGGTCCGTCAGGTTATGCGGATCCAGGGGTCGGTTGACCCCCGCGAAAAGGTCCTGGCCTGTCAGAAACATCCAGCGTCTCCTTGGTCGGCCCCGCGTCTGCCTACGGCCGCACTGAGGCGGAGCACGTGCACCGTCATGCGGCTTCCCACTTATAGAAGTCGTCGAGGATGGCCAGCGGCGCCTCGACACCCACGCGTTTGGCGCCGGCGGCAAGCATGTCGTTGAACTGCCTGAATCGGGTGACGCCTCCGGCGGCCTCGATCTCGACCGACCTGCCCAGGGCCCGCGTCAGCAACTGGACGTCGTGGAGCGTGGCCCCGCCCTTGCCGAAGCCCGTGTGGGTCTTAACGATGTCGGCGCCGCTGTCGAGCGCCAGCCGGGCGGCCCGGATCTTCTCGGCGTCGGTCAGGTAACAGCACTCGAGCGTGACCTTGAGGACGAGACCGCTGGCCAGCCTCCGGATGGCGGCGATCTCGTTCTGCACGTCGGCGTAGCGGCCGCTCTTCATGGCCACCAGGTTGATGACCATGTCGATTTCGCCCGCCCCGGCCTCGATCGATGTGCTCGCCTCGTCGCACTTGGCGCGGAGCCCCGAATGGCCCAGCGGGATGCCCACCGCGCCGCAGATGGCGACGCCCGTCCCGTGCAGCAGGCGAACCGCGTATGGCACGGCATACGGGGGCAGACAGACCCCGGCAAACCCGTGATCGACCGCGTCGCGGCACGCCTGCTCGATGTCCTGGAACGTCTTGTCCGGCGCCAGCACCAGGTGGTCAACGGCTCTGGCCACCGTCTCGACTGTCAGATCGGCCACGGCTCGTCGGGTAGGCATGATGTGTCCTCCTCAATCGGGTACGCCGATGCGTGTCGCGTCCGCTCGGCAACGTCTACGCCGGCCGGCCTTTCGAAGCACCCATCACAGCGCTGCCGACATCGGGCCTCTCGTATTAAGTAAAGCCGATCGGGACCGAACGGACAATCGGGGAGATGCCGCGTTCCGGCATGGGGGGAACCCCTGGAACTGGCATCGGGGTTTTCCCGATGCCGCCAGGCACTCAGAAAAACACCACGCGGGAGGGCCCCGCGCCAAGCGATGGTGGTCCGAAAAAGGCCGCCGCCAAGGCCGTGGCGCTCTTGGCCTACGTGCCGCCCTCGCTCTCCTGGACGTACCGGATGGCGTGCTGGAGCAGTTCGGTGGCCGAGCCCAGGCCCAACTTCTCTTTGATGTGGGCGCGGTAGGTCTCGATCGTCTTGGGGCTGAGGTGCAGGTGGTTGGCGACGTCGCCGGTGCCCAGGCCGCGGCCGATCAGGCCGAAGACCTCCAGTTCGCGGTCGCTCAGCCGGTCCACGGGCGACTCGCCCCCGTCCGCCGCGCCCTGCGCCAGGCGCCCCAGCATCCGCGAGGCCATGGCCTTACTCAGGTACGTGCCGCCCTGGAGAATCGTCCGCAGCGCGGTCAGGACCTCGTCGGTGGCCACCTCCTTCATCAGGTAGCCCCTGGCGCCGGCGCGGAGCACGCGCTCGGCGTAGACGTTCTCGTCGCTCATCGAGAGGACCAGGACCGGCAGACGCGGGTGCCGCAGCCGGATGTCCTTGATGAGTTCCAGGCCGCTGGCGCCCTTCAGCGACAGGTCGACGATGGCCACGTCGGGCCCGTGCTCGGCGATGGCCCGCAGGGCGTCGACGGCGGTCTCGGCCTCGGCGCAGACCTCCAGGTCCTTCTCGTGGTCAACGAGCAACCGGATGCCCTGGCGGACGACGGGGTGGTCGTCGACCACCAGCACCCTGGCCTTCCGGCCGCTCTGGCGTGCGGCTCGTGCGTTCTTGGGTTTTGTCGCCACGGCGCTGGTTACCTCCCCACGGCCCTCTCCCGCGAAACCACACAGACGACCTCCGTGCCGCCCTCGGGCACGCGGCGCATCTCGAGCGACGCCCCGATGATGTCGGCCCGGTACTGCATGATCCTGAGGCCCATGCCTCCCCTGGCGCTAGCGTCGTCGGGCAGGCCCACGCCATCGTCGCGCACCGACAGCACGGGGCCGTGTTCGCCGTCGGCCAGCGTAATCCACACGTGCCGGGGCTGGGCGTGCTTGGTGGCGTTGCTTACCGCTTCCTGGGTGATGCGGTAGAGATGGGTAGCCGTGGCACGGTCGAACACGAGGGTTGGCAGCGTGCACTGGAAGACGCACGAGATGCCGAACACCTTCTCGACGCCGGCCGCCAGTTCCCGCAGGGCGTTCCGGAGGCCCTCCTCCGAGAGGTCCACCGGGCTCAGGCCCCGCGAGATGGCCCGGGTCTGGGCCACCGTCTGGCTCACGAGGGCCGAGATTTCGGCCGCCTGGTCGGCCTCCGGCGAGCCGGCCGCCGCCAGCCGCTGCGCGAGCACCTTCGACAGAAACGCGACGCCCGCCAGGTTCTGGCCAAGCACGTCGTGCAGGTCGCGGCCGATGCGACGCTGTTCCTCGTCGCTGACCTGGAGGATCTCGCGCTCCAACTCCCGGCGTTCCGTCACGTCGATGCCCAGAGTGAGCACGAGCATCGTGCCGTCGGTATCCGAAAACGGGTAGCCCCAGACGTGGTAATCGCGCCCACGGATACCCGTCCAGACCCACTCGCGCGGCTCGCCCGTGGCCAGGACCTCCTTGGCGCGGCAGACGCGGCACGGCTCGCGTCGACCGCGCATCGCGGCGTAACACGGCCGCGCGCCTGGAGCGCCGAAGAGGTCCAGAAACCGGTGATTGGCAAACCGGACGGGCGTGCCCACGCCGTGCAGCAGCACGAAACCGGGCAGCATGTTGAGCACCGAGAAGAGCCGCCGCCGCTCCGCCTCCAACTGCTCCTCGGCCCGGCGGTGCTGCGTGACGTCGAGCAGGATGAGGACGATCCCGGTGACGCTGCCCTGGGTGTCGAGGACCGGTTCGAGGCTCCAGTCCCAGTACGTCACGCCGCGCTCCGGATGCTCGGGATACACGAACGGTTTGGCGTGGACGAAGAACGGCTCGCCGGTGGTGACGACGCGGCGAAAGATCCGCTCGTTCTCTTCGTGCGGGTACAGGTCGAAATGGTTCCTGCCGACGAAGAACTCGGGCTCGCGGCCGTCGGCCTGGGCGTACGCCCGGTTGACGCGGATGAAGTTGCAGTCCCTGTCCATGTAGGCCGTCAGGATGTGGGTGCTCGAGAACATCCGTTCCAGGAGTTCGTTCGTAAGGCGCAGCGCCTCCTCGGCCTGCCGCCGCTCCTCGACCTCGCCACCCAGGGCGACGTTGGCCTGGGCCAGTTCGGCAGTCCGGCGGGCGACGCGTTTCTCCAGCCGGTCCCCCGCCCGGCGCAGCAGCCCGGCATACCGCTCCTGCCGCTTCAAGAGGTGCTCGCGCTCGGCTTCGGCCCGCTCGCGCTCGGTGATCTCGGCCCGAAGGGCTTCGTTGGCCTTCTCGAGTTCGGACGTCCCGGCGTCGACGCGCTTCGCCAGCCGGCCGTGTGCCTCCCTCAGCGACCCGTGCGCGGCTTCCCGGTCGAGGCGCGCCGCCAGCAACTCGGCCACCGACTCCAGAAAGCCCCTCTCGTCGGGCGAGAATGGCTCACCGGCCGGCGGCGGAGATTTGCGATAGACCACCTCGACGGCGCCGCGGAGGCCGTCGGCGGTCCGGAACTCGGCGCGGAGACGCCGGCGACCCGGCGAAAAGTCGCGCGTGGCCCACCGTTGCCGGCCAAGGACAACGCGGGCGCCGGCCGCCTGCGGATACCGCATCCCCGACCGGACGGCCGACGCCACCTGGCGCATGAGCGTGGCGCGCGGCTTGGTCTCGTCGTGCAGGAGCCGGGCCACCCGGTGAAGGGCCGTCAGTTCGCGACGCCGCTCGCGGAGTTCCGTTTCGGCCCGGGCCAGCAACTCCTGGACGCGGTCCAGGCGCTTCCTTAGCGACTCGATGCCACGCCTGGAATCGCTCGCGCCCATGACTGCCCCTTGCGCGTCGGGCCCTGCGCCGTGCCTCGGAAATGATCCGCCCGGAAAACGGCCTGCCTGAGGGCCACAGTATAAACGCCGCCCCGCTGCGCAGCAAGCCGCGGACGCCGGCCGCCTACTTGCGGCCCTTCTCCGGCTCGCTGGGAACAGGATACGGTTTGAGGTGCCGGCCGACGTTCATCTTCTGGACCTTCACGACAAGCGGCTTGAGTCTCCGCGCGATGCCCTGCGGCGGCTTCTCGAAGCGGGCGGCACGGCCCTGGAAGGCCCTGCGGGCATCCTCAATCTGGCGGTCCACGGGCTCGCCCCTGGCCTGGAGGGCGGCGTCCAGCCGGCGCCAGAACTCCCGCACGCCGCCCAAATGATACCGGCCGCCACGGCACGCCGCCTGGGCGCCCGCCAACACCGGCGACAGAAACCGCTTGGCCTTCTCCGAGAGGAGCAGCCGCTCGTACCAGTCGGCCAGGCCGGGCCGGCCCCAGTCGCCCAGGGCCTCGTGGACCCGGTTGAGGGCCAGGAGCGCCTCGGCCCGGACGTAATCGTGCTCGCCCTCGTCTGCGGCCATGTCCTGGAGGCAGTCGCGCGCCTCGCCCAGGGCCTGAACGTCCTCGGGACTCAGTTCCGCCAGGCCGGCGGGCGTGTCCTGCCCGCCGAGCGCGGCACCGGCGACTGAGACCACCATCCAGGCGGCCGCCACCAACACGCCGCACGCCGTCAGCGGGTTGATAACCGCGGAACGCATCGGCATCTCCGTTACTTGAGGAGCGGGGCGAACGGGTCGGCCAGGTCGTCGCCGGTCCCGGCCTTGCCGTCGGGGCCTGCCGGACCGTAGTTGACGAACTCGAAAAAGTCCTCCAGGCCGATCGTGTGGCCGCGCACCGCCCGGGCGCCCGTGAAGATCATCTCCACACCCCGTGTCTGCAACTCGTTCTCACTACCCCGGGCAAAGGCGTCGAGGAAACACCGAAAGGCCTCCTTCGGCTTACCGCTGTAGAGGTAGGTGAGCGCCCGAAACCGCATGGCGTCGGCATCGTCGCCGGCCTGTTTACGGGCCTCGGCGAAGACCCGCTCGCGCTCGGGATACGCCGGCCGCGCGACCGCCTCCAGGGGGTCCTTCAGGTCGTCGGCGGTGCCGGGCTTGGCGTCTTCGCCCGCCGGGCCATACTTCTGGTAGTTGATGAAGGCGTTGGCGCGGCCGACGTGCGTGTCGATGGCCTTGAAGATCTCCGCCAGGCGCCGCACGTTGTCGAGCACGCTGCCTTCGTCGCGGGCGGCATCGAGGCACACCCGGGCGGCCCGCAGGGCGTCCTCGAAACGCCCTTTCTTCGTGAGGATGTCCGCAATCCGCACCTGGGCCTCGTACCAGTAATCGGGCGAGGTGGGATGGTCGACCAAGACGCGCTCGTACGCGGCCAGGGCCTCGTCGAGCCGGCCCTCCTCATCGAACGTGACCGCCGCGTGGCGGCACCACTCCTGAGCCCACTTGGGTTCGACCCTCGAGTCGGGGGCGGCGCGTTTCTGCCGGTCGATCTTCTCCTGGGCAGCGTAGTACGCCCGGGCCTCGTCGTAGCGTTTCAGCAGCCGCAGACAGTCGCCGTAGCGGGTGCGCATATTCCAGTGCTGCCAGCCATTCTGCTTCGCCAGGTAACGGTCCTCAATGAGGCGCTTCAGGGGCGGCAAGACCTTCTGGGCCTTGTCGGCCTTCTCATCGCTCCAGGCCGCCTCGACCATTTCCGTGAGCGCGTCCGAGACGGATTGGTCGTTCTGGGGTTCCAGGTCGACGGCCTTGGCGGCCTCGGCGTAGGCCTCCTCGAACTGGCGGTCTTCCCGGAGGATGGCGGCCAACCGGACGCGGACCGTCGCGCCGCGCGGCTTGTCGTCGGGGTGGGACTGGAGGAACTCGCGCAGTGTCGCCAAGGCGCGGTCGCGCTGCTTCAACTCCCCGCGGTAGAGTTCGGCCCGGACCATGAACGCCTTCAGGACGAAGGCCGCGTCGCCGGGCACGGCCTTCGCCAGGCGCTGGGCGGCCTCGACGGCCCCGTCGTACTTCTTCTGCCGGCAATAGACGTCGATGAGCACGTCAAGGGCGTCGGCCCGCTGCTTCGGGTCGGCCTTGGCGGAGACGATGATTTCCTCGCAGAGTTTGAGGGCCTCGGCGTGTCGCTCGGTGCGACCCCTCGCCTCGGCCGCGCGGTCGAGTTTCTCGGCCACCGACACCTCGGCCGTCCCGGCGTCGGCCGCGCGGGCCGCCCCCGCCGCCAGCATCACCACAAGCACCAGCCCTGCTGCGTGTGCCACTCTCATGGCTTGGTGGCCCCCTTAAAAGCCTTGGCTTCCTCGACGTTGACGAGGAAACGCATGTCCGCCATCTCGTAGGTTCCCGGCGATTTTCCGTCGCCCGACAGGACGACGAACGTCCACCGATCGGCGCGGAACCCCTTGGCATCCCGCAGCAGTCGCCGCATCGGTATGACCACCGGCCGCCACTGGCCGTCGATCGCCCCGCCCTCGACCAGGCCTTCCTTCAGAATCGGGACGCGCGGCGTCGTGACGGCCGGCGAATACGCCGGCAGGTCCTGGAGTTGCACGGCCATCTCCTCGCCGGCCGGCAGGGCGGTCCGGACGCGGAACGCCAGGGCGGCGTACTCGCTGATATCAACGGGGTTGTACAGGTCGCCCAGCCGCTTCGTCCACGGCCCGCCCTTGACCTCAATGGGCACCGTGGACCGCGACACGTCGAAACTCTCGATGCGGGCCAGCAACTCGAGCGCCGCCACCTCCGAGGCCAGCGTCCCGTCGGCCGATGCAGCCGTGACCGTCAGCCCCATCTTTCCCCCGCATCGGCCGCGCCAGTCCCGCGTGTCGCTCTTGAATCGCTGCGGGTTCAGAACGGCGACGGCGCCCCAGACGCCATCGTCGGCCTGGCCGTCGCCGTGGCCGCCGTCGTCGTACATCGGCGTAAGGCCCCGCCCGCCCAAGCGGCTCAGGTCCACTGTGACCGACGCCGGCCGGCCGCCCGGCGCAGCCACACGGGCCGTGATGGTGACACGGTCGCAGCTCAGGAAGGCCCTGGCCCCCCGAACGGTCTCCAGGAGCCGCTTCGCCTCGGCGGCGGCGGAGCGGGCCCGCCCCAACCGCCGCATGTCCTCACGAAGCCCCTCGACGGCGTTCTTGTAGGCCGTCGCCTGGAAGGTCAGGACGGGCGGCGTGACGGTGGCCTCGGCCACGGCCAGCGGTCCCTGGTTCTTGCGGCCCAGGTACAGGCGGTCGTTGACGACCGCGTAGAAACGGCTACCGCCGGCCGACGCCCGGATGTGGGCGCCTTCCTTGACGAACGGCCCGGTGTACAGGCCCGCGCTGGCCTTCGAGACGGAGGCGAAACCATCGGCCGAGACGACCATGCCCAAACGTCGCGGCTCGTACGCGTAGATGACCTGGCTGTCGGCGTGCGGCCCCCAGGTGATGCCGACGCT
>DATKZB010000120.1:0-4823 GCA_035528235.1 Phycisphaerae bacterium
GGGCAGCGGCATGCGATGGGACAAGCCCAACGCCGAGGCCATCATGACCCTGGCGGCCCTCGAACACAGCCACCTCTGGCCCACCTACTGGACCTACCAACGAAAGGCCGCCGCCTAATGCCAGAAATTGTTGCCACACCCAGCCCCGCCGCCGCGGCGCCTTCTTCCTTGACGCACCCGGGGGCGCTCCTATAATCGCCTCTTTCGCCTCGCACGGGCGGGCAAGGAACGGGTCATGAACGTAAGTTACAACTGGTTAAAGGATTACGTCGAGACCGGCCTGGGGTACGTCGAGGCGGCCAAGCGGTTGACCGAGATCGGCCTG
The DNA here is from genome assembly GCA_035528235.1 of Phycisphaerae bacterium. Classification (GTDB taxonomy): domain Bacteria; phylum Planctomycetota; class Phycisphaerae; order FEN-1346; family FEN-1346; genus DATKZB01. Next base: position 326 of record DATKZB010000120.1, read on the forward strand.
AACGTCGACAGCATCGAGGACCTCGCCGACGGCGACGGGCGCCTCGAGGTCGAGGTCACCAGCAACCGGCCCGACTGCCTGGGGCACATCGGCGTGGCGCGGGAACTGGCCGCCGCCATCGACGCCACGGTCCGCCTGCCCGAGACCGCCTTCGACGAGTCCGACGAGAACGCCGCCGACCTCGTGGCCGTCGAGGTCGCCGACCTCGACCTGTGCCCGTTGTACACCGCGCGCGTCGTGTGCGGCGTGACGGTGCGGCCGAGCCCCGACTGGCTCGTGCGGCGGCTGGAGGCCGTGGGCGTGCGGCCGGTCAACAACATCGTCGACGTGACGAACTACGTGCTGATGGAGTGCGGCCAACCGCTGCACGCCTTCGACTTCGCCGGCATCCGCGGCCGGCGGATCGTCGTCCGCCGGGCCAAGGCGGGCGAGGAGTTCCACGCCATCGACCACACCCGGCACACGCTGACGCCCGACCGGCTGGTCATTGCCGACGCCCAGCGGCCGGTGGCGCTGGCCGGCGTCATGGGCGGGGCCGACACCGAGATCGCCGACACCACCGCCGATGTGCTGCTCGAGGCCGCCGTCTTCGACCCGTTGAGCATCCGCAACACCTCGCGGGCCCTGGCCATGATGAGCGATTCCAGTTACCGCTTCGAGCGCCGCGTCGACCCGCACATGACCGACTGGGCCAGCCGCCGGGCCTGCCGCCTCATCGTCGAGGTGGCCGGCGGCCGCGTGGCCAAGGGCGTCGTGACGGTGGGCCGGCCGCTGCCCGAGCCGGTCGAACTGACCCTGCGCGTGCCGCGCATCGAGACGCTGCTGGGCCTGGCGGTTCCGGCCGACACGGCAGCCCGGATTCTCGCGCGGCTCCAGTGCCAGGTGATCGAGGCCGACGGCCGACGCATCCGCGTGCGCGTGCCGTCGTGGCGGCCCGATCTGGCTCGCGAGGTGGACCTGATTGAGGAGGTGGCGCGGCACTACGGTTACGACAAGATTCCCGAGAGCCGCGCGACGCCCCTGGCCATTTCGGCCCCGACGAAGGCCGAGCGCGTCCGCGAGGTCGTCGGCCACGTCCTGACGGCGGCCGGGTACTTCGAGGCGATAACCTTCACGTTCACCACCCGCGACCATGCCGTCCGGTTCCGCCCGAGCGACGTCACCGCCGAACCGCTGACGTGCCGCGGCACGGCGCTGGCGCTTCGCGAATCGCTGCTGGCCGGCGTCGCGGAGAGCCTGCGCGTGAATCGCGGCGCCGGCGAGGCGACGGCCCGGCTCTTCGAGATCGCCAAGCGGTTCATCCCCCTCCAGGGACAGGAACTGCCGCAGGAAGAACAGATGCTCGCCCTGGCCGGCCCCGGCGACTTCGCCGAGGTGCGCGGCGTGCTGGAGGCCGTCTTTGCCGCGCTGCGCATCGAGCGGCGGGTCACGTTTGCCGCCACCGACCGCTACGCCGACCTGGAACCGGGCGCCGCGGCCGACATCCTGCTCGACGCCGCGCCCATCGGCATGATCGGCCGCGCCTCGGCCCAGGCCGCCGCCGCCTTCGACCTGGACGACCCGCCCACCGTCGCCGAGGTCCGGTACGAAACGCTGGTCGAGGCGGCCGACCTGGCGCCCACCGCCCAGCCGCTGCCGCAGTTCCCGGCCATCACCCGCGACCTGGCCGTCGTCCTCGACGAGGCCACCGCGTGGGCCGACGTTGCCCGCGCCATCCGGGGGGCGGGGGTGGCGGAACTCGAGTCGCTGGAACCGCTCGACGTGTATCGCGGCAAACAGGTGCCGGCCGGCAAGAAAAGCGTGGCCCTGCGGCTCGTCTTCAGGACGCCTCGCGGCACCCTGACCCACGAGCAGGCCGACGGGATGCAGGGCAGCATTCTGGCGGCCCTGACGGAGTCGATGGGGGCTGTCCTTCGGGGGTAGAGGGGGCTGCGGCTCAGGCCGGGCCGTTGGACAGGCGGACGAGGGCCTCGAGGACGGTGGCGGCGGCGCCGGAGTCGATGGCCTCGGCGGCCCGGCCGACGCCCTGCCGCACGCTCTCGGCCACACCGGCCACGTAGAGGGCGGCCGCGGCGTTCGCCATGACGACGTCGCGGTGGGGCCCGGGCCGGCCGGCCAGGATCGAGCGAATCACGTCGGCGTTCTCGGCGGGCGTTTCGGCCCGAATGTCCTCCAGCCGGACCATCGGCAGGCCCAGGTTCTGGGGCGACAGTTCCAGGCAGGCCATCGTCCCGTCGCGGACCTCGCAGGCCCGGGTGGGGGCCGAGAGGGAAATCTCGTCCAGGCCGTCCATCGAGTGGACCACCAGGGCGTGCTCCACGCCCAGCCGCAGCATGACCTCGCCGATGGGCTGGACGAGGTCGGCGGCAAAGACGCCCATGACCTGCCGCCGGGCGCCCGCCGGGTTCGTCAGCGGCCCCAGGATGTTGAAGATGGTCCGGATGCCGATCTCTTTGCGGACGGGGACGGCGTACTTCATGGCCCCGTGCAGGGCGGGGGCGAAGAGGAACCCCATCCGGGCCTCGCGGATGCACCGGGCGACGACGGCCGGCTCGGCCGCCACGTTCACGCCCAGGGCCTCGAGGACGTCGCTGGACCCGCATCGGGAGGTGGCCCCGCGGTTGCCGTGCTTGGCCACGTAGGCCCCGCCGCCCGCCGCCACGATGGCGGCGCAGGTCGATATGTTGAATGGTTTCTTGCCCGTGCCGCCCGTGCCGCACGTATCGACCACGGGCAGGTCGCCCACGTCGATGCGGGTGGCCTTCTCGCGCATGACCATGGCGGCGCCGGCGATCTCGTCGGGCGTGGGGCCCTTGATGGCCAGCGCGGTCAGGAACGCGGCCACCTGGGCGGGCGTGGCCCGGCCGGCCATGATGTCGCCCATGGCCTCGCGCGACTCCTCGAGCGAGAGATCCTCGCCGGCCGCCAGTTTTGCAATAAACGGTATCATGGTCGCCCCGTCGCTCGACGCGCCCGCCCCAGGCGGGCGGCTGACACAACAGCACGTCGACGCACAACGGCACACAACAACACGCGCCCGGCAAGCCGGGCGGCTAACACAACAGCGCGCGTTAGCCGCGGGGCTTGCCCCGCGACGCACAACGGCACATGGTTACACCTCGATGGCGGCGCCGTCGGCGGCCTCGCTGACCCAGAGGCGCGGCACGAGGCCGGTCTCGTCCGGGTACCGCGCCAGGACGGCCTCACGCAGGGCCTCGACGGCCCCGGGCCGCACGAGCGAGACGGTGCACCCGCCGAAGCCGGCGCCCGTCAGTCGCGATCCCAGGACGCCCTCGACGCTACGTGCGATCTCCACCAGCAGGTCCAGTTCCCGCCCGCTGACCTCGTAATCGTCGCGGAGCGAGTTGTGGCTGGCGTTGATGAGGCGGCCGAAGCGGTCGAGGTCGCCGGCGCCCAGGGCCTCGATCGACTCGGCCACACGGGCGTCCTCGGTCACGACGTGTCGGCAGCGGCGGCGGACGACCTGCGGCAGGGCCTCCTCGAGGGCCTCGAACAGGTCGACCGGCACGTCGCGGAGTTGGCGGATGTTCTCGTCGAACTTGCGGAGCCGCCCGGCCCCCTCCTCGCACTGGCTGCGGCGTTCGTTGTAGGCGCCGGTGGTGAGTTTGCGGCGGACGCCGGAGTCGATGACGACGACCTTGGCCCGGTCGGCCGGCAGCGGCACGGCCTCGTACGAGAGGTCGCGGCAATCCAGAACGATGGCGTGTCCCCGGCGACCGTGCAGGCTGATGAACTGGTCCATGATGCCGCAGCGGACGCCGACGCGATGCTCGGCCGACTGGCACAGCAGCGCCAGCCGCTCGGTCGTCAGGCCGTGGGCCTCGGCCGCCACGCGAGCCGGGCCGGCCGGCAGGTCGGGCTTGGCCGCCACCAGCAACGCCAGGGCCGCGGCCACCTCGTAGGCGGCGCTCGACGAGAGGCCCGAGCCGACGGGCACGTCGCCATCGACAATCGCCGTAAAGCCCCGTAGCGGCAGGCCCGCTTCAGCCAGCACCTCGGCCACGGCCATGGGGTACCGCAGCCAGTGGGGCGGGGTGTTCATCCAGGACGAGAGCGAACTGGCGTCCTCGGCCGCGGCCTTGGGGTACCGGCGCCAGCGGGGCGTCTCGGCCGGCAGCTCGGCGCCCAGGGCAAACTCGGCCCGTTCGGCAAACTGTTCAGACCAGAGCGCGACGGTGGGCTCGTCGTGCGGCACGAAGGCCAGGCGGACGGCGGCCTCCAGGGCCATCGGCATGACGAACCCGCCGTTGTAGTCGGTGTGCTCGCCGATGAGGTTGACGCGGCCGGGGCCTCGCACGACGCGGACGGCCCCGCCGCGGCCGAAGATCTCACGAAAACGTGCCACCAGGTCGGCCATACGGTTGCTCCCCTGCACCACGACGGGACAGGAGGCGAGTGTAGGAGTGCCCCCCGGCGGCGTCAACGCCAAAAGCGGGCGTGCGGCGGCGGGCCGCCGTGGGTGCGCCAAGGGATCCTG
>DATKZB010000121.1:0-2023 GCA_035528235.1 Phycisphaerae bacterium
CGACAAGTACCTGTCGCCGGCGGCGGTCGAGGCCGTCCGGCAGACACCGTCGCAACTGACCTTCCGCCTGGCCGAGAGCGGGCCCTTTGCCGTCTGGATCGCCGAGGGCACCCCGTCGGCCGACGGTCTGGAGTTCCGCGACGCGGGCGGCGGACTGTGGCACGCGCGGATGCCCGTCGGCAAGAGAAACGTGGACGTCACGGTCACCCGCAAGTAAACTGGGCGACCCGTCGGCGCGACGTGCCAACCGGATACCCCTGACCCCTGAGACGCATCGGGGCCCGCAGCGAGGAGCCCGCCTCATGGCCGACCGCACCATCCTGACGCTCGATCTCGGCGGCGCCGAACTCAAGCACGTCCTGTTCACGCTCCGAAGCGGCGAAATCGTCCACGAGCACCCCAATCCCAGGGGGCCGTTCCACAAGCCCGACCCCGCCAAGGGCCGATGCGTCCTGGACGGCCTTCTCAACGATGTGCCCCAAAAGGGCCGCGTCGCCCGGCACCTGGCCGCCGAGACCAGGCGGATCCTGGACGAATGGGGCGTCGCCCCCGGCCGCATCGCCGGCATCGGCATCTCCGTGGCCGGCAAGGTCCTCTGCAGCGGCCAGGGGCGACGCGTCGCCACCTTCATGGGCGCCCAGGTCCCCGAGCGATTCGCCCGCCGCGATACGTACGGGCAGCCGTACGTCGAGGTCACGCGAGACCTGCTGAAGCGGTTCCCCCGGATCCCCGTCGTCATCGGCAACGACTGCAATTGCACGGGCGACATGCAGTCGCTGGTCTACGAAACGCTCGGCACCGACCCCGCCACGACGTTCTTCATCACCATCGGCCAGGGCTTCGGCGGCGGCGGGCCGAACATGGACGTGGACGAGGTCGGGCACATCAAGGTGTTCGGCGTCCATCCGGCCATGCGGCTGCGTTGCGGCTGCGGCGACTGGAACTGCGTCGAGGCGTTCGCCTCGGGCACCGGTTTTCCGAAGTTCGCCCGCCGGCTCCTCTCGCTCTGCCGCACGCGGCCCAAGATGCTTGCCGAGGTGACGCGCTACGAGCGGCTGGGCGGCCGGCTGACCGCCGCGCAGGACCTGAAGGCCATGATCCGCACATCGCCGCTGGCCGGCGCCAGGCCGCTCGATGCCGTCGCCATCTTCTGCTGCGCCGGCCTGGGCCGCGCCGACGGCGACCCCTTCGCCCGCTACCTCGTCAAGACCGCCGCCGACATGACGGGGCACGTCCTGGCGGGCGTGGCAAACGTCCACGGGCTGAGCGTCTTCGGCCTTGGCGGCGGCGTCGCGCGGAACAACCCACGGTTCGTCAGAATGATCGAAGCGGCGGCCAACCGTCTCGTCGGAAAGGCCAACAAACTCATGCAGGGGGGCATCACCGTGGAGCCCTCGCCTCTCGGCGCCTTCGCCAACGATTACGGACCCGCCAGTCTCGTCCTCAAAAAGCACTTCAGACGCTGCGTGCCGGCGTGGATCAAAACGATGCGCGGCCTGGCCGCGAAGGGTGACGCGCCCAGGCAGGGGGGAGGCAGGAGAACAACATGAAGGTGTGGCCTCTTGCGGTAACCGTCCTGCTGGCGGCGGCAAGCCAGGCCGGCGCGGACGCCAAGGACGTGACGGTCCTGCTCGACGGCGTGACGAAGATCGCCGCGCCGGGCGTGCCGGGACCGCTCTGCGTCTTCGGCCCCGGGGCGCTGGCCGTCGTGACGGGCGGCGCCGGCGACAACCTGCGCGAGCCCGTCGTCGCGGCGGCGCGAATGGGGAAAGGGCGTGTCGTCGCCTTCGGCCACACCGACTATTTCAACGCCCGCGTCCTCGGCGGCAACGCGACCGACACGGGCCGCCTGATGACCAACGCCGTCCGCTGGGCGGCGGGCGCGGCCGCGAAGCCTGTCGTCGGCGTCCACCAGGCGCAGGGGCTGCTCGGGTTCCTCCAGGGCAAGGGCTTCAAGACGGTTTCCCTCGCGGGGACCGAGTGGCAGAAGGACCTGCGCGGCGTCAACGTGCTGTGCACCGAT
>DATKZB010000122.1:0-2390 GCA_035528235.1 Phycisphaerae bacterium
GGCGTACCGCTCGGCGTAACCGAGGAGGACCTTCTTGGCGAACTCGGCGTACTTCTCGTCGCCGGTGATAGCCCAGGCCCATGCGGCCGCGGTCATGTTCCGCAGGTTCGTCTCGTGGCCGCGGCCGAAGAGGACGTCGTCATACGGCTCGCCCGAGTAGACTTTGCCGCACTTCGGGCACTTGTGGTGTGTGGCATCGACGGTCTTGAGGCCCATCTGGCACGACTCGCACTGGTACCACTGATTGTGCTGGCCGCCGCGCGGCGGGAAGGTGAGGGGGGCCTTCAGCGCGCGGTCGGCCCGTGCGACCTCGCCCGCGACCGGTGCGCGCTCAGGTCCCTTGGATTTCCACGCCGCGCGCAGCCGCGCGAGTTCCTCCGGCGTGCACGCGACGACAGGGTGCTTCCCACCGGTCGGCAGGCGGATCTCGGGTGCCGACCATTCTGCGCCCCGGCAGAGCGCCCAAGAGAGCAGCACGACGGAAGCCGTCAGCAGCGGGGCGATGAAGCGGTTTGCGAACATCCTCTCTCCCTGGCGGGCATCGGCGGCACCAGCCGGCCCGGAACCCTCTGGTTTTCCGCCGCGCCCAAGCATACGCTATGCAGGCGAAACGTCAACCAACTGGGCGGGGAGGTGGTGTCATGGCAAGGACCGGCGCAGGCCTGGCGGCGCTCCTGACGGTGACGGCTCTCGCAGCGGCAGCCGTGGCGGCGGAGGCGGGAAAGGACTCAGCCACGGGGAACCAGGTGCTGACCTTCACCGTGCGCAGCCGCGACCTTGTCCGGGACGATCAGGGCCATAACGTCTGGAAGGTCGAGACCAAGAGCCGCCAAGTCAAAGCTGCCGAGACGGCGCTCGTCCTCTGCGACGTGTGGGACAAGCACTGGTGCCGCGGGGCGAACGAGCGGCTGGCCAGACTCCTGCCGCGGATGAACGAGGTCGTCAAGACGCTGCGCGACAGGGGCGTGCTCATCGTCCACGCCCCATCCGACACCATGAAGTTCTACGAGGGGAGCCCCGCCCGCCAGCGCGTCCTCGACGCCCCGAAGGTCGAGCCGCCCAAGGACATCAAGCACGAGGACCCGCGGCTGCCCATCGACGCCTCCGACCAGGGCGCGGATACCGAGGGCAAGCCCCACCGCGCGTGGAGCCGCCAGCACCCGGCCATCGAGATCGACCAGGCCCGCGACGCCGTCTCCGACAACGGCCGCGACCTCTACAACCTCTACCGGCAGCGCGGCATCAAGAACATCGTTATCATGGGCGTCCACACGAACATGTGCGTCCTCGGCCGCTCGTTCGCCATCAAGCAGATGGTGCGGTGGGGGTTCGACGTGACGCTCGTCCGCGACCTGACCGACACGATGTACAACCCCGCGCGGCCGCCGTACGTCAGCCACGATGAGGGCACGCGGCTGGTGGTCGAGTACATCGAGGCGTTCTGGTGCCCCACGACGACGAGCGACGACCTGTTGAGGGGCGCTGCGAAGGAATGACGTGCGTCCCGCCCACAGCGGGTGGCACGGCTGGCTTGTCCAGCCGTGCGCCCTGGACCGTTTGTCCACGGCCGGGCAAGCCGGCCGTGCCACACACTTTCATTGTGTTTGCGCGGCAGTCCATGGCCGCGGACCTGACTCGCGGCGGCGCCTACGTCCCGCCGCGCGCCTTGAACACCACGCGGCCGTCCTTGGCCAGGCCGATGGCGTAGGTGACGCCGGGGCCGCGGCGGTAGATGAGCCAGACCTGGACGCCGCGCTCCTCGGCCTCGGCGCGGTCCTTCGCGCTGCTGAGGGGGAACGCCGCGGTCTCCTCGGCCGGCTGTCCCATGAGTTCCACCACCTGTTCGCGCGAATGGCCGAAGTGGACCTTGTCCCAGTTCGGATGATCGGTGCCGCCCGCGTACCGCTGCCAGAGCAGGTAGGCCAGGACCGCGATGACTGCCAGCCCCACCAGCAGGAACACGATCCGACCGATGCTGCCCTTCTTCATCGTCGCGTCCTCCCGCCCGAACGTGCGCCGATGCTATCTGCCGGTCCGTGCGTTTGCAAGAACAACGGCGGCGGCGGAGCAACACATCCTCTGATAGGCGGGGGCCGTCTCGCGGGGTGGCACGGCAGCCCGAAGGGCGGCCGTGTTCGACGCGGCGCGCACACGGCCACGCTTCGCGTTGCCGTGCCACCCTCCCACGACTCAGGCGTAACGCGGCGGGTGACCGCGCGACCGCCGGCGCGCGATTGCCGGCAGTTTCCACAACACGGTTGACTGCCGGCGCGGTTATATCTGGTGAAAGCCCGCGGCCCCAATAGTGCGACGTGCGTTCTGCGCGGCGGGTACGGAGACCCGCCGCGCAAAGGCGCCGCAAGAGCCGGCTGTAAGGGTCCCGCGGATGG
>DATKZB010000123.1:0-6509 GCA_035528235.1 Phycisphaerae bacterium
GAGCCGGATCGATTACGCCGCCGGCCCGCCCGCCGGCCGGGGGGCCGGCGGCCTCCTCAGCGGGCCGCGCACGCCCGGCGCCACCGGCGTCCTGAAAAGGGGGTTCGGCACCCTGAAGGCGTTCGCGGGGATGTAGACCGACACGGCGGAGGGCTTGGCATGGCCATGCTTGCGGCAGAGGGTTGGGCGACGATGGTGACGCCGGAGAACGTCGCCACGGGCATCCGCGTGGTGCTGCTGGTCGGAATCGGGCTGCCGGTGGTCTACGGCCTGGCCAGGTTGGCCGGCCGCGCCACGCGCAACCGCCTCTCGCCGCAAACGAGCATGCTGGTCCGCAAGGCCGTGCTCTACGTCGGCGTGGTGTTGCTGCTGATTACGGTGATGTACCACCTGGGGTTCCAGGTGACGGCGCTTCTGGGCGCGGCGGGGGTGGCGGGCATCGCCATCGGCTTCGCCTCGCAGACGAGCGTCTCGAACGTCATCAGCGGCCTGTTCCTGATCTCCGAGAAACCGTTCGCCGTCGGCGACATCATCCAGGTCGGCGACACGACGGGCGTCATCCTCTCGATCGACCTGTTGAGCGTGAAACTGCGGACGTTCGACAATCGGTTCGTGCGCATCCCCAACGAGACGCTCATCAAGACCGAGGTGAAGAACGTGACGCGGTTCCCCATCCGTCGCGCCGACATCCACGTGGGCGTGGCCTACAAGGAAGACGTGGCCCGCGTGCGCGAGGTGCTGCTGGACATTGCCCGCCGCAACCCCTTCTGCCTCGACGAACCCGAGCCGCTGCTGCTCTTCCTGAGATTCGGCGACTCGGCCCTCGAGTTTCTGTTCGGCGTCTGGTGCGTCAAGGAGGACTACCTGACGCTCAGGAACTCGATCATGGACGGGATCAAGAGCCGCTTCGACGCCGAGGGCATCGAGATCCCGTTCCCGCACCGGACGCTGTACGCCGGCGAGGCCACCAAGCCGATGCCCGTGCGGGTGGTCGGGGATTCGACCAAAGATTAGGCGGCTCGCCGCGCAGCTGTCCGTCCGAGGGCTGGGGACCCCACAAGGAGACCGGATGAGACGTGCCGTTATCGCCGTGGCGCTTATCGCCATGCTGGTTGGCTTGGCCTGGGTTTCGCCGTGCCGCGCGGCCGCGCCCCTCGCGGTGGTCCGCAAGGTGGCCGAGACGTTCGACGAGGCGCCGTGGCCGGTCGACCGTTGGAGCCGGGCGGCGGGGGCGTCGCGCGTGGTCGACGAGAGGCCGCCCGACGTGCCCGGCGGCAAGGCCCTGGAGTTCGAGGCCCGCTTCTCCGGCGGCGGGTTCGAGCACCTCGCGGTCATGCCACGCGAGCCGCTCGTCGTCCCCGGCCGCCTGCGGACCGTCACCGTCCGCGCCCAGCGAACCGACGCGCGGTACCCCCTGGTCCTGACGTTCAAGGACGGTTGGGGCCGCAGCCAGGTCGGCCCGACCAAACTCGAGGTTTCGCTCGCCAAGGGCGACGCCACCGGCTGGCAGACCACGACCTTCCGCGTGCCCGACGACTGGGTCCAGCCGCTGACGATCGCCGGCTTCCAGACGCACAACTGGTCGGCCCAGGACGCGAAGAACGTTGTCCGCTTCCGCGTCGACCACCTGGAGGTCGAGACCGACCTGGCCGACGTCGACCCCGCCACGGGCGCCCTGAAGACGTGGCAGCCCGAGCCGAACCCGGCCGACCCGAAGAAGGCCCTCGCGGCGTGTCCGGCCGCGCCCCTGGTGAGCGTCGCGTTCTCGACCGGCGAGGTCTCGAACGTCTTCTCGCGGACCGAGCCGGCCGTCACGGTGAGCCTTCGGAACTGGCGCGCCGCGGCGCTCGGGGGCCGGCTGACCTGCCGGGTGCTCGACGCCGCCGGCGGCGAGACCGGCCGGGAGGAGCGCGACGTCTCGGTCGACGCCCCCGTGGTGCTGCGGGTGCCGCTGGCGGCGCCGCGGTTCGGCCTGTACACGCTCGAGGCGGCGCTGGTGCTGGCCGACGGCACGCGCCGGACCGAGCGGATGGCGTTCGCCCGCATCCCGCCCGAGAAGGACCTCTCGGCCGCCCGGAAGCGGGCCTCGCCCTACGGCCTCAACGTCCACGGCGGTAGCGACAAGCACGTCATCGACCCCTTCCGCAAGGCCGGCATCGTCTGGTTCCGCGACTACGCCTTCTCCTACGAGTGGATGCTCCGGGCCAAGGGCAAAGACCGCCGTTACGACGGTTGGCCGTGGTACCCCGCGCTGGTGAATCGCTATACCGACGCGGGCGTGATGCTGCTGCCGTGCCTGATGAAGAGCATCGGCCCGCCGAAGATCGAGGGCGGCAAGGCCGCCGGGCCCGACCGGGCGTGGGTCCGCGAGATCGCCGACATCGTCCTCGCCTTCCCCCAGATTACGTACTGGGAACTCGACAACGAGTACGACCTGCCGAAGGAACATGCCGACGCCGAGGACGCCATCGGCTGGGCCAGTTACCGGGCCTACCACCGCCGCTTCGCCGAGGTGCTCGACGTCCTCGGGGCCGGCGACCTCGTGGCCGTCGAACAGGGCCGCGCGGGCATCTGGGCCGAGCGCATCCGGGCCTGCGTCGAGAGCGGCGACTTTGCCAAGGTCGGCGTCGTCAACACGCACCACTACTGCGGCACCGAGCCGCCGGAGACGAACTTCGGCAACTGGAACGTCCCCTTTACGGGCGACTATCGCAGCCAGCCGCCCCGGTTGTTCTTCGACGCCCTGCGCGATACCAAGCGGGCCGCCACCGCCGACGGCCGGCCGCGCGAGTCGTGGCTCACGGAGTTCGGATGGGACAACCTGGCGGGGCCCGTCGTCTCGCTCGAGCAGCAGGCGGCGTACCTGGCCCGGGGCTGGATGGTGGCCCTGGCGGCCGGCACCGACAAGTGTTTCTGGTTCTTCGATTACGACGCGCCCGCGCCGAAGCAGATCTTCGACGGCATGGGCCTCCTGGCGGCCGATGGCAGCCCCAAACTCGTCCTCTGCGCAGCGGCGGGACTGACGTCGGTCCTGCCCAACCCGCGGTACGTCGGCGGCATCGAGGCCGGCCCCGGCACCGCCGGCTACGTCTTCGAGCAGGACGGCCGGCTCGTCGCGGCCTTCTGGACCATTGGCGCGGGCGACGGGCCCAAGGTCGCCTTCAAGGCCGAGCAACTCCGCGATTACCTCGGCAACCCGCTGCCGGGAAAGACCGCCCGCCTGGCCATGGCGCCCGTCTATGCCGTCGGCCTCGAGAAAGGCGACCCGCTCTACGCCCAGACGGCCTACGAGTTGGCCACGCCGCACCTGGTGCTCGCGACGTCGGGCGACACGATCCCTCTCACCATCGAGGTCCGCAACAACCGCGACGCCGACCTGGCCTGCACGGTGCGCGTGACGTCGCCCGAGGGCTGGACGAGCGAGGTGCCACAGGCGCCCGTCGCCGTCGCGAAAGGGCAAACGCAGAAGGTGCCCCTGACCGTCACCGTGGCACCCGGCGAAGTCCTTGGCCGCAAGGAGTGCGTCATCACCGTCCTGGAGGGCGAGAAGCCGGTCAAGGCCATCCCCCTGACGGTCCTGGTGGAGCCGGCGCTGGCCATGCACGTCACGTCGCTGGCGGGCGCGCCGGGCAAGGCCGCCGTGACGGTGAAGATCGCCAACCGCTCGTCGCGGCCGGTCGGCGGGACGCTGCGGCTGGCCCTGCCGGCGGCGTGGAAGGCCGAGGCGCGCGAAACGGCCGTGCCGCCCATCCCCGGCGGCCAGACGCGCGCTATCGAGTGCGCGCTCGTGTGGAACGGTGATTGGAAGGCCGACGAGTCGGCCCGGGTCGAGTTCGACGCGGGCGGCGGCCTGAAGGTCTCGCAGCCCATCATCCCGCCGCACCTCGGCCTCGCGCGCGCCTAAGGACATCGCCATCGACGGTCGCCTGGACGACTGGCCGGCCGGCGCGCGGCTGCCGGCGTGGCTTCTGGGCTCGACCATGGGCGAGGGCGGGGCACGCGTGTTTCTGGCGTGGGCGCCCGAGGGGTTGTACGGGGCCGTCGAGGTGGCCGACGCCACGCTCAAGCAGAAGGACCCGCGGAGTTTCTGGGCCGGCGACTGCCTGGAACTCTTTGTCGATACCCGCGACGCCAAGCGCGCCCGCCGCTACGAGCCGGGCGATCATCAGTTCTGGCTCGTGCCGCTGGTGGACGAGAAACGTGCCTACGTCGGCCAGTGGAAGCGCGGCAACGAGACCGCCGCCACGCGGTACGACGTGGCGGGCATCAAGACGGCGGCGCGGCGGCAGGGCGGCGGGTACGTCATCGAGTTCCTGCTGCCGGCGTCGGAACTGAAGGGATACGCCCCGAAGGCGGGCGCGCGGCTGGGCATCAACCTGAACGTGACGGCCAAGGGCGCGAAGTTCGAGCGCGAAGTGTACTGGCCCGTCTCGAAGACCGACGGCGCGCCCGATCATCCTGAGCGGTGGGGGACGATGGAACTGGGGCAGTAACGGAATTTCGGATTTCGGATTTTGGATTTCGGATTGCAGACTTCAAATGTCAGATTTCAGATTTCAGATTGCAGAATAACACAACGACAAGCGCTTGTGCGCGGTGGGTCCCCGTACCCACCGCGCCAACCCGCAGTCGGACCTTGAGCGCGGCGGGTGCGGGGACCCGCCGCGCGAACACGCGTTTGCACTGGATTCTGCAATCTACAATCTACAATCTGCAATCACGAAAAGTCCCATCCCTTGCGGTACGCGCGGCGGACGTACTGGCTGGCCTCGGGGCAGTTGGTGGCTTCGAGTTTGCGTCCGTCCCACTCGATGGTCTTTCCGGCCCGGATGGCCAGGTTCCCGAGTATGACCACTTCGGCCAGCGGTCCGCCGTAGTCGGTAAAGTTCGACGAGGCCGGCTTCCCGCCGCGCACCGCCTCCAGCCACTCGACCTTGTGGTCGCTGACGCGCGGCAGGAAGGGCTCGGGCTGCTTGTACGCCTTCATCTTCTCCTCGGGGATGAGGCGCGGGCTGGACGTGTCGACCACCAGGATCTTGCCCTTCTCGCCGACGAACATCGACCCGTTGCGGGGGAACTCGCGGCCGGGCTCCAGTTCCTCGGGCCGCGGCGGAAGGTTCGGCACGTCGTATTTGGTTTCGTTGCCGTCCTTGCGCGGCTTGCGGCCGTCCCACCAGGTTACCTTGACGGGCGGCAGGCTGTCGCTGCGGGCCGGGAAGTGGTACGTGACCGTCGACCAGATGGGCCCCGTCTCCACCGAGTTGCCCTCGTGTTCGGCCTCGATGCGCGTGGGGTGCCCCAGCGTCAGCGCCCAGAAGGCCGAGTCCCAGAAGTGACAGCCCATGTCGCCCAGTGCCCCCGTGCCGAAGTCCCACCATCCGCGCCACGAGAAGGCGTGCAGGTGCTCGTGGTAATCGCGGTACGGGGCCGGGCCGATCCACAGGTCCCATTCCAGGTTCTTCGGCACAGGCTTGGTGGGCGGCCGCTCTTTGATGCCCTGCGGCCAGATGGGCCGGTCGGTGAAGATGTGGACCTCGTGAACCTTGCCGATGGCGCCCGACCGGACCCACTCGACGCACTTGCGAAGGCCCTCGCTGGCGTGGCCCTCGTTGTCCATCTGCGTGGCCACCTTGTACTTGGCGGCCGCGATGCCCAGTTGCCGGGCCTCCCACACCGAGTGCGTCAGCGGCTTCTCGGTGTCGACGCCCTTGCCCAGGCTCATGGCCAGCATCGAGGCGGGGAAGTGGTGGTGGTCGGGCGTCGAGACCATGACGGCGTCGATCTCCTTGACCTCTTCGAGCATCTTGCGGTAATCGACGTAGGTCTTGGCCCCGGGATGGTCCTTGGTGGCCTCCTCGACGCGGCCGCGGTCGACGTCGCACAGGGCCACGATGTTGTTGGCGCCACCGGGCTGGTTCTTGTCTTCGGCCAGCCGCTTGAACCACTGCCGGTTGCCCTGGCCCATGCCGCCTGTGCCGATGATGCCCAGGTTCACCTTGTTGTTGGCGGCATAGGTGGTGGCCAGGCCCATCGGCAGCAGTGTGATGGTTGCGGCCGCGGCGGTCGTCTTCAGGAACGTGCGGCGGGTTACGCGGTGGGTCATGGCATGCCTCCTGTCGGGTCCGGCGACCGGGTCCGAAGCCGGCCGCGGTACGGATAGGTTAATCTTACAGCGCTGCTTCGCTACTTCATGCCGCCTGGCGGCCTTCCTAGGCCGCCAGGAACACGCGTCAGCCCTGATCGCGGCGGCCCGCCCAAGGCGGGCAGGCTCTGGGAAGGCCGCCGCGCGACAAGGCGTTGGCGACAAGTAGCGTTGTAGGGTTTAACGCGCGGGACGCTCCGGCGGTTTCCCTGAATCGCGAGGGTACCCCGGCGGACCCGGTCGCGGCAACCGGAAATCGCCTGTGCCAGGGGACCGCGCGTGTTTGCGCGGCGGGTCCCCGTACCCGCCGCGCTCGCCGTAGGATTCTGGCGTGGCGCGGTGGGTGCGGGGACCCACCGCGCTGCCA
>DATKZB010000124.1:0-8694 GCA_035528235.1 Phycisphaerae bacterium
ACCCGCCGCGGGGCACCGGTCTTGCGCGGTCGGTGCGGGGACCGACCGCGCAAAATCATGTCGGGCCGCTAACGACTGCAACGCCGGCCGGCCCTGTTGTCTTGCGGCGGCGCCTGCTCTATAATCACATCGTCAGTGGAACGCGTGTCCCGTCCGCGCCTCGCAAGGCGGAGACCAACCATGATTCCTTCTCGCCGCCGCCGTTGGCGTGCCGCGGGCCTGTTGGTCCTTGGCATGCCGATTCTCGTTCTCTGCGGCTCGTGTTCGGCCGAGGACGCCCAGGTGCAAGGCCCGGCTGCCGTGGCCGCCAAGGAGCCCGCCATGAACGCCGATCCCTCGCCTGCCGACGCCGCCGGCGCCACCGGCAAGACCCACCCGTGCGCCGGGGCAGGGCGGTGGTTCCCCGACGATCCGGAGCGGCTGGCCCGCCTCGTCGATGCGTACGTTGGCGTCGAGCCGCCCTCGCTGGGCGCGCCACCGGCGGCGCTCATCGTCCCGCACGCGGGGTACCCGTACTCGGGCTCCGTGGCCGGGAAGGCGTTTGCGGCGCTCAAGGGCCACGCGTACCGGCGGGTCATCCTGATCGGGCTCAGCCACCAGATGCCGATCCGCGGGGCGACGGTCCTGCGCGTCGACGCCTACGAGACGCCGCTGGGCAGCATTCCGGTCGATATCGAGGCCCGCGACGCCATCCTGAAGTGCTCGGTCGTCACCGAACAGCCCGCCGCCCACCGGACCGAGCACTCGGTCGAGAACCAGTTGCCGCTGCTCCAGCGCGTCGTCAAGGATTTCAAGATGGTCGAGGTCCTCGTCGGCGACCTGACGGCGGCCCAGCGTGCCGACCTGGCCGACGCCATCCGGCCGCTCGTGACCGAGGGCACGCTCCTGGTCGCCAGTAGCGACTTCACGCACTATGGGCCCAACTACGGGTACGTCCCGTTCCGCGACAACGTGCCTAAGAACCTCCAGATACTCAACAGCATGGCCGTCTACCGCATCGTCCAGATCGATTTGCCGGGATGGGAGAAGCACTTGGCCGAGACCCGCGACACGATTTGCGGGCGCCACCCCATCGGGCTGCTCCTCGGGATCGTCGAGCCGTGGGAAGACATCCGGGCCGCCCGCGTCGCGTTCGACACCAGCGGACGCCAGACCGGCGACTGGCAGAACTCCGTCACGTACACCTCCATCGCCATGTGGCGCGGCGGCCAGGGCCTGACGGCGGCCGAACAGCGGACGCTCCTCGCGCTGGCCCGCGACACCGTCAAAGAGTTCCTCAAGACGGGCAACCGGCCCGAGGCCGACCCCAAGACGTACGACCTGACGGCGGCCCTGAAGGCCGACGGCGCCGCCTTCGTCACGCTGAAGAACGCGGGCCGGTTGCGGGGGTGCATCGGCCACATCGTGGCCGTCGGGCCCCTGTACCAGTCCATCGTCGAGAATGCCTGCCAGGCGTGCAAGGACTTCCGTTTCGTCGACAACCCGATTACGGCGGCCGAGGTGCCGGCCCTGGAGATCGAGATTTCGGTCCTGACGCCCACGCGGCGCCTCCACGACCTGGAGAAGATCGTCATCGGCCGCGACGGCCTTATCATGGCGCGCGGCCGCAATCGCGGCGTCTTCCTGCCGCAGGTCCCGGTCGAACAGAAGTGGGACCGTACCCAGTACCTGACGCACCTGTGCGGCAAGGCGGGCCTGCCGCCCGACGCGTGGAAAGACCCCGCGACCGAACTCTATCAGTTCAGCGCCCAGGTGTTTCACGAGGAGAAGGCCCCGGAATGAGCGGTCCCGGAAGGCTGACGCGTCGCCGCTTTCTGCGTCGCGCCGCCGCGTCGGCTGCCGTGGCCGGCGCGGCCGCCACGCTGCCGCGCGTTTGGTGCGGCGCGGCGGAGACGCCGGGACCGGCCAAGTCGCGCGTGGTCGTCATCCGTCACGACGCCCTGGCGGCCGAAGGGCAGGGCCCCACGCCGGGGCGCGTCCGCGAGATTCTCGACGAGGCCGCCCGCGCCCTGACTGGCGACGCCAAGGCCGCCGACGCCTGGGCCCGGTGGCTGAAACCGCAGGACCGCCTCGCCGTTAAGGTCAACTGCCTGGGCCTGCCGACCCGGCCGGCCGTGGCGCTGGGCCTCGTGGAGGCCGTGGGCGGCATCGGCCTCGCGCCCGAACAGACGATCCTCTGGGACCGGACCAACCGCGACCTCAAGGCGGCCGGTTACACCCTCCGGGCCAGGGGCGGCGTCCGGTGCTTTGGCACCGACGCCCTGGAGGCGCGTGGCAACGGGGGCTACTCGGCCGACGTCTACACGAGCGGTGCTACCGGCAGCCTCGTCAGCCGCATCATCACCGACGAGGCCACGGCTCTCGTCAGCGCCGCCGTCCTGAAAGACCACAACCTGGCTGGCATCACCGGCGTCATGAAGAACTTCTTCGGCGCCATCCACAACCCGAACAAGTACCACGAGAACGGGTGCGACCCGTTCATCGCCGACGCCTGCGCCCAGAAGCCCATCCGCGACCGGCTGCGGCTGGTGATCTGCGACGCCACCTGGCCGCAGTACGAGCGTGGCCCACCCGCGCGACGCCAATGGCAGTGGCCGTACGGCGGTCTCATCCTGAGCACCGACCCCGTGGCGGCCGACCGCGTGGGATGCGAGATCCTCCTGCGCAAACGCGCCGCCGTCGGCATGAAACCGTTCGATGCCGTGGGCCGGCCCGTGCGGCATCTGGCCAGCGGTGAGGCGCGCGGCCTAGGCGTCGCGAAACTCGAACGCATCGAAGTCGTTAGTATAGGCAGGCCCTGGTTGGACGTGGCATGATGCCAAACGGGCGAACAACGCGCCGCCAGTTCCTGACGGCCCTCGGGGCCGGCACCTGCGCCCTGTGTGCCGCGCGGGCCTTGGGCCGGGACATCTCCGGCGAGAGCACCAGCGGCGCCCGGACCCAGGTGGCCGTCCACGACGCCATGTGGTTCGAGCGGCTGCCCGACAAGGCCGTCCGGTGCCTGCTGTGTCCGCGCGAGTGCGTCGTGGCCGAGGTCGAGCGAGGCTACTGCGGCGTCCGCGAGAACCAGGGCGGTGACTACAAGACCCTCGTCTACGGCAACCTGTGCAGCACCAACATCGACCCCATCGAGAAGAAACCCCTGTACCACTACCTGCCGACGACGACTGCCCTGAGTGTGGCCACCGCCGGCTGCAATATGGAATGCAAATTCTGCCAGAACTGGCGCATCAGCCAGTACCGGCCCGAGCAGGTCGAGAGCCTCCTCATCCTGCCCGAGAACCTCGTCCGCATCGCCACCGTCCGGCGGACGCCCACGCTGGCCTTCACGTACAGCGAACCGGTCGTCTTCTACGAGTACATGCACGACGCCGCCGCCCTGGGCCGCCGGCAGGGGGTCGGCAGCGTCATGATCTCGAACGGGTACATCCGCGAGCCGGCCCTGCGACAACTGTGCCGCGTCCTGACGGCCGTCAAGATCGACCTGAAGGCCTTCACGGAGAAGTTCTACGCCGACCAGTGCGCGGCCCACCTGGAACCGGTCCTGAAGACGCTGGAGGTCCTGGCCGACACCGGCATCCACACCGAGGTGGTGGTGCTGCTGATACCGACGCTCAACGACTCGGCCGACGAAATCCGGCAGATGGCCAAGTGGCTGGTCGACCATATGGGCCGCGACGTGCCGCTGCACTTCTCGCGGTTCCACCCCACGTACCGCGTCCAGAACCTGCCGCCCACGCCCGTCGCCACCCTCGACCGCGCCCGCAAGGTCGCCATGGACGCCGGCCTGCGGTACGTGTACGTCGGCAACGTGCCCTTCACCGAGGGCGGCAACACGTATTGCCCGTCGTGCGGCAAGACCGTCATCAAGCGGGTCGGCTACAACGTGGACCCGGCAGGACTCAAAGACGGCGGGTGCGCCTCGTGCGGCCACAAGATACCCGGCGTCTGGACGCAGCAGCAGGCCCTGGCGTTCAAGCCGAAGGAGATGGCCGCTCCGAAGGGCTCCGTTATGTAGGCCGGGGCGTGCCCCGGCTTCCACCTTTTTTTGCGCGATGCACCAACGGCATCACCACAATCGGTCAGTTTGAGTTAAGGTGTGTGTCACTGGAACTCCGCCAGGATCGTCCCCAGGACCGGGCGGCGGTCGGGCAACAGTTATGTAGGCCGGGGCGTGCCCCGGCTTCGACCTACCCGCCCCGCCGCGAACAGCGCCAGGATCGTCCTCAGGACCGGGCGGCGGTCGGGCAACAGTACCAGCGGGGGTCAGTTCCTGTTCAGGCCGAACTTCCGCGACATGAGTACCTCCTTCCAGTGGGTTTCCCTGTCGATCACATAGTCCTTTGCGGAACCCAGGTCGCAGACTTCAAGCAGCGAGAATTGCAGGTGCATGACGTGGTCCTCGCCCTTCCTCTGAAGCAGT
This sequence comes from Phycisphaerae bacterium, assembly GCA_035528235.1. Classification (GTDB taxonomy): domain Bacteria; phylum Planctomycetota; class Phycisphaerae; order FEN-1346; family FEN-1346; genus DATKZB01. The sequence continues at coordinate 4,424 of DATKZB010000124.1, forward strand.
TCCCGCAATTCCTTGTTGCCCCCGTGGCCGGACTTCACATAGGACAGCCAGCGCTGCCAGATCCCTTCACCGCCATAAGCGCTACCGACGTAATGCTTGCCCGTTGTCGTGTCGGTGACCAGGTACACGCCGGAGACATTGGAGAGGGCCGTCTTCCATGATGGGTTGGCTTGGTTGACCACAGTTTTCAGGAGAGGGTACGAAAGACAGATTTGATTGAAACCTGGAAAGTCTCCAATGGTCATCCTGCGGTCAAGAATGGCCAGGAGGTGAAGCCTGTCCGCGTACTTGGGCCCGCGTAAGTAGGAGGCCCGGAAGGTTTTCTCGAACCAGATGATCGCGCGGCCGGTGAGGTCCTCGAGCCCTGGCAAAGGCCGCGTCTCGTACTTGAAGCACCTTTCCTTCCACTGGCCGGGCTTCACACCAAGGACCTCGTAGACGCCGGCAAAGAGCCAACGGTGACCATGGAGGTGGATCAGGGAGATGATCTGCTGACACTTAAAGTTCTCTTGGTTCTGGTCTTCCTGCCATTCCTGAAACGCCCCATCGAAGAACGCTTCGAGCGGCGTAGGATTCGATCCCGTGGCACAGTGGATCTTGAAATTGTGAAGTTCCACGCCCAAGAGTCTGATAAGGTCAGTGAGTTTGATCATGGCCATTGGAGTTCCGGTGACACACCTTATCTCTTCGGTTTGGGCCTGGGTCGGGCTTTGCGGATGCGGCCCATACCACCACGCTATCGCCTCGGGCGTTTCAGGTCAAGTTGGATCGCCGGGACGTTGTCCCGGCCTACATGGACCGCCCACGCGCTTGCGTAGGCCGGGGCGTGCCCCGGCTTTCACCTACGTTACGGCCCCCGCATCGTAGCCGCGGCTCCCACCACCAGGGCGCTCAGGGCCTTCACGGCCACCACCACCAGGCACGCCCCGCTGACACCCAGGATGGGCACCAGGAGCGTCCCCATAGCCAGTGCCCCCAGGCACGCCCCCGCGTGGTCGGCTGCGTCGATGGCGCCGGCGGCCCGGCCGGTGGTCGTCCCGGGCTCTCTCAGCGACACGGCCGCCGCCAGCGGAAACACCAGGCCCCCTAGCACGCCCGAGACGCCCACCAGGACGAATGTCGCCACCTGGATGGGCCAGTCGGCCAACGATTGCCTGAGCAGCCCCAGCCCCAGCACCAGCCCCGCCGCAAAGACGGCCAGCGCCAGGTCCAGCGCCACGAGGGCCCCGAGGCCCGGCTGCCGCGACGGGTCGGCGGCCGCGCGGCCAAGGCGGCGGTTCATCAGCAGGCTCCCGACGACCAGGCCGAACATGAACACCCCAATCACCAGGCCCACCATGCTGTACACGTACCCGTAGAGCGTCTGGAACGTGTACAGGAGCGCCATCTCCAGGGCCATCGATGCAAACCCGGTCGTGCCGACCGACCAGGCGAGGGCTGTGCGCCGCAGCGCCGCCCGGCCGCGCGCGATTCCCCACGCCGCCGCCAAGGCCGTCGCGACAACGACGCCCAGCATGGCCCACTCGAACCGCAATCGCATCAGGGCGCCCAGGACGTCGGCCCGGTGCTCGGCCGGGGCGTCGCGCGAGGCGTGCTTGGCGGCGCTCTGCTGGAGCCAGTACCGCATGTGATACAGGGCCGCCGCCGGACGCTCGTCGGTGTTGACAAACGCCGGCGGATGGGCCTCGATGGCACGCCGGGTGCCGGTGCGTTTCTCCGGGTCCAGCAGGTCGGAGGCGTTGTCGAACCACCGCGGGTCGAAGTAGGGCGACGCGACTTGACGTTCGCGGTACCGCCTGGCCAACTCGGCGCCGGTGTCTGCAAGCACGGTCTGCGGCGCTCGGTCTGCCTGCGCGGCCGGTGGCCGGCCTTCGCCGAAGCGTTTCGGCCCGCCGGCCAGACAGAACATGGGCGATCCGAAGGTCAGAATGACCTCGGAAAACGCCCCCCGCAGCGGTCCGATGATGCTGCCGGCGTAGGCCGCCGGTTCCTCGCTCCAGTACCCGACCGGCGTACTCAGCGTGAACACCAGGACGCCGTCGTCGGCCATGGCGCCGGCGAGTTCCGCGAAGAACTCCGCCGTGTACAGCCGGGCTTCGAGCGCCGAGGCCGGCTCCGGCGCCGCCAGCACCACGAGGTCGTACTGCTCGCCCCTGGCGGCAGCCTGTTTCACGAATCGCCTGGCGTCGGCAAAATGGACGTGCCCCTCGCGCTGGAGCCAGTCCAGGACGCGCCGGTCCTCGGCGTCGAAGTGCGCGCGGGCCACGGCCAGCAGTTGCTCGTCGAGGGTTACGTACTCGAGCCGCTCCGGCCGGTGCCGCGCGAGTTCCTTGAGCAGCCCCTCGGCGCCGCCTCCCAGGACCAGCATGCGCCTCGGCGCGGGATGCTCGCACGCCGCCAAGTGGGCCTCGACGGCCAGGTCGGCGTGGTCGGGCCACGTGGCGTCGCGGATGCCGTTCGAGTAGAGGCTGAACTGCTCGCCCAGCCGGCCCAAGGCCACGTTCTGGTACCGGGTGTCGCGGGACTCGACGAGTTCGAGGCCGCTGGCAAATGTTTCCCATCGCCAGCGGACGGTGGCGTCGTCGAGGCGACCGGCAATGCCCTCCGTCACCTGGACCGCCAACACCACCGCCAGCCCCAGCGCTGCCCAGACGGCCCACCCGCGAAGGTCGGCGTAATGCAGAACCAGCCCCATCGCCGCCGCCAGCAGGGCGCCGCCCCCCAGGGCCAGCGGCACGGCCCCGACCCGGCCGACCACGATGAACGAGAACGCCACGCCGCCTGCCAGGGCGCCGGCCGACTCGGTCAGGTACGCCCACCCGACTGCCCGGGCCTTGTCGGTTGCTGTGCGGTCGTCGCCTGCCAGCAGGGCGCTCACTGCGGGGAAGGCCGCACCCACCCACAGGCTGACCGGAACGGTGCTGACGAGCGATACCAGGATCGTCTCGGCGGGGCCGACGTACTCGCCGGGACCGACGCCCAGCACCCCGCGGGCCAGCCGCAGGAAGGCGATTGCCGCGACGAGCATCGCCGGCATAGCGAAGGCCGCTGCGGCAAGGACGCCTTGGGCCCCACGCGGGCGCTTCGTCAGCCTGCCCCCGACTGCCGCGCCCGCCGCCACGCCCGCCAGCCAGAACGCCAGGACCAGGCCCCACGAGAGTTCCGACCCGAACACCAGGACCTGGACCTCGCGCAGGAGCGTGGCTTGGGCGCAGACGGCGTAGGCGCCGAAAACCAAGTAGGTTGCGAGGATGACGGGCCGCCGCGCCATGACCATATCGTAGGATGCCGTCGGGGCAGGTGCAAGGATTTGCAAGACGCAAAGCAGCAGGGGCGCGGCATGCCGCGCCCCTGGAAAAGACTTGCGACTTTCCCGACTCAGGCTATTTCATGAACAGTTCAATCACCGGCACCGCGACGTTGGGTTTCTGCGCCGGCAGGTTCAGCGTCAACGTGTTTGTCGGCTTCTTGCCGCCGGCCCGGGCGATCTGCCATTCTTCTGGGCCTTTCATGTGGACCTCGGAGGCGTCGTTCAGCAGTTGGGCGTATTTCACCCGGTCGGCGAAACCGTCCAGGTGCAGATGTTGATACGGCCAGGCCAGGACGTGGACGTACATCCGCTTGGTGTCGGGGTTGTAGGTCAGGCGGCAATCCTGCGGCGCCGGAAACTCCTCCGGCGCCTGGGTGCAGCCGTAGATGGAGCGGCTGTGGCGTTTCATCCACTCGCCGATGCCCTGGAGTCGGTCCATCGCGCGGTAATCGAATTCGCCGCGCGCGGTCGGCCCGACGTTCAGCAGCAGGTTCCCGCCCTTCGAGACGCAGTCGATCAACGTCCGGATGAGTTCATCGGTGCTCCGCCACGACTGTTCATCGCGGTGGTAGCCCCACGAGCCGCTGAACGTCTGGCAGGCTTCCCACACGACGCGCTGGCCCATCACGGTGACCCACTCGCGCGGCTGGAACTGCTCGGGGGTCTTGATGTCCCAGCCTTTCGGGAGGTCCAGACGGTCGTCCAGGATGATGTGCGGGGCCAGTTTGCGGACCAACTTGTAAAGTTTTTCGCTCTGCCAGTCCTTGGCGCCCTTGCCGGAGCCGTCGGGCTTGGGGTAACTGAAATCGAACCACAGAATGTCGATCTTGCCGAACTGCGTCAGGAGTTCGCGGACCTGGCCGTGCAGGTACTGGGCGTACTTGGCCTGGTCGCGGCCCTTGTTCATCTTCTCGCGGTCCGGGTGGTCGCGGTACGGTCCGATGTGCGGGTCGAGGACATA
>DATKZB010000125.1:0-2359 GCA_035528235.1 Phycisphaerae bacterium
GACGGCGACCGGTTCTGGTCGGTCAGCGTGCCCGACGTGGCGGCCGGCCGGTGGGACTTCCGCGTCCTCGTGGTCAACGGGCGGATGGCGCCCCGCGCGCGGCTGCCGCAGACCGGAAGGTTTAAGCACCTCTCCGAATTCAGGGTCCGCTGGATGAGTTCCACCGGCGGCGGCTGGCAACGCAAACCGACGCCGGAGGAACTGACCACCCTCCGGTACCGTCCGGAAGACCTCGAACCGTGGCTCGACCCGCGCAACGCCGAGATCACCGTCTATCACATGTGGGACGAATCGCTCGTCGGCGTGGCCTCCGTGGACCGCCAGGCCCACACGCTGACGTTCTCCAAGCCGTCGAGCCATCCGCCCGGGGCCTTCGGCGTCAAGGACTACGTGGTCTGGAACGTCCGCGAAGGCATGACCGAGCCCGGCCAGTGGTACCTGGACCGCGCGGCCGGCAAGGTGGTCTACTGGCCGCTGCCGGGCGAAGATCTGACGCGGGCCGAGGCCTGGGCCCCCGCGGTGGAATCGCTGATCCGCCTGGAGGGCAAGAAGGGCGCCCCCGTGCGCGCCGTCACGATCCGGGGCCTGTCGCTGACGGTCACGGGCATCCCCTTGGCACCGGGAGGCTTCGGCGCGGGCAAGTATGAGGGCGCGGTCACACTGAGCGAGACCGAGGAATGCCGCCTGGCGGACCTCGCGGTCTTTCACGTCGGGGGGCAGGGCGTCAAGGCGTCCAACTCCGTCGGCCTGCACGTCGAGAACTGCGACGTGCACCACACCGGCGCCGGCGGCATCGTGGTCCGCGGCAAGGGCCTGATCGTGGCCGACAACCTGGTGCACGACGTGGGCCTGATATGCCCGAGCGGCATCGGCATCTTCGGCGGCGGGCCGCAGTCCCTCGTGGCGCACAACGAGGTCCACGACACGTCATACTCGGCCGTCAACTTCAGCGGCGAGGACGTTCGCATCGAGAGCAACCTCATCTACCGCGCCATGAAGGTCCTCCACGACGGGGCCGGCATCTACTCGTTCAGCCCGAGGCGGCTGGTCATGCGCGGCAACTTCATCCGCGACATCACCGACACTGGCGGGTACGGGGCCAGCGCGTACTACCTGGACGAACGGGCCGAGGACTGCCTCGTCGAGGGCAACCTGGCGTTCGGCGTGGCATGGCCCTCCCACAACCACATGGCCGTCAGGAACACGATTCGCAATAATTTCTTCGTGGCCGCGGGCGACGCCAAGATCACGTTTCCCCGGTCCTCGGAGTTCACCTTTGAGAAGAACGTCGTGGCAGCCGGCGGCAAGATCACGTTCACCAACCCCGCCGCCATGAGCACCTTCAAGGATAATATGCTGTGGAGCGAGGTCGGCAAGATCGAGGGCGTGGCCCTGAGAGACTATGCCGCCGCGGGCGCCGAGGCGATGGCCGTGCCCGGCGCCGACCCGAAGTTGCTCCCCGGCGTGGAGAAGGGTGTCTGCCGGTTCGCCCCCGACTCGCCCGCCCTGAAACTGGGCATCCGGCCGATCGACGTCTCGGGCGCGGGCCGCCGCACGCCCCCGCCGCCGGGCGCCGACGCGACACAGGGGGCAAAATGAGGACGCTGCCCGGAGCGACTGCCAGGGCTCTCCTGATGGGTCTTGCCGTGGCAACCCCCGGCTGGAGACCCAGGCCGGCTACGGCGCGCGGCCCGGCTTCGTCCCGATGAATCGGGACTACGCCGTGGCAGGGGGAAAAAAGAAGCGGCGTCCCGGTCGCCACAGGCGACTCGACGAGGCGAGTGGGTCGCCGCTCAGTTTCTTTCCCCCTCACCCTACCCTCTCCCGCAGGGGGAGAGGGAGGTATGAAACAGCGTGTTACTTACGTTTCCTGCCGAGGACCAGGCCGAGGCCGCCGAGGCCCAGCAGGGCCAAGGTGGCCGGCTCGGGCGCGTGCGAGCCATAGTTGTTCGAGATCTCCACGTAGTCCAGGGCGTTGACCTCGCCGTCGCCGTTGACGTCGCCCTCGGCCCACTTCGAGCCGGAGTTGTAGTTGTTCGACACGACCACGTAGTCGAGGGCGTTGGTGGTGCGGTCCATGTTGGCGTCGCCCGCCACGAGGCCAGCCAGCACCTCGATGGTGATCGCGTCGCTGGTGCCCGTCCCGTAATTCACGCCGGTTGCGTAGGCACCCAGGCTGGCGCTGGAGAACGTGCCGGAGAGCGTGCCGTAGGAGGCAAGCGTGTACGAGCCGACCTGGAAGAGGTTGTCCATGTCGAAGACGAACTGCAGGGCGGTGTCGTCGCGGGGCGGCGAACGGCGCGCAGCGGAGGAAGCGATCAGCGGGCGAGGTGAATCATGAGGACCGCCAGGTCCGCCG